>DASWAE010000124.1:0-20387 GCA_036391275.1 Trebonia sp.
TGCATTCCTCGTTCCGAGGATGGCGCCGTAAAGCCAGTGATAGTTATGGTTCGGGTTACCTTTATCGCTTCCGTACTGATCGAAGAGCTTTTTCAGCTCAAGGGCAGCTGCCCGCTTTTCGGCCGTGTCCGCGAAAGCGGAGACCGAGGCCGGGTCCTTAATCGCGGTGCCTGTTCTGCTCAGGATTTCAATCATGAGCGGAAACGTCTGACTAGCTGCCTGAATCGTGAGAACGCTCCGGTCTTTCATTGCGCCTGCACCGTTCGGCGCGAATATGGGCAGGCTCTCAAGAATCGAGATATTTGGCCACCACGTCGCCGCCTTGGCCAGGAGCGATTTGACCTGTGTGCGCAGGGCGGACCTCGACATCATCGATTGCGGCGTCCACAGGCTCAGGGGGCGACGGCCCTCAGTGCTCATTTGTCCCTCGATGCTACGTTTCAGTGCTAATGTTAGCGAGTTGGCTCATTCGGGACGAGAGTACCTGAGCAAACGGGTCAAAGTATGTTATTTACCGATTTTTTGCCCGGTCAGGGCTTGTCTCTCGCTCCGTCCGCAGTACCCGCCCGGACAAGTCGGCGTTCACCGTGCGTCTTCGTCATCGGGCGAGCCCGCATGGCAGGGGTCACCAGCCGAAGTCGCAGTCACCAGGGCAGTCGCGGTCGCGTACTCGTCGCAGTGCGATAGAGACACGCTGATCTCGCTGGTCCCTGCCCTGGTCGCCGCGGCGAGCAGCGCACCGTGCAGGCGGACCGAGGGCGCGCCGCGCGGCCGGCTGACGATCTCGATCGACTTCCAGGGCACCGGTCCGTCCCACTCCACTGGCAGCGCCTTGAGCACCGCCTCCTTGGCAGCGAACCGGGCCGCGAAGTGCCGGCTCGGCACTGCCTTGCCGGAGCAGTAATCGATTTCGTGTGCCGTGAACCACCGGTTGAGGAACGATGCTCCGCTGTCGCGGATCAGCGTCTCGATCCGCGGCACCGCCACGATGTCGGTCCCCACTGCCTGGTGCATGTCCGCTACTTCCCGCGGGCGCGGGCAACCGCCTTGAGCCACGCCCTCATCGCCATGTCAGGCCGGCTCGCCATGAGCTTCTCCTTGTCATCGCGGCGCGTCATCGGGCTGCGCGCGGTGCGGCCAGCTCGCGCAGCTGCCGCTTGGCGATCTTCCCGTTCGCATTGACTGGCATCGCCTCGAGGATGACCACCGAATGGGGCACCATGTGCTTCGGCAGGTGCTGGCGGCAGACAGCGAGGACGTCGGCTGGCGTGATCTCGGCGCCGGGCCGGGCCGTGGCGAAGAGCGCCACGGTCTCACCCGCCGCGTCATCGGGCACGCCCACGACCGCCACGGAGACCAGCTGCGGCATCCGGAGCGCAGCCGCCTCTACCTCCTGGCTGGAGATGCGGTGCCCCCATGACTTGATGAAGTCGTCGCGGCGGTCAACGATGTAGATGTAGCCGTCATCGTCGACGACGGCCAGGTCCCCGGTCCGCAGGCCGTAGGGCGTGAACTTCGCCGTGGATTCGGCAGGGTCACCGTAGTAGCCCGGGGAGATGTTCGCGCCGACCGCGTAGATCTCGCCGCGCTGGCCGGGCGGGACCGGCTGCCCGGCCTCGTCGAGCACCCGCAGCGTCACGCCCGGTATGCCCTTGCCGATGGAGCCGGGCCTCTCGGCGAGCTTGTCGGGGGCGATAATTGACAGCCGCGCCGTTGCCTCCGTCTGCCCGTACATGACGAACAGCTGAGCTGCGGGCGCGGCCGTCAAGAGCTCTTCGATGAGGACCGGGGACAGTTTCCCGCCCGCCTGCTGGATGAGCCGGAGCGACGGCAAGGCCCGCTGCGCGAACGTGCTCGCCCGCAACAGCAGCTGGAACGAGGATGGCACGCCGGCGAAGACGGTGCACTCCTCCCGCTCAAGCAGGTCGAGGGCCGTCTCGGGGAAGACAAAGGAGTTGCAGAGGACCAGGCGTCCACCGAGACGCAGGGCCGTGTGCAGCAGGGATGCGCCGTAGCAGTAGAAGAACGGGAGGATGACCAGGATCCGGTCGTCGCCGCGCAGTCCGAGGCTCTCGATGATGGAATCAGTATTGGCCTGGATGTTGCCGTGGGTCACCCGGACCGCCTTCGGGCTGGCGGTCGTTCCCGACGTGAACATCAAGGCGGCGTCGGTACCCGGGTCGACCGGGGCCGGATCTGGCCAGCAGGGTTCACGGGCTGACTGGAGGCTCTCCTCAGTGAGAACTGCGGAGAGGCCGTCGAACGCCGCGGCGAACCTGCGTGCGACGCTGCGGTCCGTGAACATCACCCGGCAGCCGACCGCGCCGACGTTGCGGCGGATGCCGTCCGCTGTGAGCTTGTCGGAGAATGGGACGACGACGTGGCCGAGCTTCATCACGGCCAGGTAGGCAGCCACCCAGAAGAGCGAGTTGGGGCCGAGGATCCCGACCCGGGAACCCGGCGGCAGCTCGAGCGCCGCGAGTTCGGCTGCCAGCGTGCTGGCGGCGGCTCGCAGCTCACCGTAGGTGCACTGCCCGCCGGGCGTAACGAGGGCCACGTCGCCTGGCGCTCCCCGGGCCAGCAGGTAGTCGCTGGCGTTCGGGCAGTCCGTCCCGGATGTCCCGCCGTCGTCACCGCCATGCCGCGGGACGCTCGTCACCGCCGCCGCCTCAGGGCATCGAGCCCGGACTCGTGAACACCACGCTTAGCCGCGACAAACCGAGTAAGGGCGGAAATGCTGCCAAGGTTCTCCGGCACGGTCTCGGCATCAGTGACCTCAATTCCGAAATGCGACTCAAGGAACTCGATAAGTTCGAGCACGCTGGTGGAGTCGATGATGCCCGCCTCGATCAGGTCCTCATCATCGAGCGGCGTGCGCTTGACGTCCCCGTAGAGATAGGTGGTCACAATGAATTCGGTCAACTCCGACTGGATCGTCGAATCGACAGCCACTCCGTTACTCCTGTCTTTCCTGTGCGCTGTGAAGCTCGTCCTTGCTACTGCTCGGCCGGCGGCGCGGACACGGACTCTGGGTCCGTCGCGCCCGGGTCGGCGGCTAGGGCGACGGCGTGTTCTGGCATGCGCCACCCGCCAAGCCGCTCCAGGCGAACCGCCCGCGATTGCGGTGAGTCATTATCACCACATCTGCGGCGTCACGCGACCAAAAGTACTGGATATTACGCATCTGCTCTGCTGTAACTCAGCGTCTGCTCCGCAGGCCGGCGGCCAAGGCGGGCAGCACCTCAGGACCGAGCGTGCTGGGCGCAACTCCCACGCCAACTGCCGGAGGGAGAAACGGCCGCGCGTCTAGCATAGGCGTGTGCCGATGGCTGAGCCGATGCTGGAGCGGGAGTGGGTCGCGCCGTTCCTCGTCGACGTCCGGCTCACGCTCGCGGTGCAGGGCCGGGGCAGGGGCGACCCCACGTTCCAGGCCGACGAGGCGGGTGCGATCTGGCGGACGTCGCTGACCCCGGAGGGGCCGGCCACGATCCGCGTGCTGCCCGGCCGCCCTTCCGCCCGGCCAGGCCCGTCGCCCGCGCCAGGAGAGGCTAGCGAGGGGACGGCCCCGCCCGCACGAGTGCGGGCCCAAGCCTGGGGCCCAGGCGCGGACTGGCTGCTCGACGCACTACCCGGCGCCCTCGGCCGTGACGACGACGTCTCCGGTTTCGCCGTGGACGCGCACCCCGTCATCAGGGACGCCGCGCTGCGGCACCCAGGGCTGCGGATCGGCCGGTCCGGACGCCTGATGGAAGCGCTCGTGCCCGCGATCCTTGAGCAGAAGGTCGTCGTGCTAGAAGCCCATCGCGCCTGGCGGATCCTGCTCGCGAAGTACGGGACGCTGCCGCCGGGACCGGCACCGCGCGGCATGCGCGTCTTCCCCGAGCCCGGGACCTGGCGGCGCATCCCGTCATGGGAGTGGCACCGGGCCGGCGTGGAGGGCGTCCGCGCCGAGACCATCATCAGGGCCGCGAGCGTAGCCGACAGCCTGGAGCGGCTGCTCACGCTGACCCACGAGGAGGCCGACAGGAAGCTGCGGACCATCCCAGGGATCGGCGTGTGGACCTCGGCGGAAGCCAGGCAGCGGGCCGCGGGCGACCCGGACGCGGTCTCCGTCGGCGACTATCACCTCAAGAACGTGGTCGGCTGGGCGCTGGCCGGGCGCGACCGGAGCACCGACGAGGAGATGCTGGCGCTCCTCGAGCCGTTCAAGGGCCACAGGCACCGCGCCACCAGGCTCATCGGCCTCAGCCGGGGAACCAGGGCGACCAGGGCGGCCGGCTCCGGCATAGCGCGCTACGGCACGGGCGGCCCGCCCCGCCGTGGCCCTCGCATGTCAATCCGCGACTACCGCAGCTTCTAGCTCGCCCGACGACTGACGAGTCACGGCAGTCTGGCGCAACGCGGCTGGCACCAGGGACGGATGCGCGCGGTATGCCCCGATGTTCTGTCCCTGACGTGCCGTATGGTTCAACGTATGAGCGCTTCTGGTATCGACCGCGGTGAAAGCACGTCCGATACAACTGGCTCTTCATCGGACGTGCCCCGGGGGGACCGGGGGGACCGGGGGGTCGTCCCCCCGGGAGATCACAGCGGGGTCAGCGGGTCGGCGATGCGCAGGGCGCTCGCCCGGGCCAGGGACGGCAAGCCGCTCGACCAAGCCGAGGCGGAGATCCTGCTCCACGCGCGCGGCGCCGACCTCAGGACGCTGCTCGGCTACGCGTCCCGGATCAGGGACGCGGGGCTCGCGGCGGCGGGCAGGCCGGGCATCATCACCTACTCGAAGAAGGTGTTCATCCCGTTGACCCGGCTGTGCCGGGACCGGTGCGGCTACTGCACGTTCGCGACCGTGCCGGGGAAGCTGGACAGCCCCTTCTTCAGCCCGGACGAGGTGCTCGAGATCGCCAGGCAAGGAGCCGCGCTGGGCTGCAAGGAGGCCCTCTTCACGCTGGGCGACCGGCCCGAGGCCCGATGGAAGCAGGCCCGCGAGTGGCTGGACGCGCACGGCTACGACGACACGCTCTCCTACGTCCGGGCGATGGCCATCCGCGTCCTTGAGGAGACCGGGCTGCTGCCGCACCTTAACCCTGGCGTCATGACCTGGCAGGACTTCCAGCGTCTCAAGCCGGTCGCCCCGTCGATGGGCATGATGCTCGAGACGACTGCGGAGCGCCTGTTCACCGAGAAGGGAGCGCCGCACTTCGGTTCCCCCGACAAGGACCCCAAGGTCCGCCTCCGGGTCCTGGAAGACGCGGGCCGCAGCAACGTCCCGTTCACCACCGGCATCCTCATCGGTATCGGCGAGACGCGGGGCGAGCGCGTCGAGTCGATCTTCGCGCTGCGCAAGGTGTCCCGGGAGTACAACGGCATCCAGGAAGTCATCGTGCAGAACTTCCGCGCCAAGCCGGATACCAAGATGCGCGCCACCCCCGACGCGGAGCTCGCGGACCTCGCCGCCACGATCGCGGTCACCCGCCTCGTCCTCGGGCCCAAGGCCCGCATCCAGGCGCCGCCGAACCTCATCGGAGACGAGCACCAGCTCATCCTCGACGCGGGCATCGACGACTGGGGCGGCGTCTCACCGCTCACCCCGGACCACGTGAACCCCGAGCGCCCCTGGCCGCAGATCGACGAGCTCGCCACGATCACCGCCGCCGCGGGCTTCACGCTGCGGGAACGGCTCACCATCTACCCGCCCTACATCCGCGAGCCGTGGCTCGACCCGCGCGTCGCCGCGCACGTCGCTGCCCTCGCCGACCCCGCCACCGGCCTCGCGGACGAGTCCGCGGTCCCCCAGGGCCGCCCCTGGCAGGAGCCTGACGGCGGCTGGGGCGCATCCTCAGGGCGTGTCGACCTGCACGTCTCGATCGACATTATCGGCCGCACCGCCGACCGCCGCGACGATTTCAGCGAGGTCTACGGCGACTGGGATGAAGTATCGGAACGGGCGAACTCTCTTTTTCCTGCCTCCGCCACAGAGAATCATGGTCGTGACCACCAGGAAAAAGAGAGTTCGAAGCGGCTGACTGCGTCCGGCGTGCCTGAGACGGAAATGGTGGGGGAGGAAGTAACCAGCTTCCGTTCGGCCGATACCGAAGCGGCACCGACAGCGGCGCGCGCCGGGGCGGAAAGGGGAGCCGCTGCCCACGCGCCCGCGGTCGCCCGCCCAGGCGAGATCGCCGCTGCCCTGCGCCAGGCCGAGCGGGATCCTGCCGCACTCACCGACGACCAGGCGATCGCCCTGCTCGCCGCCGACGGCGACGACCTGGACGCCCTGGCGGCGATCGCCGACGGGCTGCGCCGCGAGGTGAACGGCGACGACGTGACGTTCGTCGTCACCCGGAACATCAACTTCACCAACGTCTGCTACACCGGCTGCCGGTTCTGCGCTTTCGCGCAGCGCCGCACCGACGCGGACGCCTACACGCTGTCTCTCGACCAGATCGGTGAGCGCGCGGAGGAGGCCTGGGCAGCGGGCGCGACCGAGGTCTGCATGCAGGGCGGCATTCACCCCGACCTGCCGGGCACGGCGTACTTCGACATCGCGGCCGAGGTGAAGCGCCGCACCCCGGAGATGCACGTCCACGCGTTCTCCCCGATGGAGGTGATGAACGGCGTCGCCCGCACCGGCCTGCCGCTGCGCGAGTGGCTGCAGCGCGCGAAGGAGGCCGGCGTGGGCTCGCTGCCCGGCACCGCCGCCGAGATCCTCGACGACGACGTGCGCTGGGTTCTTACCAAGGGCAAGCTGCCAGCCAGGGACTGGATCGAGGTCATCACGACCGCGCACCAGCTGGGCATGCGGACGTCCGCGACGATGATGTACGGGCACGTGGACGCGCCGCACCACTGGGTCGGTCACCTGCGGGTGATCCGGGGCATCCAGCGGCAGACCGGCGGGTTCACCGAGTTCGTGCTGCTCCCGTTCGTGCACACGAGCGCGCCGATCTACCTGGCCGGCCTGGCCAGGCCAGGCGTCACCCGGCGGGAGAACCGGGCGGTGCACGCGCTGTCCCGCATCATGCTGCACGGGGCGATCGACTCGATCCAGTGCTCGTGGGTCAAGCTCGGCGACGAGCTGTGCCGCGACGTGCTCAGCGGCGGCGTCAACGACCTGGGCGGCACCCTCATGGAGGAGACGATCAGCCGGATGGCCGGCGCCGACAACGGCTCATACAAGACGATCACCGACCTGCGCAACATCGTCGCACCGCTCGACCGCCCGCTCCGCCAGCGCACCACCCTGTACGGCACCCCGAGCGCGGAGCGCATCGCCGCGGCGGAGGCAAGCGACGGAGTCTGCACGTCGGTACGCCAGGGTCTCCCCATCCTCTCCCGGTAGCCAACCCGTCCCGCACGAGAACACGCAACTGGCACGGCGCAGCTCGGGCTCCGTCTCCTCGACGACGGCCGGTGCCAGCGCCAGCAAAGTCCTCGGCCGACGGGAGGCCGGCGTGGGGATTCGATCCCGCCTGCCGCACCATTGGGTTACGTTTGATTCTCGGTGTCGCTAATCGCGGGACCTGCTACTGCAGCATCCAAACGCTCTTCGGTAAAACGAATGAGCCGCTGCCTCCATGCGGCTTGGCCATACGCCCCCGCCATGCGCATTGTATGTGGAATTTCCAAATCGCTGCTTATACGAGTAATCGCCGAAGCCGAAATCGACGGAAGTCACTCCGCGAGTGGCTGCTTCCTCGATAAGCGAATACCACTCTATCGTTCCGGGCGAGAAGCGAGAATATTCAGAGTTATATGCTATAAACCATGGGGCGAGGATATTGTCACGCCTAAGACTCAAGATAATGGAAACTGGTTCCGTGCCGGCGTAGAGCACACTGGTAAGGCCTGAACAATCTTCGCTATCGCTATCGGCCAGATCATGAAGAAGTGTTTTGACGGATGGCCGTGACCACCACCGGCGCACATTGTCGAACTGACTGGATTTCCAGTCGAATAGCAGTGATAGGTGGGATGGATCTTTGCTGTTCCATTCGAAGGATACTTCGCCTACCTCGCGCTGCAGGGCTCGTCGGGAAGTCGCCGCGCGCGATACTGCTTTCGCGCCATTTTTCGGCAGGCTTCGCTTGTAGCCCTCGTAGCCATCGCGCAGATCGGCGACGTAAATCAAGTCCTCATGATGGCTGCCTTGGTAACGGTGCGGATCCAGAGGATGAAGCCCTGCTGGCGCATGCCGAAAGCGCCATACATCCAATCCAAGGCTGCGAATTACGGGCCTTAGATTGATGGGGTAATTGGATGAAATCAGACCATCCAGGTTCGACCAGCCGTCGCCGAGCGTGGAGCCTGCCCCATCGTCAGCTGTCGTATAAGGAATAAACGCACGTATCGCGCCATTATCCTCTACGATAGCGACACGCCCGCGTTCCTCCCAACGACATAGGGCACGTATGTAAGTCAACGAGAACCAAGGGTAGTCCAGCAGCGGAATCGAGGTCTGAAATTTGCGCCACAAATCTTCTTCGCTGGCGCCTAGTTCATCAGGCCGAATTACGGTCGTTTTCATCCTCGTTTTCCGATCAGGCTATTCGGTAACTATGTATAAGCCTTGCGCCATCACGGTACCATCACAGTAGCAACGATTTCTGGGAATCTGGCGATTTGGCAAGCGTCCGGCTTAACGCTTAACGCTTAACGCTCAACGCTCAACGCTTAACGCTCAACGCTCAACAGTCGCTTTCGTCTGCGGCCGCGGTGGGGTGGGCGGAGACCTGCCGGGTCCTCTCAGCCGTTGCCTCGCATGTGTAGCGATACCGGGTGGATCTCATTGAGGTTGTTCCAACCTGAAGTCGCTGGTCAGGTGGCTGGTATCAGCCGAATCGAGGGTGCTCGTGCTGGTGGGAGCGGCTGAGCGTAGCTGATGATCATTTGACGTGCTGGGGCTTGCCGCCCACGATAAGCTTCCGACTCGGCCCCTTGACCCGGGCGCCAACGCGTGCGGGCTGGTGCTCGCCTTGGACCCAGACGGCCTGGCAGGCGTCGCTATTCTGACGGGACCGCCCGGACCGTCGTACCCGAGCACGTCGAACGACCCTCCGAGAACCAAGGAGCAATAATGGCAACCCACACCGATCTGTCCACCGAGTCGTCGGGGGCGGCAGCCCCGGGCACGCCCGCGGCAGCCGACGTGGACCCCGCCCAATACGGCATGCACGGCTGGTTCCTGCGCGGGCTGAGTGTCGACCCGGACGCGATCGCGCTGCGGATCGGGCCGCGGCGATTCAGCTACCGGTGGCTCTACGAGCGGGCCCTGGCGCTGGCCGCCGAGCTTACCGCGGCGTGCGACCGCCCCCGTCGGGTCGGCCTGCTGGCGGCGCGCGGCGAGCAGGCCTATGCGGGGCTGCTCGCGGCCGGGTTCGCAGGTGCCGCGGTGGTTCCGCTGAACCCGGAATTCCCCGCCGAGCGGACCCGGCGGATGGTGGCCGCGGCCAGCCTGGACGCGCTTATCACCGACGAAGCCAGCCTCGCCCTGCTGCCCGCGCTGGCCGAGGAACTCGGCCACTTGCCGGTGATCACCGAGCCTGCGGGCCGGCCGCTGGCACGCCCAGTCGCCGCGGCGCCGGACGACGTCGCCTACATCTTGTACACATCTGGCTCGACCGGCCGCCCGAAGGGCGTCCCGGTGCTGCACCGCAACGTCTGCGCCTACCTGAGCTACGTCCACGAGCGGTACGGGTTCTCCTGCGACGACGTGTTCTCGCAGACCTTCGACCTGACTTTCGACTTGTCCGTGTTCGACATGTTCACCGCCTGGGGCTGCGGAGGCACCCTGGTGTGCGTGCGGCCGCAGGCGTACGCCAGCCTCAAGGAGTTCGTGGCGCAACACGGCATCACCGTCTGGTTTTCCTCGCCCAGCCTCATCTCCTTCGTCGGGCGGCTGCGCGGGCTTGCCCCGGGGGACTTGCCGAGCCTGCGTCTGAGCCTGTTCTGCGGCGAGCCGCTGCTGCGCCATGACGCGGCCGAATGGCAGGCCGCCGCGCCGCGGTCACAGGTCGAGAATCTCTACGGGCCCACCGAGCTGACCATCTCGTGCAGCGTCTACCGCTGGGACTCGGTCACCTCGGCCGATTTGTGCGTCAACGACATCGTGCCGATCGGCGCCATGCACCCGGGAATGCGGTACGTGCTGCTCGGACCGGACGGGCACCCGGACCCGCGGGAGGGCGAGCTGTGCGTGACGGGCACCCAGATGTTCCCCGGCTACCTCGACCCCGCCGACAACGCCGGCCGTTTCGCGGACCACGACGGCGAGCGCTGGTACCGGACAGGGGACATGGTCCGCGTGCTGCCAACGGGAGACCTGGCTTACCTGGGCCGGCGCGACCACCAGGTCAAGATCAGGGGCGTCCGGGTGGAGCTTGCCGAGGTCGAATGGGGACTTCGCCGGTGCGAAGGTGTGCGGGACGCGGTCGCGGTCGCGGTCGGGGGCGAACTGGTCGCCTTCTACCTGGGCGACCAGCGTCCGCCAACCGCGCTGATCGCCGAGCTCGCGACATTCTTCCCGCAGTACCAGATCCCCCGGACCTTCCACCATCTAACCGAGTTCCCGCTCAACGCCAACCGCAAGACCGACCGCCCCGCCCTGGTAGCGCGCGCCGCCGAGCTCATGTCCGGCACCCGGGCATGACATCGTGCCGGGGTTACCTGCGTCACCCGGCACGCCGACGATAGCAACATCACGTTGCGCGCGGTGGTGGGCAGCTGTAAGCAGGCGGTGTGAGCGAGCCGAGCATCATTTCCGCGGGGCAGGGCAAGGCCGTCACGGCGCGGGGGAGCGTGATGGCGTTCAAGGCCGTCGCGGCGCAGACGGGCGGCGACTTCTCCCTGATGGAGCGGACGTTGCCGCCGTGCGGACGGCGTCCGCTGCCGCACCGGCACGTCAACTGCTCGGAGGCCTTCTGGGTACTCGACGGGACGATCACGTTCGTGCTCGACGGGGTGGAGCAGCGCGGCGGCCCGGACGATTTCCTGCTCGTGCCGCGCGGGGCGGGCCATACCTTCGGCAACGACGGCGACGAGCCCGCGCGGCTGCTGGTGCTGCACGCCCCGGCGATGGACGCGTACTTCGCCGAACTCGACGCGCTGTGGTCGCGGGAGAACCCGCCCGCCCCCGAGGAGGAGCGCGCGCTGATGGCCCGCTACGGCATGGAACCGGCCTGATCGCTAACACGGACGCCGCCGCGGGCTGGAGCCGGCTGACCATGAGGATCGTGTGCAGTTAATAGCGGGATTCCGCGATCAGATGCACACGATCACTGGGCCAGCGTCGCAAGCGAGCGAAGGTGCTGATGGTTCTGGCGGACGAGGCCGGCGACAGGCCGGCCGAACCTCGTCAGCGGTTCAGGGTGAAGGCGGCCGGGTCGCGCGGGGGCCGCGGGGACGCCGGCGCGGCCGGGTGGCCGACGGCGACCGCGCCCATCGGCAGCCAGCCGTCGGGCAGGCCAAGGGCGCCCGCCGCGACGTCCTGGCAGAACAGGGCCGACGATATCCAGGCCGAACCGAGGTTCTCCACGGCCAGCGCGACCAGCAGGTTCTGCACCGCCGCGCCCATCGAGACCACGAACATCTCGCGTTCCGCGCGGGTCCGGCGGGCGTCCGGGTAGGCGTGCATCGCGGAAAGCTCCAGGCACGGGACGATGATGAGCGGCGCGTCCCGCAGCGGCTCGCCGCGCTTGAGCCTGCGCGCGATCTGCTCCTCGGTGAACCCGTCCCCGCTCAGGTCGGCCACCCACGCGTCCGCCATGGCGTCGAGCAGCGTCAGCCGCGCGGTCAGCGATGACACGACCACGAACCGCCAGGGCTCGCTGTGGTGCGGTGCCGGGGCGGTCAGCGCGGCGGCGATCGCCCGCTCGACCGCCGCGGGGTCGACGGGCTGCGCGGTGAACGCGCGGACGGTGCGCCGCGCGGGCAGCACGTCGGCCGCGCCGAGCCGGAACATGTCCTCGCTCGACGGCCGCACGAGCACCCGGGCCCCGGGGCCGTCGGCGTCCGTCACGAGGTCGGGCAGCCCGCGCACGACCGCCACCGGTACCTGCAGTGCCTTGCCCTTAACCAGGTCGCCGGCGGCCGCGATCTCGTCCGCGACCGCGGCCACGGTGACGTCGAGCACGTTGCCCCAGGCGTCCGTCTCGCCCCGGTGGTCGCGCACCGGCAGCAGCCCCGCCGCGCCGATCGCGGTGTCGGTCTGCCCGGCCCGCCAGGGGCGGCCGAAGGTGTCGGTGATCACAACCCCGACCGTCACGCCGAGCCGTGCGCGCAGCCCCTTGCGCAGCCGGCGCGCCGACTCGTCCGGGTCTTCCGGCAGCAGCACCACGGTGCCCGGGGCGGTGTTGGACTCGTCCACCCCGGCGGCGGCCATCACCAGCCCGTGCCGGGTCTGCGCGATCGTCATCGCGCCCCGCCTGGCCACCACGCGCACCGTTTCCGCCGCGATCGCGTCCTCCCTGGACATCGCGACGACCCGGCCCTCGGCCTTGCTGACCGCTTTCGAGGTGATCACGAGGATGTCACCGTCGAGCAGCCCGGGGCCGCCGGGGGCGACCGCCGCCTCGGCGATCAGCGCCGCGAGGTCGGCTCCCGGGGTGATCTCCGGTATCCCGGCGACGCCGAGAACGTGCAGCGGGTCGGGTGCCTGACCCGGGGCGGTGGGGATGGGAGACGACTGCGCGCCCGATACGGTGGCGGGGCCATCGGGCGCGCCCCGGGCGGTACGGGGGGTCGTCCCCCCGGGAGACGACTGCGTCATCGGGTCAGCTCCGTGGTCAGCTCCGTTGCCAGGTCGATGGCCGCCTGGGCGATGGCGGCCGACGACGCCAGGTCCCGCATGTAGAGCGGTAGGGCACGCACCGCGATGCCATCGAGTGCCGGGTCGTCGACGGCGGCCTTGTCCTGCTCGTCGACCAGCCAGCCGTTGACCAGGCCGGCCCCGTAGTGCGCGGCGACGGCGGCGGCGGAGGTCTCCACGCCGATCGCGGCCAGGCAGGCGTCGGCCATGCCGCGCACCGGGGCGCCGCCGATGATCCCGGACACGCCGACCACGGTCTTTGCCGCCACCGCGGCCCGGATGCCGGGGACGGCCAGGATCGGTCCGATGGACACCACCGGGTTGGACGGCGGGAAGAGCACGAAGTCCGCCTCCTCGATCGCCTCGAGCACGCCGGGCGCGGGCGCGGCGACGTCGGCGCCGACCGGGGTGATCGCCTCCGCGGGCACGGCAGCGTGCAGCCGGACCCACCACTCCTGGAAGTGGATCGTTTCCCTGACGGGGGAACCAGGCCCTCGTTCGGCGTCTGTCTTGAGCGTGACCTGGGTCTCCACCCGGTCATCCGACATCGGCAGCAGCCGGACGCCCGGCTGCCAGCGCTCGCAGAGGATGCGGGTCACCTCGGACAGCGGCTTGCCCTCGGCGAGCAGCTGGCTGCGCCGGATGTGCGTGGCGAAGTCGCGGTCGCCGAGGGTGAACCAGGCAGGGCCCGCGCCGTAGGCGGCGAGCTCGTCCCTGATGCTGAAGGTCTCGCCCGCCCGGCCCCAGCCCTGCTCCTCGTTGCTGCCGCCGCCGAGCGTGTACATCACCGAGTCCAGGTCGGGGCAGACCCGCAGGCCGAACAGGGTGATGTCGTCGCCGGTGTTGCCGATGACGGTGATCGTCGCGTCGGGGGCGGCCGCCAGGAGGCCGCGCAGGAAGCGCGCGGCACCGATCCCGCCGGCAAGCACGGTAATCCGCATAGTTGATTATCCCCGGTGGGGACGACCCCCCGCACCGCAGTTCCCCGCACGAACCGTGGTTGCCCGTGTACGCAGCGAAGTTTTTGCGGGACTTACTGCGCATCCGGGACAAGCCGGGGGCCAATACCACCTTCCGCGCTTGACTTAAAGCAAGACACGCGGGTGTAATTTCATTGGTGTGATTCTCGTCGTCGCGGGAAGACGATGAGGGTCAAGGGGGCTCCGAGAGGGAGGATGCTGTGACTGAGGTCATCGTCCCGCTAACGCAGGTTGACGTCCGTCCAGAGGACATGGAAGACCTGGGTTGGCAGGATCGAGCGCTCTGCGCGCAGACGGACCCGGAGGCGTTCTTCCCAGAGAAGGGCGGCTCCACCCGGGAGGCCAAGCGGGTCTGCCGGAGTTGCGACGTTCGCGCCGAGTGCCTTGAGTACGCGCTCGAAAACGACGAGCGGTTCGGCATCTGGGGCGGCCTGTCCGAGCGGGAGCGCCGCCGCATCAAGCGCGAAGTCGGCTAAACGGCAAATCGCCGGACAAACGGGCCGGACAAACGCCAACATACGGGACGTGCTGCCGTAATCCTGCCGGGCACGTGCACGCCATGTATTGTTCACAGGTACCCCCGCAGGGAGGGCTGAGCAGGCTGGCCTGCCATCTCGCGGGACGGCCATGTTCACCGACCTGTGCTGGACCCGTTGCCAACGACACCGCAAACACGGCATACCGTCACCGCGATCATCGTCTCGCACGACGGTGCTCGCCTGCTGCCCGGCCTCGTCCAGGCGATCCGCGCGCAGACCTACCAGGTCGAGCAGACGGTCGCGGTCGACACCGGCAGCCGCGATCGCAGCGGAGCCGTCCTCGCCGAGCTGATCGGCGAGGACGCGGTGTTCGGCATGGACCGGTCGACCGGGTACGGCGAGGCGGTCACGGCCGCGCTGCGGCATGCCACGCGGCGGCGGCCGGGCATGACCGACCCGGGCCTGAGGCGCGTCGAGTGGCTCTGGCTGCTGCACGACGACTGCGAGCCGGCCCCGGACGCGCTTGACCGGCTGCTGCGGGCGGCGAGCAAGGACCGCACGATCGTGGTCCTCGGGCCGAAGGTGCTCGACGGCCAGGACCGGCGGACGCTCCGCGAGGTTGGCGTGTCCATCGACCGGGCGGGCCGCCGCGTCACCGGCATCGACCCGGGCGAGATCGACCAGGGCCAGCACGACCACAAGCGCGCCGTGCTCGCGGTCAGCTCGGCCGGCATGCTCGTCCGGCGCGACGTATGGGACCGGCTCCGCGGGTTCGATCCCGCACTCAAGCTGTTCCGGGACGACGTCGACTTCTGCTGGCGGGTCCAGGCGGCCGGGGCGCGCGTGCAGGTGGTCACCGACGCCGTGCTTTATCATCACGAGCTCGCCGGGCGGCGGCGCAGGCCCGTCGACGGCGACGCCCGCCTGCTCGACCGGCAGAACGCGCTCTATGTCCTCGCCGTCAACCTTCCGCTGCTGGCGATGCTCCGGATCGTCGGCGGCTGCGTCCTCGGGTACCTCATCCGCGCCGCCTACTTCCTGCTCACCAAGCAGGTTGACCAGGCCGCCGCGTACGCGTTCTCCGTGCTGTCGCTGTTCGGGCACCCGGTCCGGCTATTCCGCGGCCGTCGTCGGCGAGCACGCACGATGGCGGACGGGTATGCCGCCGTGCGCCTGTTCATCCAGCCCGCGCGCCCCCTTTCCCGGCTCGCGGAGAAGATCGCCGGGCTCATCTCGAACGGCCCGCCGCAGGTCACGGGCGGCCGGCATCAGGCGACCGCGGAGGAGTCAGAAGAGGACGAGCAGTTCGTCGACAGCCAGTCGGTGATCCGCCGGGTCATCGGGCACCCGGGCGTCCAGCTGTTCGCCGCGCTGCTGCTCATTTCCCTCATCGCCGAGCGGCGGCTGCTTGACACCAGCCCGCTCGGCGGCGGCGCGCTCGTGCCCGCCTGGGGAGGCGCCGCGGCGCTCTGGCGGGAGTACCTGGCCGGGTTCCACGCGGTGAGCGTGGGCTCCGCCGCAGCTAGCCCGCCGTACCTGGCGGTCGTGGCCGGGCTCGCCACCATCCTCGGCGGCCAGGTGCGGCTCGCGGTGGACGTGCTACTGCTCGGCTGCGTGCCGCTGGCCGGCCTGACCGCCTACCTGGCGAGCCGCTGGCTCGTTACCGCTACCCCCGCCCGGATGCTGGTCGCCGCCTCTTATGCGCTGCTGCCCGTCGCCACCGGCGCCGTGGCGGCGGGCCGCCTCGGCACGTCAGCCGCGTTCGTCCTGCTCCCGCTGATCGCCGTCAGCGCGGGCCGGATGCTAACCGCCGCACCGCGACAGGCCCGCCGCGCCGCCTGGGCGACCGGGCTGCTCGTCGCCCTTGCGTCGGCGTTCGCCCCGCTGACCTGGGTCCTCGGCGTCGCGTTCGCGGCCGGCGCGCTCGCCGCACGGCGGTGGCTCACCACGGTCGACCCGCTGAACCCGTGCATCGTCATCGTCACGCCGTTCTTGGTGCTGTTTCCCTGGTCGCTGCACCTGCTGGCCAGCCCGGCGGCCTTCTTGTCCGAGGCGGGCCTGGCGCCGCGGGGGCTTACCACGGCGGGACTGACCCCGGCCGCGCTGCTCGCCCTCAGTCCCGGCGGCCCCGGCGTGCCACCGCTCTGGGTGACCCTCGGGCTCGGCCTCGCCCTGGTCGCGACCGTGCTGCACGGCCGGCGCACCGGCATTGTCATCGCGGGCTGGACCGTGGCCGGCGTCGGCCTGCTCACAGCCACGCTGGTCAGCAGGATCAGCGTGACGCCGCCGGCCGGCGGCCAGGCGTCCGCCGGCTGGCCGGGAGTCGCGGTGGCGCTCGCCGCGCTCGGGCTGCTGCTCGCCGCTGCGCCCGCCGCGGAGCGGCTTTCGGCCATCGCGGCGAACGCTGGCGATATCGAGAGCCCCGGCGGGCAGGCCGCCGCGCCGCACCGGTCCGCCCGGTACGGCCGCCCCGTGCGGCTGGCCGCCGTCGCCGCGCTCGCCGCCGCGGCGGTTACCCCGGTGCTCGCCGCGGCTTACTGGGTGAGGGACGGCGTGCAAGGACCGGTGGGCAGCGTCACCGCGCCGGTGCTCCCCGCCTTCGTGGCCGCGGCCTCCGCCTCGGGCCAGCAGTACCGCACGCTGATCCTGCGGCCAGACCACGGCGCCCTGGCGCGCGGCGGGCTTGACTACATGGTCGTCCGCCAGGGGGACCCGACCCTGGGCACCCCCGAGTTCGGCATTGACCCGGCGGCTGGAGCGGCACTGAGCCGCCAGGTCGCGGCGCTCGGCGCGCCGGACGACGCGTACTCGGGCGATCCCGGCCTGGTCCTCGGCGAGTTCGGGATCAGGTGGGTGCTGCTGCCCGGCCCGGTCAGCCCGGTCCTCGCCCAGCGACTCGACGCCGCGATCGGCCTGGTGGCGCTGAGCAAGGCGCCAACCTACGACCTGTGGCAGGTGACCGGCCCGGTCGCCCGCGTCCGCGCGATAGCGCCGGACGGCACCACGACAGCGCTGACCTCGAGCGCACTGAACGAGGGCGTGATCACCGTTCCCGCCACCGGCGGCACCCTGGTGCTCGCCGAGCCGTACGGCGGCTGGACCGCGAAACTGAACGGCCGCGCGCTCAAGCCGCTCACCTCGCCGGTCGACGGCTGGGCGCAGGGGTTCGTGCTACCGCCGGGCGGCGGCCGGCTCTCGATCACCCACGACGACCTGGTCCGCGGGCTCTCCCTCTTCCTTGAACTCATCGCCGTGCTCGCCATCTGCCTGCTCGCCCTCCCGGGAAAGCGCGTCGACCCGGTCGAGGAAGCTGAAACGCTTGCCGCCCTGCGCGAGGCGAGGAACGGCAGGCGCGCGGCGACCGCCGCCCAGCGGACCGCCCGGCCCGCGGTGATCCGCGGCGCCAGGCGCCGGGCGGCAGGCGACGCCGGCCAGCCCGGGGTCGCCCGCAGGCGCCGCGCCGGCCAGCCGCCCGGAGCCGCGGCGGACCCGGGCGTGAGCGAGCCGGACGGTGCCGAGCAGGAGACCGCGGCCGGCCTAACCGCGGCCCATGTGGCCGAGGAACCGCGCGGTGAGCGGGTGAGCGCGCCTGACCTGCCGGACGGCGACCCGCATGACGCGCCGTGGGACATGGCGGGCGACTGGGGCAGCCGTCCCCGGGCCACCGCGGCGAGCGCCTGCGACGCCCCGCTTGAGGACGCGTGGGGGACAAGGCCGCCCGTGACACCCGGGACACGCTCGACCGGGACACGCTCGACCGGGACGCAGCCGCGGTACGCCCGGGAGACCGGGCCGCAGCCCACGGTCTCGCGGAGCGAAGTCCGCGCGACGGGTGCGCAGTTGCGCTACCCGTGGGAGACCGGCCCGCAACGGACGGTGACGCCGGCTCCAGGCCAGCCGATGGCGGCCACTGCCCCCCAGCCGACCGCGCGGACGGGCGGCCAGCCGACGGGGCGGACGGGCGGCCAGCCAATCGCGCGGACGGGCGGCCAGCCGACGGAGCGGACGGGCGGCCAGCCGACCGCCTGGACCGGCCCTCAGCAGATTGCCTGGACCGGGCCTCAGCCAACCGCGCGGACCGGCGGCCAGCCGACCGCGCCAACGGGTGGCCAGCCCGCCGTGCCGGCCAGTCAGCAGCCCGCGCCCCTGCCGCCATGGGAGTCCGGCGAGTGGCCGCTGCCGGGCGATGCGCACGCCGTACCTGACCGCCAGGACACCAGGCCCGCGCCAGGCACCGGGTCCGGTCCGGTGCCTGGCACCGGGTCCGGCGCGGCGCCGCTCGCCGCATCGTCGTCCAGGGCGCAGCGGCACTCGCACCGCGCCGCCAAGCACGGCCGGCCCAGCCGCTGGCGCGGAGCGGGCAAGCGCTCCGACGGGGACGGTGAGCCCTGATGCGCCGCCTCGCCCTGCCAGGGGCGGTAGCACTCGTGATCCTCGTCGTGTTCCTTGTCGCCCAGCTGACCCAGCCTGGTCCTGCCCGGGTCGCCGTCCAGGGCGGCCAGAGTGCCGCGGTGGCGTCCGTCACCAGGTCCTGCCCGCCGTCCGCGGCGGGTACCGGCGCGGGCCGGATCACGATGATCGCGCTGCCGCCGCATACGGCGGACGGCACCCCGGCAGCTTCTCGGGCCACCGCCGCCACGCCAGCCGGCGACGCGGCGTTCCGCGCGGTCCTCGCCGCGCCTGCCGCCAGCGGAACGACGAGCGGCACGCCGTCCTCGACGGGCACCGCCTCTCCAGCCGGCACCGCCTCTCCAGCCGGCACAGCCTCTCCAGCCGGCACAGCCTCTCCGACGGGCACGTCCTCCCCGGCCGGCACGGCCTCGGCGGCTGCCAAGCCGTCCACGTCGTCGGGCGCCGGCACCAAGGCAACGGAACCGGCCGTCACCGGGCTCGGCATGGTGAAGACGGTCAGCGTCCCCGGCGGGGAAGGCGCCGCCGTGGCGGCGACCGGCCAGATGGCCGAGGGGTTCGAGGCGGAGCGGTCGGACGCCTCGGGCACCGGCCTGGTGAGCTGCACTCATCCGGGCTCTGACATGTGGTTCGCGGGCACCGGGCAGTCGGACGGGGCCACGCAGACCCGGCTGTACCTGATGAACACCGGGAACGTCGCGGCCAGCGTGGACGTGACTATCCTCACGGACACCGGCCAGCAGAACGGGCTGAGCAACGCCATCACGGTCGCACCCGGCCAGTTCGCGGCGGAGAACGTCACGCCGTTCGTGTCCGGCTCCCAGGCACTGGCACTGCACGTGCAGGCCACCACCGGCCAGGTAGCCGCCTCCGTCTGGCAGGGTGGCGCCGCGGGCGGCGCCTGGCTGCCGCAGGCGGCCGCCCCGGCGAGGAGCCTGGTGATCCCCGGCCTCACCGTGGCGAGCAGCGCGGCCAGGCTGTTCGTGGTGGTACCCGGTTCCACCGACGCGCAGGTGAACGTGGTGGCGTACACCCCGGCAGGCGCCGTGCCGCAGTTTCCCTCCGCCCCGGTCGACGCGTCGGCGGGGGCGGCCACCCCGGTGACGCTCAACTCGCTTGGCGCCGCGGCGGCCGGGCTGAAGCTGACGTCTAACGTGCCGATCGTCGCGAGCGTGCTGGTCCATGGCACGGGCATGGGCGCGTTCACCACCGCGGTGCCCCCGGTTACCGAGCAGGGCGTGGTGGCGGGGAACCCGGCCGGCCGCGGGGTCACGGTGGGCCTGCTGCTCACCGCGCCAGCGGCGGCCGCGCGGGCCAGCATCTCGGTGATCAGCCCGGACGGTACCGTCACGACGCTGCCAGGCGGAGGTTCCGTGACGGTCAAGCCGGGCCACACCCTCGCCGTGGCCGTGCCCAGGCCAGCGAGCGGCCGCGACCCGTTCGCGATCGTCATCACGCCGCAGGCCGGCTCCGGGCCGCTCTACGCCGTGCGCGCGGTGACCTCGGGAACCGGCGGCATGTCCGCGCCGGTGACCTCGCTCCTGCCGGTGCCGAGCGCGCTCGCGTCGATCGCTCTGCCGCCCGCGCAGAACTCCTACAGCGCGGTCATGCCGTTACCGCGGAAGCGGGACAGCGCCGGCCGGCCAGGGCGGGCGGGTTAGCACATACCGCGGAAGCGGGACAGCGCCGGCCAGCTAATAAGGCGGGCGGGTTAACACA
>DASWAE010000125.1:0-9117 GCA_036391275.1 Trebonia sp.
GCCGGGAACCGGGCGTGACCGCGAGGCCGGGCAACCGCCTGCCACCTGGTGGCTCGCGCGCGGCGAGGATCAGCTGCCTGCCGGCGCCGGCTGGCTCAGCGCGGCCGAGCGCGGCCGGGCTGACCTGCTCCGGTACACCAAGCGGCGAACCGACTTCCTGCTCGGCCGGTGGACGCTCAAGCAAGCCGTGGCGAAGGCCCTCGGCTGGCCAGACGATCCCGGCGTGCTCGCGCGGATCGAGACCAGGGCCGCGCCAACCGGCGCGCCCCGGCTGTACATCGACGGCCAGCCAGCGGATCGCGGTGTGTCGCTCAGCGACCGGGCGGGGTGTGCCGTCTGCCTGGTAGCGGACAGCGCCGTCCCGGTCGGCTGCGACGTCGAGCTCGTCGAGCCGCGCAGCGACGCCTTCGTCGGCGACTACCTGACGCAGGCGGAGCAGCGGCTGGCCGGCCCGCCGGGGCCGGCCAGGGACGTTGCCGCTAACCTCATCTGGTCCGCCAAGGAAAGCGCGCTCAAGGTGCTGGGCACCGGGCTGCGCCAGGACACCCGGTCGGTGGAGGTGGACGTGACCGAGCTGAGCCCGCCGGAGCGCACCTGGTCCGCGCTGCGGGTGCGCACCGCCGCCGGCGAGTCGTTCCCCGGCTGGTGGCGGCGGAGCGGGCCGTTCCTCGTGACCGCGTGCTGGCCCGGCGGCGGGCCGCCGCCTGCCGCGCTCGAGGCGCGCTCCCCGATCGACGCCATGCGGCCGTCGCACCGCTGGACCGGCCGGCCAGTCAGCTAGCCTCTCGCCCGTCCGGGGCACGCAGCCGGCGTTCCAGTGCGCCGATCACGAACGGCCGCAGCTGCTCCGGCGCGATGATCCGGTCGACCGATCCCACCCGCATCGCGCGCGTGATGTCGTGGATGCCGTCGAACTCGTCGGCGACCTGCTTCAGCTTCTCGGCCCGGACGGCCTCGGTCACCTCGGCCAGCTCGCGGTGTACCTCCGCGAGCGCCTTTCCCGTGGCGGACGAGAGCCGCTCCCGCGCGCTCGCGACCCGTGGGTCGGAGTTGGTCCTGTCCGCCACGTGGCGGGAAAGTACCACGGCGGCGGCCGGCGCTCCGCCGATCACCGAGGCGTACGAGCCGGCCACCGCGGCCGTTTCCATGTCTTCGTGGAGCCGCTTGGAGAAGACGACGAACGCGCCGCCGTGATAGCGCGAGACCACCACGAAGACGATGGGCCCGCGGAAATTGGTGACCGCCCGGCCGATCTCCGCGCCGTACTCAAGCTGCCAGTTGCGCATGCTTTCCGGTGAGCCGTCGAAACCGCTGAGATTAGCCAGCACGACAACCGGCCGGTTGCCGCTCGCCGCGTTGATGGCGCGGGCCACCTTGCGCGACGACTGCGGGAAGAGCGTTCCTGCCGTCCAGGACGAGGGGCCGTCGGCGGGAACGAACCCGGCCCGGGCCATGTTGCGTGACTCGAGCCCGATCAGGCACACCGGGAACCCCCCGATCCGCGCCTCCCACACGATCGCGTTCTCGGCGTCGTGCCACGCAGCCCACCGCTCGAACGGCGCGTGGTCGGCGTCGGTGACCGCCCGCATCACCGACCGCATGTCAAACGGCTTCTTGCGGTCGCCGTTCAGCTTGGCCGAGAAGATGTCGCCGACCGTCGGGAACTGCGACCCCTCCACCTGCTTATGCGGGAACCCGCGCACGTCGCGGTCGGACGGGTCGCTCGTCGGCGCCCGGCGCGGGTGCTGCTCGCCGGGGACGACGTAGGTGTGCGCGTAGTGCCGCAGCAGCAGCGCGCAGGCCGCGGCGAGGGTGGGCGCCCAGTACTGCGCCTCTCCGTTCGGGCCCATGATCCGCTCGAATCCCCCGATGCCGAAGTTGTCCTCGGCCGACACCCCGCCGGAGTAGTCCAGCGACTTCTTGCCGGTCAGCACCATGGCGCCGGCCGGCGTCATGATGAGGATGCCGCGGGTGTGCATGAGCATGGTCGCCTCTGCGTCCCAGTACGGCTGGGCACCGACGTTGATTCCCGTCACGACGATGTTGACCTCACCGCCGGACTGGGTGAACTCGACCAGGCCGCGCAGCACGGCGGCGATCCAGTCCATGTTCTCCGTCCCGCTGTCCCATGCGATCTTGGCGCCGGACGACACGGCGAACCACTCGACCGGCACCCGCATCCACCGCGCGAGGGCCAGCGCGGCGAGGATCCTGCGGCACTCCGGCTCCGCCAGGCTGCCGAGCCCCTCCGTCGGATCGCCGAGAATGGCGACCCGGCGCATTCCCTCCGGCACCAGCGGCGTGTAGCTGGTGATGACGCCGGTGACGATCCCGGCCCGGTTGCAGCCGTACGGCCGGTGCACGGGAACGAGCTCATCGGTCGCCCCGCCCGCGTCGCGGAGGTCATACTCGGTGAAGTCGCCCGCGGGGAAATCCGCGGGCGCGCCCCGGGGCGGAGTGAGCATGCGGATGAGCTCGTACGGATAGGGCAGTCCGAGCCGCGCGGCCCGCAGTGCCTTCTGCCGGTACTCGGTGTGCGGCTGGATTGGCGCGTCCGAAGTCGGGCGGATGCGGACCGTGACCGCCCGGTCCGCGACGTTCTCCACGTGGAGGACCGAGTCCCGCGGTTCTCCGGTGGCCTCATCCGGCACCCGGATCCTCGCCACCACCTTCTCCAGTCCGAGGTCGGCGGCCTGCGGCGCCAGCTGGTGCGCGAGGTTCCGCCAGATGACGGTGGGAATGTTCCAGACCGGGCGCACGTAGAGCGTCACCCGGTTGCGCAGCGGGCGCTGCCGCTGCGACTGGCCGCGGAGCGCGCTCCGGATGTCGGCGAAGGCCTGGACCAGGATGCCTTCGAGCATCGGGTAGCCGATGATGTCGCCCGCCGAGTTGCGGGCGGCGGTCAGGTCGCGCACCTCGGCGAGGGCGAACAGCCGCTCGTCCTTCGGGTTGGCGTGCGCGACGGCGTGAAACAGGTAGACATCCTCGGCACTGGTCAGCCTGCGCAGCGAGAAGTTCGACAGCCGCCACAGGTCGAGACGCTCGGCGATCATCGGGTGCAAGTTCCGGAGCATCAGGTCCTCGGCGAATCCGGTCCCTGTGCTGGCATAGGTGAACGTCTGAGTCCGTTGGTGTTCTTCGCGGTGCGTGTCGCCGCGGCTGGTGCTGGTCACGGTGACGGTCAGGCGGCGCAGGCCGCGGCCGAAGTCCACCTGCTCCAGCAGGCCGGCGAGTTCGGCGGCCATCTCCTCATCCGGCAGGAGCGGCTCGCTCCGCCACGATTCGACATCGACGACGACGGGCTGGTCCGGTGCGAGCGCGCCCAGGTGCGGGGCGATCGCCCGCGCGAACGAGGGCAGGTCGGCGATGGGCACGTACCCGGCGACCAGGTGCACGGGCGCCCCGTGCTGTCCCGGCTCGAGGTAATCGGCGCGGAAGGTCAGGTGACTCCCGAAGGTCTCGCACCGCGTCCTGGTGAGGTCGCGGATGCGGTAGAACCGGCGGGTACGCACCTCGAGCAGCCGCGCCCTGGCCGTCTCGTCGGCGTCGCGGTACCAGTCCCGGAGCCGTGCGCGCATCGGCAGCGGGAACCAGACGATCCGGTCGGCGAGCTCACGGCACCGATCGGGCGCGGGCTGGTCGCACAGCTCGTCCAGGCTGGCGTCGATGTCCGCGTACGCCTGCGCTCGGGTGTGCTTGATCACGGGCGCGTCGACATAGCGGAACCGCACTTCCCTGGCCAGGTCACACACCTCCGGGCAACGTCCCTGCGCGGAATCGATGAGCCGGGCGAGCACGCCGAGCCGGTCGTCGGTCATCGCGGGTGCGAGCACGTCGTAGCCGCGGAGCCAGCGGTCGAGGATGGCGATCACGATCGGGGCGGAGGCAGGCAGCCTGCCCACCGACCGGTATATCCGGAGCAGTGCCTGTTCAAGCTCTGGCGTGCGCGCCAGCGCCTGGACGCCGTAGCGGGCCAGTGCCGTTCGCAGCCGCCGCGCGAAATGCGCGGGTATCCCGCTGCGCGCGGGATCGAGGAACGACAGGTAGGTGAGCAGGTGCTCCTGCGAGCTGCGCGGGTGCTCATCCTCGTCGCCGTCACCGGTGACGCGCCGGGAAAGGGCCGCCGCGTCGGCGAAGATCTCAAGGAGGTCCTGGTCGCTGCGCAGGACGGCGTCGTCAGGGGCGGCGCCGACGGAGCGCTTGCCTCGCTCCCGGCTGAGCTCCCGGGCATCGTCGTCTTCGATGTCGTAGCCGAGCAGGTACGCCTGGAGCATGTGGTCGATGCCGGCCTCGTCACTGGTGCCGCGCGGTGCGGTCAGGCCGGCGAAGTCGGCCGCCTGCCCGCCGGGTCCGGTCGCGCTCGCCGGCTGGCCGGATTCTCGCAGCGTGACCAGCGGCTCCCCCGCTCTCACCTGCGTGTTCAGCTGAGCGGGCACGGAACTGACCACGCCCCCGTGCGGCGCGGTGATGGTCGTTTCCATCTTCATGCTCTCGAGCACGATCAGCGGGTCACCGGTCCGCACGATGTCGCCCTCGGTCACCAGCACGGCCGCGACGAACGCGGGTGAGGGACTGCGCACGTGTCCCCCGTCGTCGCGGGTGATGGCATGCGGGACGCCGTCGACCTCGATCAGCAGCCGGTCACCCTGGCTGGCGGCGACGATCTTGTACCGCCTGCCGTTGCAGGTGATGGCTCGCTCGTACCGGCCGAGGCGCTGGACGCTGAGGTCGACCACGGCCGTCTCCGGGAGGGTGTCAGCCGCTGGGCCTGAGCCGTCCGCGCGAACGGCGGCCGCGACGCGGTAAGCGCCCGCCCCCAGGCAGTACACGTGCATCTGGTAGACGTCGCCACGCGCCCGCAGCCGCAGCCGGTGCCCGACCTGTTCGGGGAGTTCGGGACGCCCGCGTGCCGCCGCCGCCAGGAAATTGGCCTGCACCGCGGCCTGGTCGGCGTCCGCGGCTTCAACCGCCGCCGCCAGCAGCGCGACCGGGTCGACCCCGGGCAGGTGGCCGCCCGCTTCAGTGAGCCGGTCCAGCCAGCGGTTGTCGCAGTTGCTGGCGACGACATCGGGGTGGGCCGCCAGGGAGAGCAGGAACGCCTTGTTCGTCGACCCGCCGTCGACCACTACCAGGCAGTGCGCGAGCGCGCGCCGCAGGCGGCTCAGCGCCTCCGCCCGGTCGTGCCCGTACGCGATGATCTTGGCGATCATCGAGTCGAATTGCGCCGGGATGCTGTCACCCTCGGCCACTCCGGTATCGACCCGGATGCCGGGTCCGCTGGGCAGCCGCAGCGCGGAGACCCGGCCTGGCGTCGGCGCGAAGTCGTGCTCCGGATCCTCCGCGTTGAGCCTTGCCTCGATGGCGTAACCGGTGACGGCAGGGGCGCACGCCGGCAGTTTCCCGCCCCGCGCGATGTGCAACTGCAGCTTGACCAGGTCAATGTCGGTGGTCATCTCGGTGACCGGATGCTCGACCTGCAGCCTGGTGTTTACCTCCATCAGCATGAACTGCTGCGTCAGCGGGTCAACGAGAAACTCGACGGTGCCCGCGCTGCGGTACCCGGCGGCATCGCAGAGCCGGACCGCGGCGGTGCGCAGCGCGGCCTCAGTGGCCGGGGCGACCTTGAGGGAGCCCGACTCCTCGATGACCTTCTGGTTCCGCCGCTGGATGCTGCAGTCGCGGATGCCAGCCGCCCAGACGGTGCCCTGGCCGTCCGCGATCACCTGTACCTCGACGTGCCGCACGCCATCGAGCTTGCGCTCGATGAACACGGCGGGATCGCCGAACGCGGCGTCCGCCTCACGCTGCGCCGAGGCGAACGCGGACAGCATCGTGCTCTCGGACGTCACCAGCCGGATACCCCGGCCGCCGCCGCCTCCGGCGGCTTTCACGAGTACCGGGTAACCCAGCATCCCGGCCGCGACCTGGGCGCTGTGCCCGTCACGGACCGGACCGCCGCTCCACGGCACGACGGGAATGCCGAGACGCTCGGCAAGCTGCTTGGCCTGCACCTTGTCGCCGAGCAGCCGGATGACGTCGCTGGGCGGCCCGACGAACGTGATGCCCGCCTCCTCGCACCGCGCGGCGAAGTCGGCTGACTCGGCGACAAAGCCCCAGCCTGGCCAGACCGAGTCGGCACCAGCCCGGGTGAGCACGGTCATCAGCTTGTCGACGTCCACGTAGGCGGAGTGCAGGCTGCCTTCCGGGCCGGGGACCAGCGCCGGGCCGAGCGGGACGGCCTCGTCGGCCTGCCGGACGAACAGTGACTCCGCGTCGGGGTCGGTATACAGCGCGATCGTTGTCACCGGCTCGCCGAAGTCATCGCCGAACTCGCCCGCGGCGGCCAGGCACCGCATGGCCGGCTCTCCCCGGTTGATGATGGCGAGTCGCCGCACACCGGACATTTCGCCTCCTCACTGACCGCTGGCCGGTCAGGCGTTCATCGCTTCGCGGACTGGGCGCTGGAGATCGGCTGCGAGCGTGTCGTCAAGGCCGACGGTCCGGTAACCGTTGATCCGCAGCAGCACGTCGCCCGCGCCGTCAAGCACCTGGCAGTCGAAGCTGCCGTCGCCGGCCGGACGGGCGACCGCGAACAGCTCCGCCTCGGGTACGGGGCGGCGCGGCATGCCGACGAGGTCTACGTGCGCCGGCAGCGCCAGGTGCCCGGCGTGGCCGATCTCCCACAGGCCCGCGGCCTGGAAGCAAGCCTCGGCCAGCCGTGGCTCGGTGGCGGTGGGGCCAGCCTCCGCGGCCTGGCCGGGAGGCAGGTGGCTGGCGAGGCGGGCCACTGCGTCGTGCCCGCAGTGCCAGGCCTCGTCGACGACCTGGTAGGCGGGGCCGTGGAAGAACACCCGGTAGATGTCGTCGTGGCTGACGGCCGGCGCCATGCGGTCCCCGGGTGGCGTGCCGTGCTCGTCCTGCGCGGCGGCGGCCGTGAGCCTGACCCTGCCGGTGAAGTGCGAGGTGACCCGCTGGACCTGCTCGCCGACCAGTGCCCGGCCAGCGCTCAGCGTGCAGTCGGCCACGAGGTCAGCGCCGTCCGGCCGGATGACGGCGCTCACCGTGATGGTGCGCGGCTCGTCCCGGTAGAACTTCAGCGGTGCGAGGAAATCCACCTGCTCCACGCAGGCCACCCGCATGCCGGGAACGGCCAGGGCGGCCAGCGCGGCGAATGCCTCGATGCCCATCACCCCCGGCAGCACGGGCGTGCCGTCGATGCGGTGATCGCGCAGGAACGGCTGCGCCGCGGGATCGAGCGTGGTTTGCGCGCTGAGCCCGGAGTAGACCCCCATCCCGGTGACCGCGCCGATCATGGGGCCGGCCGCGCTGGCGTCGATCGCGCCGGGGTCGAGCCCGCCGGTGAGGTCCTGCTCGGTGACGAGCACGCCAAGCTGCCCGCCGACGACCACCTCGCCGCGATGCGACCCGCTGGCCAGCTCGAGCCCGGTCCACGGGATGCCCGCCGCGGGAGCGAGCAGCTCAATGCCGGCCCTGGCCATCACCGTCGGGATCGAACCTCTGGTCGCCATGCCGAGGCCGTCCCATGCGGTCCAGTCGATGGCTAGCCCCCTGGTGCCCGGCCGGCTGCTACGGAAGCTGGACATGATCTTGCACAGGAGGTCGTTGGCGGCGGCGTAGTCGGTCTGTCCCACGTTGCCGAACCGGCCGGCCACCGAGCTGAACGCCACCACCGCGCCGACCGGCAGGCCGCCGGCCGCGTGCAGCAGGTTGAACAGGCCATCGGCCTTCACGTCGAAGACCAGGTCGAACTCGCGCGGCTCCTTGTCGGCGATCGCGTGACTGATATCCAGGCCCGCGGCGTGGACGAGCACGTCTATCCGCCCGTGCGAGTCACGGATGGCGGCCACCACGCCCGCGACTGCCGCGGGATCGGTCAGGTCGACCGCGTGGTAGTACGCCTGACCGCCCGCGGCGCGCACCGCCTGGATGGCGGTCAGCGCCGAGTACAGCCGTTCGCAGCGGCTGACCTCCCGCTCGATCAGCACCGGGGTCGGCCGGGTGCCGCTGGCCGCGAGATGCTCGGCGACCGTCTTCTTGTACACCTCCCGGTCGGCCGCGAACTGGATCAGGTCCGGATCGCCGGGGTCGGGCTCGGGCGCCAGGTCGATGAGGTGGAAGGTGCCGCCGCTGGCCTTGGCGAGGTCGGCGGTGATGGCCGAGGTGATCCCCCCGGCCGCGCCCGTCACGGCGAATACCGTCCCGCTGTCGAGTGCCATTCCGCCGTCATCGCCGAACGGGACTTCGCGCAGGCCGACGGTCCAGCGGCGTTCACCGGCCCGGCCGATCTCGACCGCTCCCGGATCGCGCAGGGTCTCCTCGATCAGCGCGTCGGCGATCGCGGCGGTCTTCCTGGTGTCCGGGAAGTCGACCGCCTTGGCGAGGATGTCCGGCCGCTCACGCCAGTACGCCTTGACGAACCCGGTCACCGAGCCGCCGAGCGGCGCTGTCGCCCCGTTGTCGTCGTATCCGTGGTAGCCGCCCATCCGGGTGCCCGCGACCAGGAACGTGCCTCGCGCCCCGAGCTGCCCGGCCCGGTCGAGCCGCCGGACCACGGCGTACAGGTTCTTGACCCGGCGCCGCAGCGCGTCATGCCAGCCGGCCAGGTCGAGGTCGTCGAGCGCGGGCTCGGCGTCGAGCGCGGCCAGCCAGTACAGGCCGTGCACCGGCCCGTCGGCCAGCCAGGCGGTCAGCCGGGAGTCGATGTCGTCCGCGGGGCTCCCCGGCTCGATGGCCAGGACGCTGACGCCGAGCGAGCCGAGCCTCCTGCCCAGCACCCGGGCGACGCCGCCCTCGTCGGCCAGCACGATGACCCGGCTCCCTTCACCGAGCGTTACCGCGGTGGGCTTGCACCACGGCACGGGCGGCCGCAGCACGGGGACCGGCACGCGGCGCGGCATTCGCCGTGCCGCGGCCGGGTCGCCGGTGAAGGCAGGCACGGCCTGGAGCAGCGTCTCCGGAACGGGAGGCGCTGCCGCCGTCTGCGGCTTCGCGGTGTCGCCGGCCGCGGGCGGCTCAGCGGGCCGCGTCGCCTGCGGGGCGTGCTCGTGGACGAAGCCGATCACGTGGGTCAGGGTGGGGAAATCGCGCAGCCGGAGG
>DASWAE010000126.1:0-39110 GCA_036391275.1 Trebonia sp.
TCCAGTTGAAGGGCAGCATCATCCTGGCCCCCGCTACCGTGCCGGGGTGCAGCGCGCTCACCCTGTCCGGGGTCTGCCGCGTGCCGGATGCCCTGGCCCCGGGTGACTGCGACCATGCCTGTCCGGAACTTATCGAGGCGGCACGGGAGTTCATCACCGGCGTCGCTCGTGACATCACCCCGGACGCGGACAGCGGTTCGCTCGGCCAGTCCTGGTCCTGGTGAACACCCGCTCGGGACCGGCCAAGGCCGTCAGGGGCGCGAGCGGCCCGGCCCCGTGAGAGGGTGGACTGGTGGTGACTTCTGGGCAGCGGCCCGGGTTCCTGCTGTCGGTCAACGTGGGGCTGCCGCAAGACGTGACCTGGCACGGCCGGACGGTCCACACGGCGGTGTGGAAGAAGCCGGTCGCCGGGCCGCGGATGGTGCGGCGGCTCAATATTGACGGCGACGGGCAGGGGGACCTGGCCGGGCACGGCGGCGAGCAGCGGGCGGTGTTCGTCTACCAGATCGAGTCCTACCGCTACTGGCAGGAACAGCTGGGCCGGGATGACTTCGGCTACGGGCAGTTTGGTGAGAACTTCACCGTGCAGGGCCTGGCCGACGACGAGGTGTGCATCGGCGACCGGTACCGGATCGGCGGCGCGGTCTTCGAGGTGACCCAGCCGCGGGTCACCTGCTTCCGGGTAGGCATCCGGATGGATGATCCCCGGATGCCCGCGCTGCTTGTTTCCCATCACCGGCCCGGGTTCTACCTCCGCGTGCTGACTGAGGGTCCGGTCGAGGCCGGCCAGGAGATTGTCAAGCTTGCCGACGGGCCGGAAGGCATGACGGTCGCGGAGACGGACGCGCTGCTGTACCTGCCCGGGCATCCCAGGCAGCAGCTGCTGCGCGCGCTGCGCATCCCGGCGCTCAGTGGCGGGTGGAAAGCGTCCTTTGCGGAAATGCTCGACCAGTCCGGGCCGGCCGGCGGCAACGCGGGCCTGACCGAGGTGAGCCCGCCGCCGGCCTGGCCCGGGTTCCGGCCGCTCGCCGTGACCGCGATCGACCGGGAGAGCGAGACGGTCACCTCGGTGCACCTGGCGGATCCAGGGGGCGCCGACGTGCCGGCCGCCCTGCCCGGGCAGTTCCTGACCCTGCGCCTGCACCCCGGCCCCGCCGGGCGACCGCTCCTGCGCAGCTACTCACTGTCCGGCCCCCCGGGTGCCAGCGACTACCGCATCAGCGTGAAGCGGGAAGAACGCGGCGCGGGAAGCCAGTTCCTGCACACGCGCGTGACGGCGGGTGACCTGCTTGAGGCGGCCGCGCCGCGCGGCACCTTCACCCTGCGCCCCGGCCGGGCGCCGGCGCTGCTGATCAGCGCGGGAGTCGGCGCCACGCCGGTACTTGCCATGCTGCACGCGCTGGCCGCCGCCCGCTCCGCGAGGGACATCTGGTGGCTGCACGGCGCGCGCCGCCGCGCCGACGAGCCGTTCGCTGCCGAATCCCGCGCCCTGCTGGCCGCGCTGCCAAGCGCGCACCGGCACGTCTGCTACAGCGACCCGGGCCCCGGCGACATCCCGGGCCGCGACTACGATACCGCGGGTCGCCTGTCGGCACAGGTCCTCGCCGCTCTTGACCTGCCCAGGGACGCCGAAGCCTACCTGTGCGGACCGCCCGCCTTCATGGCCGGCATGTCCGCCGCCCTGGCCGCGTACGGCATGCCGGCCGCCCGCATCCGTACCGAGGTCTTCGGCGCCGGGCCCGCGATCACCCCCGGCATCGCGCCCGCGGCCGCCCGCCGCCCGCACCCGCCCGCCGGCCAGCCAGGCAGCGGCCCCATGGTCGCGTTCGCGCGCAGCGACTTGAGCGCCCGCTGGGACCCCGGCCATGCCAGCCTGCTCGAGTTCGCGGAGGCCTGCGACGTTCCGGTGCGCTGGGCATGCCGCACCGGAGTGTGCCACACCTGCGAGGCCACCGTCCTGTCTGGAGCGGTGAGCTACGCCCCCGCCCCGGTCGACAACCCCGCCGACGGCAGTGCCCTCATCTGCTGCTCGCAACCGGACGAAGACCTGATCCTCGACCTGTGACCGGCGAGCCGGTCAATGCCGCGGGATGACCTGGCCCGGCGGGTGGTGTACGGGGATGACCTGGCCCGGCGGGTGGGTGCGGGGATGACTGGCCCGGCGGGTGGTGTGCGGGGACGGGTTACCGCGGCCTGTCAGAGCGGTGCGCTCGCTGATGTCCGCACTTCCGCCCGAGCAGGCCGATTTTCATGAAGGTTTCTGGTGTTATGAAGCCTTTTAGGCGTTATCACACCAAAAACGCTTCATGATCATGAACGTGAGCTCTGATGCTGGCGCCTTTCAGGCTGGTGGTGCTCATGATGTTCGCTTGACGACGCTCTGGCGTCCTCGCCTCGTCATCCCGCTCTCGCCTCGTCATCCCGCTCGCGCTCGCCTTGGAATTCGGCCGATGCCGGCCAGTGGCGGTCACAAGCGTGTCACACACGGCCCGCACCCGTCAGCGCGTGCGGACCACCCGGCGACGCCGGTCATTCGTGTCACCGTAGACTGTCACGACATTTACCGTAACGTGGCCTGCTCGGCGTGGCCGCGGTGACGGACGCTTGAGGCACGGTCCGCGAGTCCGGAGGCCAGGGATGAAGATCGTGAACACCGGTCAGGCCGAGCACTGGAACACGGGCGACGACGCCGCCCACTGGGTGGGTAACCAGGACCGCTACGACCGGATGAACGCGCCGTTCGCGGACATGATCATCGAGGCGGCCGGCCTGCGGCCCGGTACCGACGTCCTCGACGTGGGCTGCGGCTGCGGCACTACCACGCTGGCGGCCGCGCGGCTCATCGCGCCGGGTCAGGCGGTCGGGCTGGACCTGTCCGGCCCGATGCTGGCCCGGGCCAGGGCCGCCGCCGAAGCGGACGGCCTGGGAAACGTGGCATTCCGGCAGGGCGACGCGCAGGTACACCCCCTGGAGCCGGGCCGGTTCGGTACCGTCCTGTCGCGCTTCGGCGTCATGTTCTTCGCCGACCCGGTCGCCGCCTTCGCCAACATCCGGTCGGCGGCTCAGTCAGCGGGACAGCTGGTCTTCGTCTGCTGGCAGCCCCGGTCGGCTAACCAGTGGCTGCTGGTTCCCGGTGCCGCCCTGGCCGAGCACGTCCCGCCGGCCGGTCCCGCGCCCGGCGACGGGCCGGGCATGTTCGGGCTCGCCGACCCGGACCGGATCCGGCAGGTGCTGGCCGGGGCGGGGTGGCGGGACGTCAAGGTCACCGGGCGGCAGGCGTCCATCTTGCTCGGCGGCGGCGGGAGCCTCGACGAGACCGTGGAGTTCCTGCGCACCTCGGCCATCGGCCGTACGGCGCTCAGCGGGGCCGGCCCGGGCACCAGAGCCCGTGCGCTCGCGTCAGTCCGGGCCGCGCTCGCCCCGCACGCCGGCGATAAGGGAGTCCACCTGAACGCGGCCGTCTGGCTCGTCCAGGCCACGGCCTGAAAACCCCGGCTGGACCGGGTCAGGCGTCGATGCCGAGCCCGCGGCGGCCGGCGGCGTTGAGGTCGGTGAAACGGAACCGGTTGGGCCAGTCGCGCTCGTAGTGCTCGGCCGGGAAGTCGGCGGGGCTGGAGCCGGTGCTGAAGGCGTCGCGGACGGAGGCGGCGTAGGCCTCGTTGCGCGGGCACCACGGGGCCGCCGGGATGTACATGACGTTGCCCCAGCCGCGCTGGTTCCGCACGGGGGCGACGGAGTGGATCATGTCGCAGTGCCACCAGACGGAGTCGCCGGCCCGCACGTCGGGGATGCCGGACAGCGCCTGCAGCGGCAGGGAGTGCCACTTCTCGCTGGCGGGGAACACCTGGTTGACGGTGACGCCGCACATGTCGTCCTCGGGCACGTCGGCCAGCAGCGGGCGCAGCATCAGGTAGCCCATCGCCTCCGGGACGGGGACGGTGTGCAGCACGCCCTGGTCGTGGTCCATGTCCGACAGGGCGGTCCAGCCCTGGAACGTGCGGAACACCGAGCACATCGTGGACCCCGGGTACTGCGGCCCGGCCGTGCGGTAGGCGGCGTCCCACGGGTCGTAGGACTCGGCGGTGCCGTCGAACAGGTGCCGGAACGCCTGCTGGTAGGCCTGCGTCAGCCACAGGTCAAGGGTGCCGGGGTCGAGGTGGGTGCCGAGGCCGTTGGAGTTCGCGCCTTCCGGGCGGCGGCGGATGCGGTCCGGGTAGAGGGAGTCGCGGTCGGGGTCGAACCAGCGGACCCCGGCGGACTCGTAGCGCCACAGGTGGTTGAGCAGGCTCTGGACGGTCGCCATGCGATCACTCTGCCGGGCCTGCATCTGCGCGGGCGACCAGTAGACCGGGTAGATCTCCGGCTTGGAGCCGACGCTGCCGAAGAAGTCGTCGCCTGGGCCGCGGTAGTTCTCGAAGAACCGGTTCGACTCGACGTAGTCGACGATGCCGGCGTCCCACGCCAGCGCCTGCTCGCGCGGGAAGTGCCCCCGTACCACGAGGCAGCCGCGCCGGCGCAGCTTCGCCAGCTCGCCGGCCGGGACGGTGCCGGCCGCGATGTCGGCGTACTCGATGACCGGCCAGATCGTCTCGCCGCGGGCCTTCGCGGCGGCGATCTCCTCGACCCGCGTCCGCACGCGCGCCTCGATGACGGCGAAAACCTCCTCCACGGTGCGCCCGGAGGCGGCGATCCGTGCCCGGAGCGCCGCCTTGGCCTCACGAACGGCGGCCTTCAGGTCGGCCGGCGTGGTCTCCCAGTGCGGCAGCGCGGGCAGCGAGGCCATGGCGGGGGTTGCGGCGGCGGTCACCGTGGCTCCTTCCAGTTAGATGTCCTTACTGGAGCCACCTTAGGCATGCGGCGACGATTCAGTCAAGGGTCCTTACTAGATGGATTAGGATGGCCTCGTGACCTCGACCAAGCCGTCGCTCGCGCTGCTGCGCGAGATGTCCGACGAGGCCGTGCTGCGCGCGCTGATGGACAGCCCGCGCCTGACGCGGGCGGAACTGGCCGTGCTGACCGGCCTGTCAAAGCCAACCGTGGGCGAGGCGGTCCGCCGGCTTGAGGCGGCCGCCCTGGTGCGGGACACCGGCGAGCGCACCACCGGCCGGGGTGGTGTCGGCACCTACTACGCGCTGGCCGGTGACGTGGGGCTGGCGCTCGCGGTGAGCATCGCGCCGCAGGGCGTGGCGGTCGAGGTGCTTAACGCGGCGGGCCGGGTTACCGGACGGGCCGTCGAGGCGGTGCGCCGCCCGGCGACCCCGGAGGCGGTCGCCGGCGTGCTCTTGCGGGCGGCGCGCGGCGCGCTCGGTGACCGCCGGGCTCGCGTGGCGGCGGTGTCCGCCGCCGACCCCGTCGACAAGGCGACGGGTGCGCTTGTCCACCTGCCCGATGCGCCGTTCCTGCTCGGCGCCATGTCCCCGGCCGCGACGCTAGCGCCGCTCGTCGACGGGCCGGTCGTGGTCGACAACGACGTGAACTGGGCCGCCCGCGCCGAGCAGGCCGCTCGCGCCGGGGCGGATCCCGCGAACGCGGCCGACGACTTCGTCTACCTGTACCTCGGTGAGGGCGTGGGCTGCGCCGTCGTCACCGACGGCCAGGTCCGCCGCGGGCACCGCGGCCTGGTCGGCGAGATCGCCCGCGTCCCCGTCCCCGGCCCGGACGGCCAGGCCATGCCGCTGATCGAGGTGTTCGGGCGGCTCGGCCTGCGGCACGCCGGCTCCACCGCGGTCGACGTCGGCCGGCTCCTGGCCGCCCTCGGCGGCGGGGGCGGCGCGGCGCTGGCCCGCTCGCTCGCCGCGGCGGTCAGCGGCGTTCTCGACGCCGCGGTCGCCTTCACCGACCCCGCCTTCGCGGTCATCGGCGGGCTGTGGGGCTCCGCCGCGCCGTTCGCCGCCGAGCTCGCGGCCGCGCTGCCCGCGCGCCCGCGCGGCATCCGTATCGCGCCGCCACTGGTGGAAACCGACCCGCCGCTGGCGGGCGCCCGGGCCGCCGCCGTGCACAGCCTCCGCGCCGACCTCGTCGCCCGCAGCCGCTAGGGCCGCCAAGGCCGCCAAGGCCGCTAGGGCCGCCAAGGCCGCTGCCACGGTGATGGTTGCGGCACCGCGCCGCCTATTGCCGGCCCGTTGCCGCAACCATCCGGTCCGCACGCCGTTCCCGTCACGCGCATTCGGCCGCCACCACTGCCGCGGCGCCCGATAAATGTCTCCGGCCACAACTCCTTTCGCTCAGTGAAAACGCCTACTTGTTATCAAGGCGGCGCTCCAGTTGAGTGAGTGACATGCGTGCGACGGCGGGCAGCGCCGCCGTCGAACCACGCTGGCCTGCCATCGGCTCACCTGCTCGCAACCACGACCAGCGGGTCTGAAATGATCGAAAACACCGCATCCATAGCCCGGCCACGTTGATGGGGAACGCAACCGCCGATGAATGTCACCTTCGAACCCGACGCTGACTGGCTCGTCTACCTGGCCAACCCGCGCAAGCCCGGCTACGTGCTGCCGCCGGGCGCGGTTGACGCGCACTGCCACGTCTTCGGCCCGGGCGAGGTCTTTCCTTACGCGCCGGAACGGAAGTACACCCCGGTCGACGCGCCCAAGGAGAAGCTGTTCGCGCTGCGTGACTTCCTCGGCTTCGAGCGTCAGGTCATCGTGCAGGCCACCTGTCACGGCGCGGACAACCGCGCCCTGGTGGACGCGCTGCGCGCCGCCGGGGACCAGGCCCGCGGCGTGGCGACGATCCGGCCAAGCGTCAGCCGGGACGAACTGGCCGAGATGCACGAGGCCGGCGTCCGCGGCGTCCGGTTCAACTTCGTCAGGCGCCTCGCCGACCCCAAGCCGGACGACTACTACCGGGGCCTGGTCGACCTCATCAGGGAGTTCGGCTGGCACATCGTCATCTACTTCGAGGCCGCGGACCTGGCCGAGCGCTGGGACCTGTTCACCTCCCTGCCCACGGTCATCGTCGTTGACCACGTGGGCAGGCCCGACGTGACGCAGCCGGTCGACGGCGAGGGCTTCGCCCTGTTCCAGAAGTTCATGCACTCCCGCGAGAACGTGTGGGCCAAGCTGAGCGGCGCGGAGCGCCTCAGCAAGTCCGGTCCCCCTGGCTACGACGACTTCATCCCCTTCGCCCGGCACATCGCGCAGGCGTTCCCCGACCGGGTGATCTGGGGCACGGACTGGCCGCACCCGAACATGAAGAGCCACATGCCCGACGAGGGCGACCTGGTGGACCTGCTGCCGCGGATCGCGCCCGCCGAGGAGTTGCAGCGCAAGCTGCTGGTCGACAACCCGATGCGCCTGTACTGGCCCGGGGAAGAAAGGTAGGGCCGCATGACTTCCTACACCGCTGAGTTCGATGACATCCCGGGCACGAGGGTGTTCACCGCGTCGCGGGCGAAATCCGGCTACGCGCTGAACCAGTTCTGCATGAGCCTCATGAAGGAGGCCAACCGCGAGCGGTTCAAGCAGAACGAGCGCGCCTACCTCGACGAGACGACCAAGATGTCCGAAGAGCAGAAGCAGGCCGTCCTCGACCGCGACTACAACAAGCTGATCGACCTCGGCGGCCAGATCTACTTCCTCGCGAAGATCTTCGCCACCGACGGATTGAGCTACCTGCAGGCGGTGAGCACGATGACCGGGATGCCCATCGACGAGTACCAGCAGATGATGATCTCGGGCGGCCGCTCGCCGGAGGGCTGGCGCTCGATTAAGGACGGTAACTGAACATGGCTCGCATCACGCACGGGCTCACCACGAGTCACATCCCGGCCGTCGGCGCCACCATCGACCACGGCCGGACCCAGGAGCCGTACTGGAAGCCGTTGTTCGAAGGCTACGAGTGGACGAAGGCCTGGGCGAAGGAGAACGTCCCCGACGTCATCATCCTCGTCTACAACGACCATGCCTCGGCGTTCACCCCGGCGGTCGTGCCGACCTTCGCGCTCGGCTGCGCCGACGAGTTCCCGCCGGCCGACGAGGGGTACGGGCCCCGCCCGGTGCCGGTCGTGACCGGGCGCCCCGACCTGGCCGCCCACCTGGCCGAGGGCCTCATCCTCGACGAGTTCGACCTCACCCTGATGTACGACATGCCGGTCGACCACGGCCTCACCGTGCCGCTGTCGCTGGTCTACGGCCAGCCGCAGGCGTGGCCGGTCACGGTGATCCCGCTGGCCGTCAACGTGGTGCAGTACCCGCCGCCCACCGGCCACCGCTGCTTCATGCTCGGCCAGGCGATCCGCCGGGCGGTGGAGCAATTCGACGAGAACCTCAACGTGCACATCTGGGGCACCGGCGGCATGAGCCACCAGCTGCAGGGCCCGCGGGCGGGCTTCATCAACCAGCCGTGGGACCACGCGTTCATGGACCGGCTGATCAAGGACCCGGCCGAGCTCGCGCAGATGAAGCACCTGGAGTACGTCCGCGAGGCCGGCGCCGAGGGCATCGAACTGGTCATGTGGCTGATCATGCGCGGCGCGCTCGGCCCGGAGGCTGAGGAGCTGTACCGCTTCTACCACGTCCCCGGTTCCAACACCGCTGTCGGCCACCTGGTGCTGCGCTCGGTGGAAACGCCCGCGTAGCCAGGCAGCCACGAGGCTACGTGGCCAGCAGGTCACGTAGCCAAGCAGCCATGTACTCAAGGAGGCAGACATGAAGATCGCTCTCGCCGGCACCGGCGCCTTCGGCATCAAGCACCTCGACGGCCTGGCGAACATCGACGGCGTCACCGTCACCTCCGTGGTCAGCCGCCGCCTGGAGCAGGCCGAGGAGGTCGCGCGCAAGTACGGTGCCGGACACGCCGGCACGGACCTGGACGAGGTGCTGGCCAGGGACGACGTGGACGCGGTCATCTTGTGCACGCCGACCCAGCTGCACGCGGAGCAGGCCATCGCGGCGATGCGGGCCGGCAAGCACGTCCAGGTGGAGATCCCGGTCGCGGACAGCTGGGCGGACGCGCAGGAGGTCCAGCGGGTGCAGCAGGAGACGGGCAAGGTCTGCATGGTGGGTCACACCCGCCGGTTCAACCCGTCGCACCAGTGGGTGCGCCACCGCATCACCGCGGGCGAGCTGTCTATCCAGCAGATGGACGTGCAGACCTACTTCTTCCGCCGCACCAACATGAACGCCGCCGGGCAGCCGCGCAGCTGGACCGACCACCTGCTGTGGCACCACGCCGCGCACACGGTCGACCTGTTCCAGTACCAGACCGGTGAGGAGACCCAGATCGCCAACGCCGTGCAGGGCCCCATCCACCCCGAGCTCGGCATCGCGATGGACATGTCCATCCAGCTGCGCACCCCGTCGGGCAAGATCTGCACGCTGTCGCTGTCCTTCAACAACGACGGCCCGCTCGGCACCTTCTTCCGCTACATCTGCGACAACGGCACCTACATCGCCCGCTACGACGACCTGGTGACCGGCCGCGAGGAGCCGATCGACGTGTCGCGGGTGGACGTCTCCACCAACGGCATCGAGCTGCAGGACCGCGAGTTCATCGCGGCGATCCGCGAGGGCCGCGAGCCGAACTCAAGCATCGCCAGCGTGCTGCCCTGCTACCGGGTGCTCGGCGAGCTGGAGACCCAGCTCGCGGCCCAGCGGTAGTGCACGGCCCCGGTGCCGGCCCGGATCCGGCTGGTGGTCGCGGCGCATTATCCCGAACGGTGGCGTGCTCCGCCTGGCCCCCGCCCGCGGAGCTGTTAACGGCCGCCGCGGGCGACCGCGGCCTGCTCCTGCGCCATCACGTACCTGACCAGGGTCATCAGGACCTGCTTAACGGATTCCCGCTGCCTCGCGTCGCAGACCACGATGGGCACGTCAGGCCCCAGGCTCAGCACGATCCTGATGTCTTCCGGCTGGAACTGCTCGGCGCCGTCAAAGCAGTTGACGGCGATGATGAACGGCGTGTCGCTCCGCTCGAAGTAGTCGACGGAGGCGAAGCAGTCGGCGATGCGCCGGGTGTCGGCAAGCACCACGGCCCCGAGCGCGCCGACGGCCAGCTCGTCCCACATGAACCAGAAGCGCTCCTGTCCCGGCGTGCCGAACAGGTACAGCACCAGTCCCGACGGGAAGCTGATCCGGCCGAAGTCCATCGCCACCGTCGTCGTGGACTTGGCGCTCACCCCCCGGGTGTCGTCGATGCCCACGCTGGCGACGCTGAGCGGCTCCTCGGTGCGCAGCGGCCTGATCTCGCTGATCGCGCCGACCAGGGTCGTCTTGCCCACGCCGAAGCCGCCGGCGATGAGGAACTTGGCGGTCGTCGGCGGCGCGTTCCCGCCGCCGTCGGCGCCATAAGAGCGACTGGAGTCCATCAAGTACCATCCTCAAGAGCCGCTGGTCAGTATGGGGCTTGCGCTGGGTGGGCAGCACGCGCAGCAGTCCCTCGTCGATGAGGTCGCCGAGCAGGACGCGGATCACCCCGACGGGAAGGTCGGTCTCGGAAGCGAGGTCGACGACGGGCTTGGGCGTGTGGCACAGCTCGAGGATCCGGCGGTGCTCGGGTCCTGGCCGGAAGTGCGGCTGCGGCCATTCCCCGGTCGCCATGACGGAGTCGATCAGCCCCACGTTGGCCGGCGCGGTCCGCCCCTTCGTGACGGCGTACGGCCGCACGACCGGGCCGGCTTCGTGGTCGAGCCAGCGGTGGCCGCCGTACCCGTCCTGCCCGTTACCCGCCATGCGCGCTCACTCCAGGCCTATCTCATCGCCGTGGAATCGCGGTTCCGCCGCGAGGTACCTGCCCATGCGGCGGACGAGCATCGCCATCTCGTAGGCGACCAGCCCCACGTTGGGGTCGGCCGCCGTCAGCACCGCGAGGCACGTTCCCCGTCCCGCCGCGATCACGAAGAGGAAGGCGTTCTCCATCTCGATGATGGTCTGCCGCACCCGGCCGCCGCGGAAATGCTGCCCTGTTCCCCTGGCCAGGCTCTGCACCCCGGCGGCGAGGGCCGACAGGTGCTCGCTGTCTTCGCGCGTCAGGCCCCGCGACGCGGCCACCACCAGGCCGTCCCTGGAAAGGACAAGTGCCTGCTCGACGGGCTCCACCTGCTCGACGAGGTTGTCGAGCAGCCAGCTGAGCTGCCCGGTTGTGTCGGTCTGGGCCATGAGAGCTCCTCCCTACCAGTCAGTTTCAAAGCGCGGTGCCCGGCCGGTGCCGTCGAGGTCGTCCACGCGGCCGCGCTGCCACCCCGCCTGCATCAGCGACATCATGGCGCGGGTGGCCTCGGGGTCCCGGTCGTCGATGAGGGACTCCTCGCGGAGCCCGGCGCGCTGCGCTTCCGGCTGGCGGCCTTGCAACTGCGGTGCCATGTTGGCCTGCGGCACCCGGATGGGCATCCCGAGGTGGCTGCCCGGGGAAGCCGGCCGGCGGGAGGCACCTGCGGACGGCGCGGCCAGCGCACGGTGACCAGGCGCGGATGTCGCCGGCCCGGATGTCGCCCGCCCGGATGTCGCCGGCGACGCCGGCAGCGGTGCCGGCGTCGCCATCTCCCACGGCGGCCGCTGCACGTTGCGTGCGGCCGGGGCGCCGGTCCGCGCGGCCGCGGCACCACCGAACGCGGCCGCGGCACCACCGAACGCGGCCGGAGCGTCGTCGAGCGCGGGCGGGCGCGCGCTGCCGCCCGCGTCCACCAGGCGACCGGTAACGGCTTTGTGCAGCCGGTGACGGCCGGCGCCCGCGCCGGCGGACGGCGGCAGCCCCTCGGCCAGGTCCGCAGCGGGCAGCGGCTGCCCGGCCGGCGGCCCGGCGAAGGGGCCGTCGGGCGTGACCCAGCCTTCCTCGGCGGCGGATGCCTCCTCTCCGTCCCGTACGACCACGCCGAACGGCATCCGGACGATCGCCGTCGTGCCGCCGTAGACGGACTCACGGAGCGCGACCCCGATGTGATGCCGCGCCGCCAGCTGGCTGACGATGAAGAGCCCGAGCTGATTGCTGTTCGCGAGGTCGAATTCGGGCGGGCTGGACAGGCGCAGGTTGATGGCTTGCCGTTCCTCCTCGGTCAGGCCTAGCCCGCGATCCTCGATCTCCGCGACGAGTCCCGTGCCTACCCGGTCCGCCCGCACCTCGATCCGCGTGTTCGGCGGGGAGAAGACCGCGGCGTTCTCGACGAGTTCCGCGAGGAGGTGAATGATGTCGCTCACCGCGTTTCCCGCGACCAGGTCACGCGATTCGCCGACCACGTCCACCCGGACGTAATCCTCCACCTCGGCGACGGCCGCCCGTAGCACGTCAACCACCGGCACCGGGTCGCGCCAGCCGCGGCCCGGGGTGGAACCGGACAGGATGATCAGGCCCTCCGCGTGCCTGCGCATGCGGGTGGTGAGGTGGTCAAGCCGGAAGAGCTCGGCCAGTGCGGCCGGGTCGCTGGTGCGGCGCTCCATCGAGTCGAGCATCTTCAGCTGCCTGTGCAGCAGCGACTGATTGCGCATGGAGATGTTGAGGAAGACCTGGTTGACGCCTGCGCGCAGCCTTGCCTGGTCGACGGCCGCCGCCACCGCGGCGCCCTGCACCGTCGCGAAGGACGCGGCGATCGTGGAGATCTCGCTGATGGAGCTGGCCCGCGGGCGCTGGGCCTCTTCGTGCGGGTTCACGTCCTCGCCCCGCCGGAGCTGCCCCACGAGCCGCGGCAGCCGTTCCTCCGCCATCTCGCGCGCCGACGCGTTCAGCCCGGTGAGGTCCTTGGTGACCTTGCGGCCGAACCAGATCAGCAGGAAGACGGAGGCGAGGACGGCCACCAGGCCGATGCCGCCCGCGATCACTGCCTCGGTGACCAGTCCGTGGCTCTGCGACGTGCTCAGCGCCGACAGCGTCGCGGCGTTCGCGCCCTGGGTCTTCTCGGTGGCCAGCAGGTAGGCCTGAGTGGTCGAGCTCCAGGCTTTCGGGTCCACCGGAACCCGGTCGCCCGAGCTGGCCAGGATCTGCGCCTCCATGGCCTGGAACTGCCGGTAGGCCGGCGAGTCGTCGACGTAGTTGGCGTACATCGCGGGGGTCACCAGGGCCTGGGCCTCGGCGAGGAGCGCGTGCCGTTGCGCCGCGCTGCTGGCGAACAGCTCCCTGATGGCGGGGGTCAGCTGGTCGCCGCCGGCGAACGCGCCATCGATGAGCGCGGCCTCCCTGCTGGCCATCTCCAGCGCGTAGGCCCCGTCGGTGGCGCCGATCGACGTGGCGTCCAGGGAGGCGTCACCCCGGTTCTTGACCGTCGTGAGGAAGTAGTGAAACTCGTCGTCGACGATCCCGCTGTACGCCTGGAAGGCGGCTGACGGGCTCATCGCGCCGGAATCGACGGAGCCGCGGAGCTGGTCGAGCTGGCCGAGGTCCGATAGCAGCGTGTTCAGCGTCGCGCTGGTGGCGGACTTCTGCCCGGCCAGGAACGCGGTCTTGGCCCCCGGAACCGCCCCGTTCACCTGCTGCCTCGCGGCGAGCAGGGCCGGGCGGGCCTTGCGGCCGCTCACCAGCCACCGGTAGGTTTCCGCCCGTTCCTGCGGCAGCGCGCCGAACAGCGGGTACGCGCCCGCGTTGGTTGTCTTGGTGTTCGCGGTGTAATCCGCGTCCTTGACGGCGGGGCTCACCGTGATGCTGGCCGCGAAGCCCCACAGCGCCAGCAGGGACAGCAGGGGCACCGCGAGCATGCCGATGAGGAACAGCCGGATGGGCCGTGACTTGACGGGCCGTGAATGGACGCGACGCCGGGAGATCGTCATTGAGCCTCACATGAACATGCAGGGATGCCTTAGTGCCCGCGCGATGCTAAGCGTTGACCATACGGTACAGCCAGATCATTTGTAAAAGTTCACTAATGAGTTGAATTAACCTATCTGCAAACGTTTGCATAACCGCCGAATTGGACTGGTCAGTAAGTTATGCGGGACATAACGACTGATGCGTGCCGCCTGACTTGCGGGAACGGAGAAGATCACCACCAGCCAGGTCCCGTCCCAGGTGCCGGTGCTCCGCCCGTCCGGGACGACCGTCAGGCGTCGGCGCCGATGGCCGTCAGCCGCCGCCGCTCGTCCGCCGGCAGGCTCTCCGCCACGGACAGGGCGCCGAGGCTGGCGGTCACCTGCTCCGGCCGCGTTGCCCCGAACAGCACGGCCGCCACCGCCGGGTTGAGCAGCGCGAACGCCATGGCCAGGTTCGCCGGGTCCCGGCCGGTTTCCCGCGCGAACGCGGCCAGCTCCCGGCCGGCGGCGACCGCGGACGCCCACTGCGGGCTGTCCAGCGTGCCCGCGGCCCGGCCCGCCCGCGGGTCCTTGTCGTACTTGCCGGTCAGGATGCCGCCCGCGAGCGTGTACGAGGCGACGACGGCGAGGCCTCGTTCCACCGCCAGCCGTTGCATCGCCGGGTCTTCCACGAGCTCGCGGCGGACCAGGCTGTACGCCGGCTGCGTGGCCGACGGTCCGGGCAGCCCCGCGCGCTCGGCGGCCTGGTAAGCCTGCTCGAGCTGCGCCGGCGTCCAGTTGAACGCGCCCCACGCCCGCGCGTGGCCGGCCGTGACCAGGCCGCCGATCATGCCGACCGCGTCTTCGACGGTCACGCCTTCAGGCAGCCGGTCCGAGTAGATCAGGTCGATGTAGTCGAAGCGCATCCGCCCGAGCGACCCGGCCAGCTCCTGCGCCGGCGTCTCCCGCGGCCAGAACTCCCACCACAGCTTGTTGGCTACGACGGTGTCCGCGCGGTTCCAGCCCGCCGCGCGGAACAGCTCGCCGAAGACCACCTCGGAGTACCCGCTGGGGATCGGCGCGTGGCCGGTCTCGTCGTTGTACCTGGCGTCGTCGAGGAACGTGATGCCGGCGTCCCGCGCCGCGGTCATTACGCTGAGCCCCTGATCGCGGTCGATCCGCTCGAACGTCCGCCAGGAGCCCAGGGCCAGCCGGCTGACCGGTATCCCGCTAGTTCCCAGCGGCACCACTGGCATCACTGTTGTCATATCTTTCCTCGACTCCCCAAGGTCCGTCCATCGCGCCTACAGGGGCGAGGTTAGTGCCCCGCCTTCGGGACCGGCCTGCACGCGATCAGGCAAAAGCGCACGGTGACGCCTTGGTCACTGTTAGCATCTGAGCCAGCCGGCCGCCGATTCCGCCAATCGCGGAAGCGATCCCACTTCAACGAGACATGCCGTCCTCATCGGCTCTATGAGTACAGAAAGGATCGTCATGGCAAACTGGCCGCTACCTACCTGTTCACCCGGGCAGCCTGCCCGCGGGCCGGCTGAGCATCCGGCGAAAATAGCTAGGGCCCGACGGCAGCCGGAACCTACGATGACCGGGTGGCGTCACACGGATACCTGAGATTCCCGCATGTCACCAACGACCTCGTGATCTTCGTCGCCGCGGACGACGTCTGGCTGGCGCCGGTCACCGGCGGCCGGGCCTGGCGGTTCACCGGCGACGAGGCGGCGGCCTCGACGCCGCGGCTGGCGCCGGACGGCGCGCACGTGGCCTGGGTCAGCTCCAGGGACGGCACCGCGGAGGTCTACACCGCCAGCCTCGCCGACGGGGACACCACCCGGCTCACCTACTGGGGCACGTCGTGGGCGCTGGTCAGCGGCTGGACCCCGAACGGAGAGGTCCTGGCCGTCAGCACGGCGGGCCAGCCGTTCGGGCACTACGTCAGGGCTCGCGCGCTGACCACCGCGCTGTCGGGCAGCCCGGGCGCGGAACGGGTGCTGCCGTTCGGCCCGGTGTCCGACCTGTCGCTCGGCACCAGCGGCGAACGCGCGGACGGCGTGGTCGGGCTGCTCACCGGCACCTGGGGGGTCTTCGGCACCGACCCGGCCGAGTGGAAGCGCTACCGCGGCGGCACGGCCGGGCGGTTGTGGACCGGCCCCGCGACGGCGGTAGTGAGCGGTGCGCCCGCCGTGGTCGGCGGTGCCCCGCGGCCGTTCCAGCGCGTCCTCGCGGACCTGCCGGCTCAGTTCGCCAGCCCGATGATCGTGGGCGGGCGGCTCGCGTTCATCAGCGACCACGAGGGCACCGGTAACGTCTACTCCTGCGCGCTGGACGGCAGCGACCTGCGCCGGCACACCGACCACGAGGGCTGGTACGCGCGCCAGGCCAGCACCGACGGGCAGCGCATCGTCTACGCCCGTGGCGGTGAGCTGTGGCTGCTCGAAGACCTGCGGGCAGCCGGGCCGGCCCGGCTCGACATCACCCTCGGCTCGCCGGCCGGCGGCCGGGCACCCCGCCTTGTCACGGCGGCGGACCACATCGGCTCGCTGTCGGTGGACCACGGCGGGCGGGCCAGCTCGATCGAGGTGCGCGGAACCGTGCACTGGCTGACCCACCGGGACGGTCCCGCCCGGGCCGTGTCGGTCGTGCCCGGCGTCCGGGCGCGCTTTCCGCGGGTACTGGGAGCCGGCGGGCAGGTCGTCTGGGCGAGCGACGCCGGTGGCAGCGACGGCCTGGAGATCGGCGCCGGCGCGGCCGAGGCGCCGCGGCGGATCGCCGCCGGCCAGGTTGGCCGGGTCACCGAGCTGGCGGCGGCGCCGGACGGCCGGGTGGTCGCCGTCGCGGCGCAGGACGGGCGGCTGCGGGTCATCGACGTCGAGTCCGGCGCGGTGCGCGACCTCGCCGCGTCGGGCAACGGGGTCATGACCGGGCTTGCCTGGTCGCCCGACTCCGCCTGGCTGGCGTGGTCGCAGCCGACCGGGCACCCGGCCGACAGCAACCTCAATCAGCTCCGCCGGCTGCGGCTGGCGCGGATCGCCGACGGCGAGGTGTTCGACGCCACCGACGGGCGGTTCACCGACACCGAGCCGGTCTTCACCCTTGACGGCAAGTACCTGGCGTTCCTGTCGCTGCGCGACTTCGATCCCGTCTACGACGCGCACTTCTTCGACCTCACGTTCCCGTACGGTGCCCGGCCCTACCTGCTGCCCCTCGACGCGGCGACCCCGTCGCCGTTCGCACCCGAACTCGGCGGGCGGCTCATCGGCGAGGCCGCGGACAAGCACGCGGACGTCCCGGCGGTCGGCGAATCCGCGCCCGCCGACGGCAGCGCCGCCGATGCCGGCGCCGCCGATGCCAGCGCCGCCGATGCCAGCGCCGCCGGCGCGGCCGACGACGAGGGGTCGTCGGTCCCGCCGGTGCCGGTCGCCACCGCCGGGATAGCCGAACGTATCGTCGCCGTCCCCGTCCCCGAGGGACGGTACTCCGGCCTGCGCGCGGTGAAGGGCGGCCTGGCCTGGCTGCGCAGCCCGGTAGCGGGCAACCTCGGCACCGGTGCCGCGCGGCCGGGCGACGAAGCGCCGCGTCCCAGCCTGGAGCGGTTCGACTTCGCCCGGCGCGACGTATCCGAGCTCGCCGGGAAAGTGGACTGGTTCGAGGCCAGCGGAGACGGCACCAGGCTGGTCACCAGCGATGACGGCGACCTTACGGTGATCGCGGCGGAACGCAAGGCCGACGACGGCAATCCCGACGACAAGGTCGAGATCGACCTGAGCCGGGCCAGGTTCATGCTCGACCCGCCCGCCATGTGGCGCCAGGCCTACGCCGAGGCGGCCCGCATCATGGCGCACGACTTCTGGGTTCCCGACATGGCGGACGTCGACTGGGACGCCGCACAGGACGAGTACCGGCCGCTGCTCGACCGGATCACCACCGGATCCGAGTTCACCGACCTGCTCTGGGAGCTCTTCGGCGAGCTCGGCACCTCCCATGCCTACGCCCGGCCGGCCCGCGGCGGCGACGCGGCCGCGGCGCCCGGCCTGCTCGGCGCGGACATCGAGCGCAGCGGCGACACCTGGCGGGTGACCCGGTTCATCCGCGCGGACACCTCCGACCCGCGCGCCCGCGCGCCGCTGGCGGCACCCGGCTCGGGCATCGCCGCCGGCGACGTGCTGCTCGCCGTCGACGGCCGGCCGGTCGGCAGCGACGGGCCCGGCCCGCTGCTGACCGGCGCCGCGGGCAAGCCCGTCGAGCTTACCGTCGCGCCCGCCGACGGCGGCCCGCCGCGCAGCGTGCCGGTCGTCCCGCTGCGCAGCGAGCTGAGGCTGCGCTACCTGGACTGGGTCAGCGCGAAGCGAGCGCGGGTCCGGGAGCTCAGCGACGGCCGGATCGGCTACCTGCACGTGCCGGACATGATGAGCCAGGGCTGGGCGGACTTCCACCGGGACCTGCGCGCCGAGATGCTGCACGACGCGCTGATCGTGGACGTGCGCGGCAACACCGGCGGGCACACCTCGGCGCTGGTCGTGGAGAAGCTGGCCCGCAAGGTGATCGCCTGGAACGTGCCGCGCGGCATGCTGCCGGCCACCTATCCCGAGGACGCCCCGCGGGGGCCGGTCGTCGCGGTCACCGACGAGTGCTCGGGATCCGACGGCGACATCGTCACCGCCGCCGTCCGCCTGCTCCCGCTCGGCCCGGTGGTCGGCGCCCGGACCTGGGGCGGCGTCATCGGTTACGACGACGAGCACGAGCTGGTGGACGGAACGCGGATCACCGTGCCGCGGCTGGCCTTCTGGTTCCAGGAGTACGGCTGGGACGTGGAGAACTACGGCGTCGACCCCGATGTCGAGGTCATCATGTCGCCCGACGACTGGGCCGCGGGGCGTGACACCCAGCTGGAAACGGCGGTCAGCCTCGCTCTTGACGCCCTGCGGCAGCGGCCCGCGGTGCGCCCGCCCGACACGCGAACCAGGCCGTCCAGGCGCCGGCCGCCGCTGCCGCCGCGAGCCTAGGCCGCCCCTTTCAGCCGCACGGTGCCGCGGGGAGGGTTACCTCGGCGGTGGTGCCCGCCCCGGCCGCGCTGCGGATCTCCAGGGTGCCGCCCATCGCCTGGGTGAGGGCACGGGCGACCACGAGGCCAAGGCCCGCGCCCGGCTCCGCCGAGCGTTCGGCGCCCAGCCGGTCGAACGGCGTGAACAGCCGGCTCATCATCTCCGCGGAGATCCCGCGGCCCGAGTCGCGGACCGTCACGGTCACCATGGACGCGCCGGAGTCCGTCACCGCGACCTCCACCCAGCCGCCAGCGTGGTTGTAGCGGATGCCGTTGGAGACCAGGTTAATCAGCACCTGGCGCAGCCGGCGCCGGTCGGCGCGGGCCCCCTCCGGTCCGGCCGGGACGGTGCTGGCCAACACGGGGGACCGCAGGGTGACGTCGTGCCCTCCGGCCAGCGGTGCCAGCAGCGCGAGCACCTCGTCGAGCAGGCCGCGCAACTCGACCGGCTCGGTACAGATCGGCAGCGCGCCGGCTTCGATCTTCGCGATGTCGAGCAGGTCGTCGACCATCGAGAGCACGTGCCCGGTCGCCGCGCCGATGTGGCCGAGCGCCTCCTGCCTGCGCTCAGGCGGCAGGTCCAGGGTGCGCAGCAGCTCGGTGAACCCGGTGATCGCCTGCAGCGGGGTGCGCAGCTCGTGGTTGAGGGCTGACACGAACTCCGATTTCGCCTGGCTGGCGGCCTCCGCCGCCGCGCGGGCGACCTCGGCTTCGCGCCGCGCGCGCCGCTCCCGCTCGGCGGCCCGGCGCTGGGTGATGTCGAGCAGGCTCACGCTCAGGTTCGCCGGGACACCGTCCGCGCCGCTCACCACGGACGCTGCCACGGCCAGGTCGATGGTGCGCCCGTCGGTGTGCCGGGCCGTCGCCTCGTAGTGCACGCTGCCCGCCCGGTCCCGGACGAGCCGCGCGAGCTGGCCGGCCGCGCCCGCCGCCGGGGTGACGACCTCGTCGAGGGCACAGCCGAGCAGCTGGGGCTCCGTGCGGCCGAGCATGTCCCGCAGCGCGCGGTTCACCCGCGCCATGCGGCCGTCGGTCCCCGCGAGCACCATGCCCACGGCGTTGTCCTCGAACGCCCGGCGGAAACGTTCTTCGCTCTCCGCGAGCGCGCCGAACAGCCCGGCGTGGTCGATGGCAACCGATGCCAGGTGCGTGAAACGCTCGACGAGCCGGCGCTCGCGCAGCGGCGGGTGGTGGGGATGGTCGTGGTAGACCGCGAACGTGCCGACGATGCCGGTCCGGCCCCGGATCGGGGTCGACCAGCAGGACCGCATGCCGTGCGGTGCCGCGACGTCCCGGAACCGCTCCCACCGCGCGTCGCTGCGGATGTCGGCGGCGACAACCGGCGTGCCGAGGTAGGCCGCCGCGCCGCACGATCCCTCCTGGGGGCCGACGGGCAGCCCGTCGATGCGGGCCGAGTAAGCGTGCGGCAGCGACGGGGCCGCGCCGTGGTGCAGCGTCGCCGTCGCCGGGTCAAGCAGCAGGATCGAGCACCGGCTGCCCTCGATCAAGTCCTCGAGCGCGACCGCCACGCAGGTCAGGACCTCGGCCAGCGAGGTGCCCGCCGCGATCAGCTCAAGCACCGAGGTCTGCCAGCGGAGCAGGTGGAGGGTGTCGGCATGGTCGAGTTCGAAGCTTGTCCCCGTGTCGCTCAGGACAGTGCCGGCGGGAACCGGGCCGGCGGCGGCCTCATCCGCGCGCATCGGGCGGCTCCATGCGGTACCCGACGCCGCGGACGGTCTGCACGATCGGACGGCCGCCGTCACCGCACGCGCCGAGCTTCTGGCGCAGCCGGTGCACGTGCTCGGTGACCGTGGCCTCGCCCTGCCAGCCCGGTGCGCTGCCCCACACGTGCTGCAGCAGCTGGGCGCGGGTGAACACCCGCCGGGGATGCCGGGCGAGGAAGGCCAGCAGGTCGAATTCCTTGGCCGTGAGGTCGACCGGGCGGCCATCGAGCGTGACGTCGCGGCTGGCCTCGTCCACCCAGAGGCCCTCGGCCGGCCTCGCCGCGGCGGTCCCGGGACGCGAGCGCCGCAGCACGGACCGGACCCGCGCGGCGAGTTCCCCCGGCGAGAACGGCTTGACCAGGTAGTCGTCGGCGCCGAGGTCGAGCCCGATGATCCGGTCGGTCTCCCCGCTGCGACCGGACAGCACGATCACCGGGAGCGGCGCCGCCGTCCCCTCGGCTTCGCGCACCCGGCGCAGGACGTCGAGGCCGCCGATGCCCGGCAGGGAGAGGTCGAGCACCACGAGGTCGGGCCGGTCGCGCTCGATCTGGGCCAGCGCGGCCGCGCCGTCGTCGGCCTCGGTGACCGCGAACCCGTCCGCTTCGAGCTGCCAGGACACCATCGTCCGCACCCGCTGGTCGTCATCGACGACAAGGACCCGGGAACAGGCGACGTCGTACACGCTTGGTCTCCTCGGCCAGGGACGACCACAGTGCCGCCCGTATCCATAGTGCCGCCGCGGCAAGAGGCGGGCAAGGCACGCGCGGCGCTGCGCAGTTGAGGAAATGTTGAGGTTGCGTTGGTGCGGTGGTGACGGTCGCCCGTCAGCCTGGAACACGGGGGCCGGGCGCCCGCCATCCCGATCCGCCTGCTGCCTTGCATGGAGGCCATCTCTTATGAAGCTCGCTCTCTACCTGCCTAACTTCCGGGACAAGGTGACGATCAAGGAGCTTGAGGATCTCACCAGCCTCGCCGAGGAGCTCGACTTCGACTCGGTCTGGACACTCGACCGGATCGTCGTGCCTGAGGCCTCTGACCGCCAGGAGCTCCAGTACCCGTTCGGCATGATGCCGGGACTCCCCAACGCCCTGCCGGTGTCCTCGCGGGGAGAGTGGTTCCAGGGCATGCCGCTCATCCCCTGGCTCGCCGCGAAGACGGCCAAGGTGCGGATCGGCATGAGCATCACCGACACGCCGTTCCGCGCGCCCGGCGTCCTCGCCGCGGAGATGGCGACGATCGACCACCTCTCGGGGGGCAGGCTCAACGTCGGCGTCGGCTCCGGCTGGATGCCCGAGGAGTTCGCGGCGGCGAGCGCCTCCCACATCTTCCCCAAGCGGCACAAGCACGTGCGCGAGACGATCGAGATCATGCAGGGCATCTGGACGAACGACCTGTTCGAGTACCACGGCGAGTTCGCCGACTTCGAGCGGTGCGGGTTCGGGGCCAAGCCGCTGCAGCAGCCGCACCCGCCGATCTTCTTCAGCGGGCTCAAGGACCCGAAGCGCTCGGCGCTGCGCATCGCGAAGTACAACCTGTCGGGCTGGATCGGGATCCAGGACTCGCCGGACGACATCCGCCAGTGGCGCGGCGCCATCCAGCGGGAGCTGGACGAGCTCGGCAGCTCGCGCTCGGTGGACGACCTCGAGATCAGCAGCATGCTCTGGACCGTCATCACGGATGAGAAGACCGACCAGTCGGACAACGGCAGGGTCACCAACCTCATGGTGGGAACCGCCGGGCAGATCACCGACCGGCTCAAGCAGTACAAAGAGGCCGGGCTCACGATGCCGATGATCTGGCCGCCGTTCGCCGACGTGCCGGTCTCCAAGACGCTCGACGACCTCAAGCGGCTGAAGGAGGAGATCCTGCCCGAGGTCGAGGCTTCCTAGGCCGTGAACATCGCCGGCCTGCTCAGCGACGGCAGCGCGCGAGCCGGCGGCCGGCCCGCGCTCGTCCAGGGCTCCCGGGTGCTCAGCTACCGGGAGCTCGGCGACCGGGTCGCCCGGCTCGCCGCCGGCCTGGCCCGGCTCGGGCTGCGGCGCGGCGACCGCGTCGTGCTCCTCATGCCGAACCGGCCCGAACTCGTCGAGTCGCTGTGGGCTGCCTTCCACGGCGGATTCGTCGCCGTGCCGGTCAACTGGCACCTCCACCCCGACGAGGTGGGCTACATCGTCCGGCACTGCGGCGCGGCCGCCGTCGTCGTCAGCGACGAGACAGCCGCCGTGACTCCCGCTCTCCCGGCCGGGGCCCGGGTGCTGCGGGTGGCCCGCGCGAACGCCTCGGACACCGGGGGCGACACCAGGGACCGCGACAACACGGGACTCCGCGACACGGGCCTGGATTACGAGGACGTCCTTGCCCCGGAGCCGTCGCCCGCGGCCGGCACCGCGGCCGACGACCCGGCCTGGCTCTTCTACACCTCGGGAACGACCGGGCGGCCGAAAGGCGCTACGCTCACGCACCGCAACCTCGCCGCGATGACCGAGGCCTACCTCCGCGACCTCGACCCGGTCGCCGACGGCAGCGTCTACCTGCACGCCGCCCCGCTCACCCACGGCAGCGGCCTCTACCTGCTGCCGTCGACCGCGCGGGGCGCGACCCAGGTGATCGCGCCTGGAACCAGCTTCTCGGCCCGCGGCTTCGTCGCGCTCATCGAGGAGCATCGGGTGACGCACGCCGCGTTCCTCGCCCCGACCATGCTCCGCCGCGTGGTCGAGGAGGCGCGCGGCCGGACCCACCCGAGCCTGCGCAGCGTCGTCGTCGGCGGGGCGCCGCTCTACCAGGAGGACCTGCGCGCCGCGGTCGGCGTGCTCGGGCCCATCGTGACCCAGATGTACGGGCAGGGCGAGGCGCCGATGACAATCACCGTGATGCCCGCGTCCGAGGCGCTCGACCATCCCGGGTCCTGCGGCCGTGCCTTCCGCGGCGTCGAGGTGCGCGTCGCGGGCCCGGACGGCGAGCCCGTTCCGGACGGAACCGGCGGCGAGGTCCTCGTCCGCGGCGACGTGGTGATGCGCGGTTACTGGGACAACCCCGGCGCCACCGCGGCCACCCTGGCCGGCGGCTGGCTGCACACCGGCGACATCGGCCACCTCGACGCGGGCTACCTGCACCTCACCGACCGTGCCAAGGACGTCATCATCACCGGCGGGTCGAACGTCTACCCGCGCGAGGTCGAGGAAGTCCTGCTCACCCACCCCGCCGTGCGCGAGGTCGCCGTCGTCGGCGTGCCCGATCCCGAGTGGGGCGAGTCGGTGCGGGCGTTCGTCGTCGCCGCCGGCGAGCCGGATCCCGGAGAGCTGATCCAGTACTGCCGCGGCCGGCTCGCCTCGTTCAAGAAGCCGCGCGAGGTGATCCTCGTGGCCGAACTGCCCAAGAACGCCGCGGGCAAGATCCTCAAGCGCGAACTCCGCCAGCTTCCGTCCTGACGTAACAAGCGGCATTGCGCCGGCAGCGGCGTCAGCGACCGTTAAGCGCGGCAACGGCGCCGCGCGTCGGCTGGGACCGGCCTATTCAGCTGGGATCCGGTCTAGCCCGGCTGGCCGAGGATGCCGCGCAGGCGGGTAACCGCGTCCGCGAGCAGGTCGGGGCTGTCCGTGTGGGCGTAGCTCATCCGGATGTGCGGTGCGGGCGGCTCGGCGGTGAAATACGGGTCGCCCGGGGTGATCGCGCTGGCCCGGCCTCGGTCGACTTCGTTGAGGACCTGCCGCGCAACGCGACCGGCAAGGTGCTCAAGCGCGGCGGGCCGCGCCGCATCAGGATCAGGCCGGCGGCGCGATGTCCCCCACCGCGACCCGGATCGCGCGCAGCAGCGCGGTCGCGTCGCTGACCTGCTCCGGGGTCAGGCCCGCCAGTCCGAAGGAGGCCTCGTTGAGCGCGAACGTGGCCTCCTCGGCGACCTCACGGCCGGCGTCGGTGATGGTGGCGAGGACCACCCGCCGGTCGTCGGGTGAAAGCTGCCGCTGCACGAGGCCGCGGCCCTCGAGCCGCCTGATCGCGTTGGTGACCGAGGCTGGGTGAACCATGAGCCGCTCGCCCATCTTGCCCATGGGGAGCGAGCCGCGCCGGGTGAAGGCGAGCAGCCGCAGCGCCTCGTAGGAGGCGAAGGTCAGCCCGTACGGCTTGAGCGTGTCCTCCACCCGGCTCAGCAGGAGCTGCTGCACGCGCATCACGGACGTGATGGCGGCCATGTGATCGGCGTGCCCGGGCCAGCGGGCGCTCCACTGGCGGTGCGCCTCGGCGATCGGGTCGAAGGGCTCGTTGGCGGCCATGCGGACAACCGTATGCGAGCGGCCCGCGACCGCAAGAACCTGCCCGGCGCAACCCCCCGGCGGGTCAGCTTGACCATGCGCTAGAATTTCCTTTAACCTCCAAATATTGGACGCCCAAAAATCCAGGAGTCCCAGCCCGGGAGTCCCAGCCCAGGAGTCACAGTGGAGCTGCACGTTCCTGCGCACCCGGTCCGGTTCGTGACGTCGACGGCGCTGTTCGACGGGCACGACGCGGCGATCAACATCATGCGGCGCATCCTGCAGGCGCAGGGGGCCGAGGTGGTGCACCTCGGGCATGACCGGTCGGTCCGCGAGGTAGTCGACGCGGTGCTCGACGAGGACGCGCAGGGCGTGGCGGTCAGCTCCTACCAGGGCGGTCACGTCGAGTACTTCGAGTTCCTCGCCCGCGCGCTCGCCGAGGCCGGAGCGGGGCACGTGAAGGTGTTCGGCGGCGGCGGGGGAGTAATCGTCCCCGAGGAGATCGCCCGGCTCGCCCAGGCGGGCGTGCGGATCTTCTCCCCGGAGGACGGTCAGCGGCTCGGCCTGCCGGGGATGATCAACGAGCTGATCCGCGACTGCGACACCGACCTCGCCGCCCGGCCGGCGGAGACCGACGCGGTGCTGGCAGGCGAGCGCACCGCGCTGGCCCGGACCATCACCTGCCTGCAGGAGGGGCGGCTGCCCGCGAAGGACAGCGCCGCCCTGGCCAGGGCGGCCAGCGGCCGCCGGGTGCCGGTCCTCGGCATCACCGGCACGGGCGGTTCCGGCAAGTCGTCGCTCACCGACGAGCTGGTCCGCCGGTTCCGCACCGATCAGCAGGACAAGCTGCGGATCGCGGTGCTGGCGGTGGACCCGACCCGGCGACGCGGCGGCGGCGCGCTGCTCGGCGACCGCATCCGGATGAACTCCCTTGACGGCCACCACGTCTTCTTCCGCAGCCTGGCGACCCGCGGCAGCCGCGAACTGCCGGACGGCATCGACGAGATCATCACCGCGTGCGCCGCGGCCGGCCATGACCTGGTGATCCTTGAGACCCCCGGCATCGGGCAGGGGGACGCGGGGGTGGCCGGCCTGGCGGACGTGTCGCTGTACGTGATGACGCCGGAGTTCGGCGCGGCATCGCAGCTGGAGAAGATCGACATGCTCGACTTCGCCGACGTGGTGGCGGTCAACAAGTTCGAGCGGCGCGGCGGCGCGGACGCGGTGCGCGACGTGGCCAGGCAGCTGATCCGCAACCGGGAGGCGTTCGGCGCCCGCCCGGCCGACATGCCGGTCTTCGGCACCAGCGCCGCGACGTTCAACGACACCGGGGTCACCGCCCTCTACCAGCACCTGGCGGGCCTGCTCAGGGAGCGCGGGCTGCCGCTCGCGCCCGGCGTGCTGCCCGCGGTGAGCGGCAAGACGTCGGCCGGCGCGGCGGCGCTCATCCCGCCGGCCCGGGCAGGCTACCTGGCGGAGATCGCCGCCACCGTTCGCGGCTACCATGACGAGACCCGCGCGCAGTCGGCGGCGGTGCGCCGGGTGCAGCGGCTCGCCGCCGTGCGCGCTGAGCTCGCGGGGGTCCGGGGGTCGTCCCCCGGGAAGGCAGAGCCCGCTGATCCCGAACGAGAGCGGCTTACCCCGGGCGCCCCCGCCTCCCCGGACAGCGCGCAGCACGCCGGCACCACCGCGCCATCCGGGACCACCGCGCCATCCGGGACCGTCGCGCCATCCGGGACCGCGGCGGAACCCGGGACCGCGGCGGAACCCGGGACCGCGGCGGAACCCGGGACCGCGGCGGAGCCCGGGACCGCGGCGGAGCCCGGGACCGCGGCGGAACCCGCGACCGCGGCGGAGCCCGGGACCGCGGCGCACACCGAGATCGCCGTGGACGCCGTGACGGCGCTGCTCGAGGCGGCGCGCAGCGAGGTCACCGGGGAAAGCGCGGCGCTGATCGAGGGCTGGCCCGCGGTGGCGGCGTCCTACTCCGGTGACGAGCAGGTGGTCCGGGTCAGGGACAAGGAGCTGCGGACCAGGCTGACCCGCGAGTCGCTGTCGGGGAGCGTCATCCCCCGGGTGGCGCTGCCGCGCTACGAAGACCACGGGGAGCTGCTGCGGTTCCTGCGCGCGGAGAACCTGCCGGGCTACTTCCCGTTCACCGCCGGGGTGTTCCCGTTCAAGCGGGAGGGCGAGGACCCGGCGCGGATGTTCGCCGGCGAGGGCGACCCGTTCCGCACCAACCGCCGGTTCAAGCTGCTGTCGGAAGGCGGCGCGGCGACCCGGCTGTCCACCGCCTTCGACTCCGTCACCCTGTACGGCCGCGACCCGGGGGAGAGCCCCGACGTGTACGGCAAGGTCGGCACCTCCGGGGTCTCGATCGCCACCCTCGATGACATGAAGGCGCTCTACGACGGCTTCGACCTCACCGCCCCGACGACGTCGGTGTCGATGACGATCAACGGCCCCGCCCCCACGATCCTCGCGTTCTTCCTTCTCGCGGCGATCGATCAGGCGGTAGCCAGCTTCCGTTCGGACAATGGCAGGGAGCCGACCGCGGCCGAAGCGGCGGCGCTGCGCGCGCGGGTGCTCGCCACCGTGCGCGGGACGGTGCAGGCCGACATCCTCAAGGAAGACCAGGGGCAGAACACCTGCATCTTCTCCACCGACTTCAGCTTGCGGATGATGGGCGACATCCAGGAGTGGTTCATCGCCAACCAGGTCCGCAACTTCTACTCGGTGTCCATCTCCGGCTACCACATCGCCGAGGCCGGCGCGAACCCGATCAGCCAGCTCGCCTTCACCCTGGCCAACGCGTTCACCTACGTGGAGGCCTACCTGGCCCGCGGGATGAAGGTCGACGACTTCGCGCCGAACCTGTCGTTCTTCTTCTCCAACGGCATGGACCCCGAGTACACGGTAATCGGCCGGGTCGCCCGCCGGATCTGGGCGGTGGCGATGCGCGACCGCTACGGGGCGGGGGAGCGGTCGCAGAAGCTGAAGTACCACATCCAGACCTCGGGCCGCTCGCTGCACGCCCAGGAGATGAGCTTCAACGACATCCGCACCACCCTGCAGGCGCTGTGCGCGGTCTACGACAACGCCAACAGCCTGCACACCAACGCCTACGACGAGGCCGTCACCACGCCCTCGGAGGAGTCGGTGCGCAGGGCGCTGGCGATCCAGCTGATCATCGGCCGCGAGTGGGGCCTGGCCGCGAACGAGAACCCGCTGCAGGGCTCGTTCATCGTCGAGGAGCTCACCGACCTGGTCGAAGAGGCGGTGCTGCGCGAGTTCGAGGCGATCAGCGCCCGCGGCGGGGTGCTCGGCGCGATGGAGACCGGCTACCAGCGCGGCAAGATCCAGGACGAGTCCATGCTCTACGAGCAGCGCAAGCACGACGGCAGCCTGCCGATCATCGGCGTCAACACCTTCCGCAACCCGCATCACGACGAGCAGGCGACGCTGATCCCGCTCGCCCGCGGCACCGAGGAAGAGAAGAAGTCGCAGCTGAACCGGGTCCGCGACTTCCAGGACCGGCACCGCGCCGACGCGCACGCCGCCCTGGCCGCGCTCAAGGACACCGCCCGCGGCGACGGCAATATCTTCGCCGCCTTGATGGACGCCGCCCGGGTATGCAGCCTGCAGCAGATCACTGAGGCATTCTTCGAGGTCGGCGGCCAGTACCGCCGCAACGTCTAACGGGAGACTTCGTGTACGAGCTGTCCGAGGAACACCAGCTGCTGCGCCAGACGGTCCGTGAGCTGGCCGAGGCGAAGATCGCGCCGTTCGCCGCCGCGGTCGACGCCGAGGCCAGGTTCCCCGCCGAGGCGCTCGACGCGCTGGTCGGCGCGCGCCTGCAGGCGGTGCACATCCCCGAGGCCTACGGCGGCGAGGGCGCCGACGCGCTCGCCGCGGTGCTCGTCATCGAGGAGGTCGCCCGCGCCTGCGCGTCGTCCTCGCTGATCCCCGCGGTGAACAAGCTCGGCACGGTCCCGCTGCTGCTCTCCGCCTCCGAGGACCTCAAGCGCACGTACCTGCCGCCGGTCGCCCGCGGCGAGGCGATGTTCTCCTACGCCCTGTCCGAGGCGGGGGCCGGCTCCGACGCCGCCTCGATGACCACCAGGGCGGTGCGCGACGGTGACCACTGGGTGCTCAACGGCACCAAGATGTGGATCACCAACGCCGGCGTCTCCGAGTTCTACACGGTGATGGCGGTCACCCGCCCGGGTCAGGGCGCGCGCGGCGTCTCCGCGTTCGTGGTGGAGAAGAGCGACCCGGGCGTCAGCTTCGGCCCGCCGGAGAAGAAGCTCGGCATCAAGGGCTCACCCACCCGCACCGTGATCATGGAGGACACCCGCATCCCGGCGGGCCGGATGATCGGCGCGGAGGGCACCGGCTTCAAGACCGCGCTCGCCACCCTGGACCACACCAGGATCACGATCGCGGCGCAGGCGCTCGGCATCGCGCAGGGCGCGCTCGACTACGCCCTCGGCTACGTGAAGGAGCGCAAGCAGTTCGGCCGGGCGGTCGCCGACTTCCAGGGCATCCAGTTCATGCTCGCCGACATGGCCATGCGGCTGGAAGCGGCCAGGCAGCTCACCTACGCGGCGGCGGCCCGCTCCGAGCGGGCCATGAACGGCGAGAAGGTGCCCGACCTGACGTTCTTCTCCTCCGCCTGCAAGACCATGGCTTCCGACGTCGCCATGTCGGTGACCACGGACGCGGTCCAGCTCCTCGGCGGCTACGGCTTCACCAGCGACTTCCCGGTCGAGCGGATGATGCGCGACGCCAAGATCACCCAGATCTACGAGGGCACCAACCAGGTACAGCGGATGGTGATGGCGCGGCAGCTGCTCAAGGGGTGATCTGCGGGCGCTGACCTGCGGCTTCTCCGGTTCGTCTGGTTGAGCAACGCGCCGTCCGACGCCGAGTTGGGCGGCCCGTTACTCATGTCTGGATTGTCCGGTTGGTGCCGGTTGTTTCGCGGCGTTTCCCGACCCCGTGCTGAATCGGTGCTGACCCCTGCGCGTTATAGGTCTAGACCAATTTCGGACTGGGGGCAACGCTACCGCGCAGGGGTTTCCGGCACACCCCCTTATGGCGGCCCGCCCGTACCTGTCCGATATGGCAGATGGCGCACAAGGTGGTGGCTATCCCGAGCGTGCCGCACTGATCGCGGAGCTATGCGGGCTGTGGAAGGCCCTGTTCAGCGCCATGGAGGCGATCCTTGTCCCAGAGACGTCATCGGCGCTTAAGGCCGGAGTTGTCACAGTTCGCAGCGTGGCCCTGCAGGTCGCTTTGCCGGTCAATCGTCCGATACCCATCTGGGGATCCGGTCAGCAGGATTGCTGGCAGGAGGCCGGGGCGCATGCCCCGCGGGAACGGACAGGAAGGAGCCCTCATGGGCGCGACGCAATTCCTTGAGCTGGGCGACGGTCGCCTGGCCTACGACGACACGGGCACAGGGCCGCTGATCGTGGCGACGCCCGCCATGCTGGACCTACGCTCCGAGCTTCGCTATCTGACGCCGCTGCTCGTGGATGCCGGGTTCCGGGTGGTCACGGTCGACCAGCGGGGCATGGGCGAGACCAGCGGGCAGTGGCCGGCCTACGGCAGCCTTCCGCTCGCCGGCGACCTGGCGGCCCTGATCCGTCATCTGGATTCCGGCCCGGCGATCATCTACGGCACGTCCAACGGGGCGGCGGCCGGCGTCAACGTCGCGGTGCAGGCACCGGAGCTGGTCCGCGGGCTGGTGCTCGCCGCCCCGTTCGTCAGGGATGGGCGGATGTCGTGGATTCAGCGCCAGCTGATGCAGATCATGCGGATTCCTTTCCTTACCCTGCCGATCTACATGTCCTACTTCCCGAAATGGGAACCGCGCCGGCCGCCGGACTTCGCCGAGCACGCGGTCGCGCTGAAGACCAACCTGAAGGAACCGGAGCGGCGGAACGTCATCACGGCCTACATGTTCCGTCAGACCCACCGCGAAGCGGAACGGCGCCTGCCGGAGGTCCAGGTCCCTTCGCTGGTCATCATGGGTACCGCCGACATCGACTGGCCCGATCCGGCTGCGGAGGCGAAGTGGATCGTCCGGCAGCTCGGGTCGCAGCTGCTCATGCTGGACGGCACCGGCCACCACCCGCATATCGACTGCGCCGCCGAGATCGCCGAGGCGGTGACGGCGTTCGCCTGGGAACTGTCAGCCACCCGAAAGGTCGAGGTGAGCCAGGGCGGTGCGGGTCGCGACTCCTAGTTTCGGAAAAGCCCGGTAGAGGTGATGGCTCACCGTCTTCGGGCTGAGGAAAAGCTGGCTGGCGATCTCCCGGTTGGTGGCACCAGATGCCGCCAACCGGGCCACCTGGAGCTCCTGCGGCGTGAGCAGGCTGAGCCGGCCTGGCTCCGCCTGCCCGTCCGCGGGCGGCGCCGCCCCCGAGGCCCGCAGCTCGCTGCGGGCCCGGGCGGCCCAGGGTGCTAGTCCCGAGGTCTCGAATGTGACGAGCGCGTCTCGCAGCACCGGCCGCGCATCTGCTGCTCGCTTGGTTCTCCGGAGCCATTCCCCGAACAGCAGGGAGGTCCGGGCATGATCGAACCGTCTCCCTGCGTCGGCATGCAGGCGGAGTGCGGCGCGGTATTCGCTCTCGGTATCGGCTGCCGGGTCCGCTAGGGCGGCGCACCGGCGTGACAGTGCCAGGGCCCACGGCTGGCCGGTCGCGCTGGCCCAGGCTCCAAGGTAGCCCAGCAGGTCCTGGATGGTCTCCGGGCGGCCGAGCCGGGCCGCGGCCTCAACGTGGTCGGCCGCGATGGGGAAATAGGTAATGTGCGGGCAGCGCCTGACGGGGCTGGAGGTAATGGCCTGCAGCTGCTCTAGGCAGGTTTCAAGCCGGCCGGCGCCGAGGTCGAGCACAGCGAGCGCCCATCGGGCGCAAGCCCAGATAGCCCCGCTGGGTGGAAAGCCGGCGTCGTGGAGCACCAGCTGGGCAAGCCGTGCCGTCTGGCCCTCGTCGCCGCGCAGCGCGCTGAGGACGGCGAGTACACCGCGTATCCCGGCGACACAAGAGAGCTGCCCCATGTCCTGAGCTATCCGCAACCCGCTGCTGGCGGTTGCCTGCGCGGCCTGGAGATGATTGAGCATCAGCTCGGTAGATGCCAGGTCGAGGTGGATCTGGGGCAGCAGCCTGATCACCCCGTGGCGTCGGCAGTCCTCATCGGCAGTCCGCAAGAGGTCATGGGAAATCTCGACCTGGCCGGCCAGGGTGGCCAGCGTCGCCAGGTGCACTCGCATATCCGGCTGTCCTGCCGGGCTGGCGTCTTCCGCCGCCAGGACGCTGCGCAACAGCGCGACAGCGGCGCCGGGACGACCGTCGTGCAGGGCGGCTAGAGCCTGCGCTCCGGTGAGGGCGGATGCGAGGTCACCGGGAGCTGCTTTGGCCAGGTCCGACAGGCACGAAACGGCCTCGGCGACCAGTTCGTCATCGGCCATCCACCAGGCCACGCGCAGCGCGTTCACCGCCATCGCCGCGGCAGCGGCTGGGGTCTTCGGGGCGAGGAGACTCGTGGCGCGCAGATAATGACGGTGCGACCCGCGGAAATCGCCGCGGGCCCGCCCGACGCCGGCCCGCAGGTCGGCGAGGCCGATCTGGGAATCGAGGTCGGGATCCAGCGCCTCCGCCCGGCTGGCCAGCGACGCTGCGGTGTCCAAATGCCCGGCGTCCCTGGCGGCGACGGCCGCCAGGGACAGCCGCCGCGCGCGGGCGGGGTCATCTGCCGACAGCCGGGCTGCCTGCTCCAGGGCAGCCGCGGCGGCCCAGTACCCCCGTCGGCGGCGCGCCCGGTCCGCGGTGAGCTCCAGCTCCGCCGCGACCCGCTCGTCCGGCCTGTCCGCTGCCGCCGCCAGGTGCCATGCCCGCATGTCCGCCTGTTCCGTGCTGGCCAGCACGGCGGCCAGCGCCTGGTGAGCGGCAGCGCGCTCGGCAAAGCTGGCCCCCCGATAGACGGCGGTCCGGGCGAGCGGGTGCCGGAACGCGACGGTCAGTCTTTCTACCGTGACCAGGTGGGCCCGTTCGGCTGGCTGGAGGGCGGCTGGAGCATCGATGCCAGCCGCCGCCGCTGCCACGGATATGGTGCCGAGATCTCCCACGACATCAGTGGCGGCCAAGAGCAGCACGCTCTTCGTGGGGGCGGGAAGCTCAGCCATCCGCGCCGAGTAGAACTCCTGCAAGCGCGCCGGGAGCGGAAGCAGAAGCTGGTCTTCCCCGCCCTCAGCCTTCGGCAGTTCCCTGAGGGCCAACGGCATGCCATGCGATTCCCGGAGAACGCGGTCGCGCTGCCAGGCGTCCAGCCCGGGGGCGCTCTCGGCGAGCAGCGCGCGCGACGCGTCGTCGTCGAGCCCGCTCAGTGCGAGCTCCGGCAATCCGGCTGCATCGTCCTCGTCGCGGGAGGCGAACAGCAAGGCAATACCCTCCGCCTCCGCATGCCGCGCGACGAAGAGCATGGATTCCGCTGACGGCCGGTCTGCCCAGTGCAGGTCGTCGATGAGGCAAACGGCACCGTGTCCCTCGGCAAGGTCGGAGAGGGCTGACAACACGGCCAGGCCGACCATGAACTGGTCGCCGCCCGGGGCATCCGAATCCAGCCCCAGCGCACCGCGCAGGGCAGCGGACTGAGGGCCGGGAAGCACCTGGAAGTCGATGAGCCGGGGCGGCAGGAGCTGGTGCAGGGCGGCGAATGCCAGCTCGGCCTCGGATTCCACTCCCGCGCACCGCAGCACGCGCAGGCCGGCGGCGGCCCCGGCCATGGCCGCGTACTCGAGCAGGGCCGTCTTCCCGATGCCGGCCGGCCCCCGCAGCACCAGCGCGCGACTGCGGCCAGCGCCGGCATCGGCGATGACCTCGTCAATGATCGCTGATTCGGATGCCCTGCCGTGCAACGTGGTGACCATTGGCCGCACCTTCCCTACCCGCCGGACCTCCAGGCTAGTGATTGACCGCGCGGAGCGCCGAGGATCTCCGCCCGGATGTCCGGGGTCAGCCGTCCTCGCTGACGGTGCCGAGCGATACCGCGCCGCCCGACGCGGTTGCCGCCCAGGTAACCGGTCATGAACACGTCTGGGATGAGGATTACGGCCGGGACCAGCCACCATGACTGACGGGTGCTGCCGAACAAGGTAAGCACCGAGACCAGCAGTGCCAGGCCGTCCAACCGCAGCCACCACAGCGGCTTGCCTGTGACGGAGGGGGACAGGGTCGGCTCGGCATCCTGGCCGGTGCGAGGGCTTGCAGGCTTGGTCACTAACTCTGGGCCAGCGCAGTGTGCGTCGCAAGGAATTGAGGTCCGCATCATGACGCCTGTCATGACCGTCCCGGCCGCGGGCTGCGGCCGGGACGGGGAATCAGGCACTCAGTTCGGCTGGCGGCCGGCTGGCCGCGCTGTCGGGCGTTCTGGTGAGACCGCGCTCACGGGGTCAGGACCAGCCGCCCGCGTAGTCCTCCTGCTTCCATCTGCCTGTGGGTCTGGGCCGCGTCCTCCAGCGGGTAGGTGCCCGCGGTGCGCAGGGTCAGCTTCCCGGCTGCGGCGAGCGCGGACAGCCCGGTCAGCGCCGCCCCGTCGGCATGGATGTTGACCGGCACCACGCTGATGCCGCGCAGCGGGACCGGCCCGGCTCCCACGAATGCCGCGAACGAGCCGCCGGCCCGGACCGCGTCCAGGGCCGGGTAGCCGAGGACGGCCGCGTCGAAGGCCGCGTCCACCCCGCCAGGCACCAGGTCCCGGACGGCGGATGCCAGGTCAGCCGAGCGCGGGACGAAGGCGGTGGCGCCCAGATCCCTGACGAGCTTCTCGTCGGCATCTCCTGCCGCCGCTATGACCCGCAGGCCGCGCATGGCCGCGAGTTCGACGCCGAACCCGCCGAGCCCGCCGGCCGCGCCGGTCACCAGGATCGTCTGCCCGGCGGCCAGGCCGAGGAGATCCAGGGCCTGGACCGCGGTCAGGCCGTTCAGCGGGATCGTGGCGGCGGCGGTGCTGTCCACGCCCTCGGGAGCGGGTGCCACGTCGGCCGCGTCGAGGACGACCTGCTCGGCATAGGTGCCGGTGGGCTGGTCGAGCCGGTCCCTCAGGCCGATGACCCGGTCACCGGGACCGAACGACGTGACGCCCGGCCCGGCGGCGTCGACGGTGCCCGCCACGTCGAAGCCGATGCCGACGTGGGCGCGGTCGCGGATCACGCCCGGCCGGGCGACGTTCATCAGGCCTTGCCTGGTCGCGGCGTCCACGGGGTTGACCGCGGCGGCCTCGACGCGGACTCGTACCTGCCCCCGCCCCGGTTCAGGGACCGGGATATCCACGACCTCCAGCGCATCCGGCCCCCCGTAGTTACGTACCACGACAGCACGCATCACGTGCTCCTTCCAGGTATCGGTTTGCTCCTGCGCTTGGTTACGAACTACGGGAGAGCTGCTATCCATCCGAATGCAGGGCACGCACTTTGAAGTGCGTTAGCCACCGGGAGGTATACGATGCCCACGCTCACTGCGGCGCAGCGGAGGCAGACTGCCCGCGCCGAGTACGACGCGTTCCTCGCGGCGTGCCCGTCACGGCAGGTGCTGGACCGGATCAGCGACAAATGGGTGACGCTGGTCCTGGTCGCGCTCGCCGACGGGGCGCTGCGCTACAGGGACCTGTGCCGGGTCATCTCCGGCGTGAGCCAGAAGATGCTTACCCAGACGCTCCGCACGCTGGAACGCGACGGCCTGGTCTCCAGGACTCTGACACCCGCTGTCCCGGCGCGCGTGGACTACGCGCTCACCCCGCTCGGCGAGAGCCTGATGCCCGCGGTGAACGCGGTCAAGACCTGGGCGGAAGAGCACATCGGCGAGATCGAGGCCAGCCGTGCCTCCTACGCCGGCCGCACCGCAGCGGAATGAGGCGGGTATCAGCACCTCGTTCAGCCGCGATTCATGAGTTGTCAGCGTTTTGCGGCGGCAACGGGACCTGTATTCCGCGTCCGTGCTGCCGTGCCCTTATCCCGTGCCCGCGCTGCCAGCCGGATCGGCTGCGCTCACCTCGTCATCAGCGCGGTCCTCGCGGAGGCGGTGCGCGACAAGAGGCTCGCAGAGTTCACTGCGCGGGCATCCAGCAGCGCTTCCAGCGCAGAAGCGCACAGCGCGGAATCCGGTGCCTGAACCGGCCCACAGGCCGGCTCATCCCCTCCACGCGCGTCTGACCTGCGGCCTGGCTCGACTCAGCGGGTGGTGGGCACTTGGCTGCCGGGCGAATGGCCGCCCTGTCAAGTGCGTTACGCGCCCACTACGCCGGAAGGCCGCCGCGGGCCCTCCGGCCGGAAGACTGGGCCGCTTTGGTTACTCGCCCGGCGGCCCCGGTTCCCGCTTGGCGGGCCTTTCCCGCGGCTTGCCGGCCACTCGACGCTGCCGCCTGGCCAGCTGCTCCGGTGGTGGCACTAGCCGCACCGCCGCTCAGCTTGAGCAGCAGCTTCACGGTCTCGGGTGTCAGCTGCACCCCGCGTTTGGCGGCCAACTTGATACCTACCTCCAGCGCCTTGGCGGCCAAGGTCTCGAAGTTCAGTATCACCCAGATGCCGCCGATCCCAACCAGCATCACGGCGACGCCGGCGATCGATCCAAAGATGACTTTCGGCTTCACGGCCGTCTCCTTCCGCGTTCGCCTTGCGTCCGAGTCTTCCCTGCCTTCCCATAGTCATGCGCCGCCAAAGGTTCCAACTGCTGTGAAAAATAAAGATCACCGATGATCCGGCGGGGCCCGGTTAACGCTCGGGCGTCAAACACGATGCGAGTGTGGCCACGGAGTGCGTGCACCGCGCGGGCCGCCACGGCCTCCCAGTCGCCGAAGATCACCCGCGCTTGCGGATGCTCGAACATCATCCGCAGCATGTTCGTCATCCCGAACGGCGCCGGGGCGCTCGCCGCGGGACGCCAGGCAGGCTGACATGATGACTGGTATGACCGACGGCAGATGCTCCGCGCCGATGGCCCGCCGGCTTTCCCGGGGCCATGACTGACCGGCCGGGGTCAGCCGCCTCCGTTCGGGCTGACGGGACCGCGCCCGACGACCTCGGGCACCCCGTGCGCCTCGCCCGGCCAGCGCGGCGGGTGGTCTCGCTGGTGCCGTCGCTGACCGAGTCGGTGGCCGTCACCCGGCCGGCGGCGCTGGCTGGCGCCACCACCTGGTGCACGCACCCGGCGGGCCTGGACGTGCCGCGGGTGCGCGGCACCAAGAACCCGGACCTGGCCGCCATCGGGGCGCTGCGGCCCGACCTCGTGCTCGCCAACCAGGAGGAAAACCGGCGCGTTGACGTGGAGCGGCTGCGGTCGGCCGGGATCGAGGTGTGGGTCACCGTGATCCGGACCCTGGACGAGGCGTTCGCCTCGCTGCGCCGGATGTTCTCCGTCGCCCTCGGCTGGCCGGTGCCGTCCTGGCTCGGCGCGGCCGAGCGAACCTGGCGGTCGCCTGCGCCTTCACCCCGGATGAGGGCGGTCGTGCCGATCTGGCGTGACCCGTGGATGGTGGTCGGGTCGGGCACCTTCACCGGCGACGTGGCGGCCAGGCTCGGCCTCGACAACGTCTACGGCGCCGATCCCGGCCGCTACCCGCACGTCACCCTGGACGACCTGATGGCGCGGCGGCCCGAGCTGATCGTCCTGCCGGATGAGCCGTACGCCTTCAGCCCGGACGACGGCCCGGAGATGTTCCCCGGCCACCGGGTCGCCCTCGTGGAGGGACGCAGCCTCACCTGGTACGGCCCGTCCCTCGTCACCGCCCGCGGCCTGCTGTCAGCCCAGCTGGCCGCGGCGACCGGTTGAGCACCACAGCCGCAGCCGTCCTGTCGGCGCAGCCGCCCTGTGGCCGCGGCCCACCTCGTCGGCGGCCTCTCCCGGCTGAAACAAGCGGCCCTTCATCAGCATCATCAGCCGCAACAGTCACGTCGCCGCAGCCCACGTCCATGATCATGAAGACTTTTTCGTGTTATCGCACTAAAAACCCTTCATAACGCTAAAACTCTTCATAAAAATTGCTTGCCAGGGAGGATCTGGCGAACAACAGGCGACGCACTGCCCTCGCCAGCCTCCGCATCCTCTTCACTGATGCCAGCCGGACAAATCCCGCCGCCATCGCACGGCGCCGTGCTGGCTCGGTGGTCCCTCAGCGGCTGCCCGGTGCCGGGTCGGCGGACATGGTGATGAAGTCGCGGCTGTACGCCGGGTCGAAGAACGTCGCCGGGCCGCGGCTGGTGTCGATGAGCTTGCTGCCGTTGCCCGGCGCGGCCAGGCCGCCCGGGGTCGCGGGCTTGAAGCTGGCGAAGACGGGCCAGGTGGGGTTGATGTCCAGTTGCATGCCGCGGATCACGCCCGCCTGGACGAGGAGGTCGGCGACCTGGACCGGGTCGAGCTTCGGGCCGGTCACGTAGACCAGGGCGCCGTCCTCGGTGACGCCAAGGCCGGAGCGCCACTGGTGCTCGGCGCCGTGGTCCCCGGCCCCGCACGGGCAGGTGCCGCCCCACACCCGCCAGGTGCGCGTGGTCGCGCGCGCGGTGGGCTTGCCGTTGACGACGAGCGGGAAAAGGTTCTGCCTGACGGCCACCACCGACCGCGTCATGGTGACGTCGCTGCCCCAGGCGCCGACGGTGACCGCCCCGCTCGCGTAGATCACCAGCGATGCGGCCCCCTTGACCAGCGGCTTGACCAAGCGTCCCTCGGTGTAGTAGCCGCCGTGCGCGTCGCCCATCTTGAAGCCGCCGTTGAACGCCGCGACCAGGGAGTCGGCCGCCGTGACGCTGACCGGCGCGGTGTACTTGTACGGGCCGCCGCCCGGTGACGCCGATCCCGAGTACAGCCGCGCCCCCAGCAGGCTCGTATCCATCCACGCGATGCCTGCGCGCGCGGTGCCGCCGGGCGGCACGAGCGTCGTCTCGTAGACGGCAGGCTTCCCGGCCACCAGCCGGCCGGCCGGGTGCCACGCTCCTTCGCCCGGGTACCCCGGGGTTCCGGTGAACGACGGCAGCGCTTTCGGGGCCGGCAGCGGCGCCGTTCCTGGGGTGACGACGCTGACCGGGATCAGGACGCTGCCGCGGGGGGGCCGCGCGATCGCGGCCGTGGGGTGCGACCCCGGCTGCTGGAAGCTACCGGCCGCGGTGCACGCCGCCACCGGGATCACGCCGGCCAGAAGCGCGACGAGCGTTAGCAAGGTGCTGCAGCGGTTATGGTTCCAGGCCACGTTTCCACGCTAAGTCACCGGAGACCTAAGCGACCTGAAGTGTACTACTTACGAAGCATCTGAAAGTTATATGGATTTTCTGCGTAAACGCTGTCGTTCGCGCGAACGGTGAGCGCCAGGCCCTCGGCGGCGCCGCAGTAGCACGGTCCCGGCCACGGCGGCGCAGGCGAGCGCGGCCGCGCCC
>DASWAE010000127.1:0-6163 GCA_036391275.1 Trebonia sp.
CCGGCGTATCCGGTCGTCCTGCTGGTGAGCGGGACGCCCTCGTAGAGCCCCAGCAGCCCGGGCGGCCCGGGGCGGTGCTCCACCGTGACGGCGACGTTGCTCATCAGCCGCCCGAGTTCCTCAGGCAGCCCGTCGAGCGCGTCGGCGACCATCTCCTCGAAGCGCTCAGGTTCGACCTCCACCCGTCCATTATCTGGCGGTAACCGCAGACGGGACAGGCCCGTACCGCCTGCGTAGCTTCACTGGCGAGCATGCTCCAGCGGTTCGGCGGCCGGGAAGAAACTCCGCAGCGCCCCTGCGATCTCGGCGCGTACCGGCGCCCCGGAGATGACCGTGCCGACCATGGTCACCGAGGTGTGGGTGTGTCCCCGGGCGCGGGTCAGGCGGACCGGGACCCCGGCGGCCTCCAGGGCGCGCGCGTAGGCGACGCCCTCGTCGCGCAGCGGGTCGAAGTCGGCCGTGGCGATGCAGGCCGGGGGCAGGTCGTGCAGGTCACCGCGCAGCGGGGCGGCGCGGGGGTCGTCCCGGTCGGCCGGATCGGCGTAGTAATCCCAGAACCATCGCATCAGCGCCGTGGTGAGGATGTACCCGTCGCCGTTTTCCTCGTAGGACGGGAGGGTCATGTCCGAGTCCACCACAGGGCATATCAGCAGCTGCCCTGAGATGGGCGGGCCTCCGGCGTCGCGGGCCAGCTGGCAGGCGACAGCGGCGACGTTGGCCCCCGCGCTCCAGCCGGCGACGGCGAGCTGACCGGGGATGCCGCCGAGTTCGATAGCGTTAGCGGCTGCCCATTGCACGGCCGCGAAGGCGTCCAGCGCGGCGGCGGGGAAACGAGCCTCAGGGGCGTGCCGGTAATTCACCGACACGACCACCGCGTCCGAGCGTTCGCACAGGTCCCGGCAGAGCGGGTCGTCCGAATCCAGGTCACCGAGCACCCAGCCGCCACCGTGGAAGTACACCACCAGCGGGCGCGGCTCTTCGGGTGGCCCGGCCGGGCGGTAGAGCCGGTACGGCAGGTCCCCGGACGGGCCGGGGATCACGCCGTCGCTGACCTCGCCCACCTCGGGACCAGGCGGTCGGCCGGCCGCGGTGGCCGCCATCAGGGCCCGCGCGTCGTCGGCCGACAGCGTCTCCATGGGCGGCAGGCCCATCGCGGCCAGGAAGTCCAGGACCATGGCGACATCGGGTTGCATGCGGCGGATTACCCCGTCCCGGCACCGGTCCCCGCCCGGGCCGGTCATCCTGAATCCGAGGTAGCCCTGCTCCACCACGTCGTCACACGCCCGCCGGTACGCATCCACCCCGCCGATGTAGGGCAAGAACACGCGCGGCTTGCCGGGGACGTTGGCGCCCATGTACCAGGAGTTGGCGGTGGGATGCAAGGTGATGGCGGCGCAGTCCTGGACGTGCTGGTCCCAGCCAGACTCGGCCAGCGCGGTCGGCTCCACCGTCTCGAAGCCTTCTTCGCGCATGTCCTTGAGGCACCCGGCCACCCAGTCGACGTGCTGCTCGATCGATACGGTCATGTTCGACAGGACGGAAGGGCTGCCGGGGCCGGTGAGCATGAAGAAATTCGGGAACCCGGCGGTCATGAGCCCCAGGTAGGTAGACGGGCCGGCCGCCCACTTCTCCTTGAGAGACAAGCCGTCCCGGCCCTCGACGTCAACCGCCACCAGGGGGCCGGTCATGGCGTCAAAGCCGGTGGCGTACACGATGGCGTCGAAGCCGAACGACTCGCCCGCCGTCTCGATGCCGTCCTCGGTGATGCTGACAATCGGCTGCTTCCGCAGGTCCACGAGCCGGACGTGCGGCATGTTGTAGGTCTCGAAGTAGCCGGTATCGAGGCACGGCCGCTTGGTCCCGAAGTAGTGGCCCTTCGGGCAGAGCATCTCGGCGGTCTCGGGATCCTGCACGATCGAGCGGATCTTCTCGCGGATCATCTCGGCCACGATGTCGTTGGAAGCCGGGTTCACGCCCTGGTCAGCGAAGACGTTGAGGATGCCGAACAGCTCGCCCTGTTCCCAGGCCGCCTCGAAGCGCTCCCGGCGGACCGCCTCGCTGGCGGTGACGCCGACGACGTCGGTCGGCTCGACGGGGATCCCTCCCCGGGACCACCGGGCGGCCTCCCGGTACCCGGCGCGGTCCTCGTCCAGCTGCGCCAGCCGGTCGGCCGGGGCGGGGCCGTTGTGCGCCGGGATAGAGAAGTTCGCGGTGCGCTGGAAGACAGTGAGCTGGCTGGCCTGGCGGGCGAGGAGGGGGATGGCCTGGATGCCCGACGAGCCGGTGCCGATGACCGCGACCCGCTGGCCGGTGAAGTCCACGCCCGCATGCGGCCAGCGGTTGGTGAAGTAGACCTGGCCGGCGAAGCGGTCCGCACCGTCGATGTCGGGCGACTTGGGCAGCGAAAGGCACCCGGTGGCCATGATGTAGTACCGGCACCGGATCTCCGTCCCGCGGCCGGTCGTGAGCAGCCACCGTTTCTCCTGCTCGTCCCAGCGGGCAGCGGTGACGGCGGTGGAAAACTCGATGTCAGAACGCAGCCCGTAGCGGTCGGCCACGAACCGGAGGTAGTCCAGGATCTCCGGTTGCGTGGCGTACTTCTCCGACCAGGTCCACTCCTTCTCCAGCTCCGGGTCGAAGCTGTAGGTGTAGTCCGTGGTGGGAATGTCGCAGCGAGCCCCCGGATAGCGGTTCCAGTACCACGTCCCCCCGACATCGTCCGCCGAGTCGAAGACCTTCACCGACAGCCCGAGCTGGCGGAGCCGGTAGAGCATGTACAGGCCGGAGAAACCGGCGCCCACCACTACCGCGTCGACTTGCTCGGCGACCGAAGACGGCTCGTTCACTGGACGCTCCCTGGTAGATGGGGCTTTGCCGCTAACGCTAACTCAGCTAGATAAACCTGCAATACATGTAGACCGGATTCTCGATGCTCCCGCTCACGGTGAAGAGCGCTACATGGGGGGCAGGCCCGCCTCGTCGAGACGATGGTTGTGGCAACCAGCCGCCTGTAACCGGCCCGTTGCCGCAACCATCCGGTCCGCACGCCCGGGTCGAGGCACTGGCCGAGGCCTGAAGCCCGCCCCTCAGCGCGAGCCGCAGAGCGTAAGGTCACAGCGCGCGTCGAGGCCGCTGGCCTGGAAGACCCGGCGGACGGCGGGCGCGGGGCGGGCGATGACCGGCTTGACCCCGGGCGGAAGCCAGTCGCCAGTGCCGGCGAGGAGCCGCGCCGACGCGCAGTCGATGAACGTGACCTGGGCTGTGTCGAAGACCAGCTGCCGCGGCTCTTCCCGGCGGACGGACGCCAGGCGGCTGATGAGGAAACCCTCGCTGGTGATGTCGAGTTCACCGCTGAGCACGACCGTGACCGTTTCCGCGGTCACGACCACCGTGAAACCCGGCGGATCCGCTGACGGCTCGGTATCCACGCGACCTTCCCGCGGGGTCCAGCCGGCTGCTGCCAGGAGGCGCCTTCGTAACCTAAACGAGGCGCGGGGACATGACCGGCATGACGCGGGCCGCGTGAGTCTCGGCGGCACTGCGAAAAGCTTACTGCAAACGCTAGCGTACCGATGACCCGCGCGCAGGTTCAAGGCAGTCGCACCGCGCCCTGCACGACGTCGGCGCAGACGACGGCGAGCTTGCGGCGCTCGGCCCTGGCCCGCGCCCGGAGCTGCTCGTACGCCGCGCGCGCGGAGATACCCCGCGTGCCCATCAGGATGCCCTTGGCCTGCTCGATCACCTGGCGGGAGTTCAGCGCGCCCTGCAGCTGCCCGGCGAGCTCCGACTGTTCTTCCCCTTGGATGATGCTGGCGATCAGCAGGGCGGCCAGGTCGGTGAACGCGAGCAGCGCCAGCTCGTTCGCGGGCGTCCAGGGGCGGCGGCTCTCCGACAGGACCGCGACGACGCCGACCGCCTCCTGGTTGTAGGGCAGCGGGCTGGCGAGAACGGCCTTGACCCCGCGCCGGACGGCGGCGTCGCTGAACAGCGGCCACCGGTCGTCGTCCTCCAGGTCGGTCGCGCTGACCAGTTCCTTGGCATCGAACGCCGCGATGCACGGTCCCTGCTGGTGACGCACCTGAAGCTCCTCAAGGTGCGCGAACCGGTCGTCGGATGCCGCCACGCTGCACAGGTGCCCCTCGGCGTTGCACAGCATCAGGCCGGCCCCGTCCACTTCGAACATTGAGTGCGTCGTCTGCACGATGTCCCGCATCGCGTCTTCCACACTCATCTCCCCGAACCGCAGCTTGCCCAGCTCAACGAGGGCATGCCTGACGTCCTCCAGGGAAATCTCCATTACTCCCCCTCATACCGGACCCGGCCGAGTGCGGCCGTCAGTCATCTCTCAGACGGCGCGCCACCTGGCCTCGCACCAGGAGTAGGCACCGAACATCATCAGGCCGGTCGCCACGATGACGAGCAGCCACGGGCCGAGCGGCGTGTGCGCGAGCGCGCGCAGCGCCGAGTCGATGCCCTTGGCCTGCCGTGGGCTGGCGTCCTTGGCCGCGATGACGAGGAAGACGCCGATGGTACCGAAGACCAGCCCGCGGGCGATCCCGCCGGCCTGGCCGAGGCGCGTGACGGCCTTCCGCGTGCGCGCCGAGGCGGAGCCCATCCGCAGGTGCTTGAGGAACTTGAGCTTGTACGCGCGGTAGATGACGTACAGGCCCGCGGCCACGATGACGACGCCGGCGAGCGCGACGATCACCTGGCCGCCCTGGTGCCTCATGGCCGCGGCGGTCAGGTCCTGTGACTGGCTGTCGCTCGAGCCGGGCTGGCCGACGCCGAGCGCGTACTTGAGGATCCCGTAGGTGACCAGCGCGTAGAACACGGCGCGGGCCAGGTTCGCCAGCCGCTTGCCCGGCTTGCGGCCGTCCGCGCCGGGGCCGCCCCAGGCGGCCTCCGACAGCCGCCAGAGCGTCATGCCGCCGAATCCGGTGACCAGCAGCCACAGGATGAGCGAGCCGAACCCGGTCTGCGCGACCAGGTGCACGGCGCCCGTGCGGTCGGCCTGCTGATGCGACCCGTTAACGGCGACCTGGATGGCGATGATGCCGATCAGCACGTACATGACGCCGCGGGCCGCCAGCCCGGCCCGGGCCAGCCAGGCCATTCCCTTCCCCGCCCGCCCTCCCTTCCCGCCCCGGCCGGCCCTGGCCGGCCGGGGCCGCGCTCTCCTGGCGCGGGCAGGCCGGTGAAACATGGTGTTGGCAGCCATCGCAACCTCCGGTTCGAGGTGATCTTGTTCTCGGGACGTGCACCGGTCAGTCACCCGCCAGCGGGCGGTAGACCAGCAGCTTCTTCGGCCGCTTGACGAGGCTGATCGCCTGCTTCCTCTCGGTTGCCTCGCCGTCAAGGCACAACGGCACCGAGCGGGCGGGCGACGCGATGCGGAGCGACGTCGCCGACCAGGTCCGGTAGACGCGGCACCGGCCGAGCGTGCCGAGCAGTACCGCGGCGATGAGCCGCGTCCGGGCCAGCGGCTGCGAGCCGTCGACCATCCGGATGTCGAGGGCTCCGTCGGCGAGGTCGGGCCGGTAGGCGGGCGCGGCGCCGGACGGCTCATACCGGCAGTTGCCGGCGAAGAGCAGCCAGACCCGCCGGCGGCGGCCATTCACGATCAGGTCGACCGGCTTGCCCGTGCGCAGCACGCCGGCCAGCGCGACCAGCATGGCGGGCCACTTTCCGATGGCCGGCTCAAGCTTCTCCCGCGCCTTCACCAGGTCGACGTAGACGCCGGTGCTCGCGGTGTTCAGGAATGCCGCGCCGTCCGCGGTGCCGACGTCCACGAGCACGCTGTCACCGTCGCGCAGCGCGGCGAGCGCGTCATCGACCGAGCCGACGCCGAGGTCGGCGGCGAAGTGATTGAAGGTGCCTCCCGGTACCACGAGCAGCGGCAGCCCGGCGTCGGCGGCGATGCCGGCGGCGAGCCTGATGGAGCCGTCGCCGCCCGCGACGCCGAGGATGCGCGCTCGCGCCGCCGCCTTGACGAACAGGCTCTCCAGGTCGTCATCCGCGTCGGCCAGGATGACCTCGGCCTCTGGCAGCCATTCGCTGAGCGAGTCGGCGAGTTCGGCGGACGAGGTGCCCGCGCTCACGTTGACGATGAGCACAAGGCCGGCCCCGTCGGGCGCCGCCGGCGCGCGGCGGCGCGGCCGCGCCG
>DASWAE010000128.1:0-43361 GCA_036391275.1 Trebonia sp.
GGAGCATGCTGATTCCTGGGGCGAATTCAACGCCCGGCTCGAATCCGAGATGGCCAGCCAGGACCGCGCTCGCCGGCTGACGCCGCTGTGGTCGTCCGTGGCCGGGCTGCTTTTCGGCCTCTCGCTTGTGCTCTGCGCCTACGCGGTCAGCGATCACCACTGGTGGCTGTGGCTGTGCATGCTCGCGACGCTGGCGGCTGACTTCGCGATGGCCGCGCGGGCCGTCGACCGCGCGGACCGGGAGCGCGCCAGGAGAGCCGAGCTTGCGCGCCTGCGGGACTCCTGGCTTGACCACCTGGATCGCGCGGGTAACCCAGGCGGGCCATGACCAGACTCGCCGTCAGGCGGTGACACCAGGCACGACCAGGCCCGACTCGTAGGCGATGACCACGAGCTGCGCCCGGTCGCGGGCGGCGAGCTTGGTCATGATGTGGCTGACATGGGTCTTCGTCGTCAGGGGGCTGAGGTAGAGCCGGCCCGCGATCTCCTCGTTGGACAGGCCCTGTGCCACCAGGCCGAGCACCTCGCGCTCCCGCTCGGTCAGCCGGTCAAGGCCCGCGCCCGGCCTGGCATGGTTTCCCTGGCCGTGCGCCGCCGCCGCGGGAGCCCCGGCCGTGCGGCTGGCGAGCGAGGCGATCAGGCGGCGGGTCACGCTCGGCGACAGCAGCGCCTCGCCCCGGTGCACCACGCGGACGGCGCGGATCAGCTCCTCGGGCTCGGCGTCCTTGACGAGGAAGCCGCTCGCCCCGGCGCGCAGCGCCTGGTACACGTACTCGTCGGTCTCGAACGTGGTCAGCATGACGATCTTCGTCCCGTCGAGCGTGGCGTCGGTCGCTATCGCGCGGGTAGCGGCGAGGCCGTCCGTTCCCGGCATCCTGATGTCCATCAGGATGACGTCGGGCTGGCCGTCCCTGGCCAGCTCGATGGCCTGCTCGCCGTTGACCGCCTCGCCGACCACCTCGATGTCGTCCGCTGCCTCGAGCAGCACCCGGAAGCCGGCCCGGATCAGTGCCTGGTCGTCGGCGAGCAGTACGCGGATCATCGGATCAGAGCCCTTCACCGGGTCGCTTCCTGTGGGGCGGGTGAGTGCGCCGTGGCGGGCGCGCCGGCCGCGGTGGCCGTGGCCGTGGCCGGGCGGCCGAGCGGCAGCCGCGCCGCCACCCGGAACCCGCCGCCGGGCAGCGGGCCGGTGTCGATCGTGCCGCCTGCCGCGGTGGCCCGCTCGCGCATGCCCGGCAGCCCGTGTCCGCCCGCGGCCGGGGACGTGAGGCCGCCGCCGGTGTCGGTAATCTCCACGCGCAGCTCGTCCGCGCCGTAATCCACCGTCACCGCCGCTGTGGCCGGGCCGGCGTGGCGGATCGTGTTGGTCAGCGCTTCCTGGATGATGCGGAACGCCGACAGGTCGGTGATCGCGGGCAGGTCGCGCGGCTGGCCCGTGATCGTGACGGTGACCGGCAGGCCCGCCGCCCGCACCCCGTCGACCAGGGCGTCGAGCCGGGCGAGCCCGGGCGTGGGCTGCGTCGGATCGGCGCTTTCCTCGCCGCCGCCGCTCGCGCTGCGCAGCACGTCGAGGATGGCGCGCAGCTCACGGAGCCCGTCCTTGCTCGCGGCCCTGATCGCCTTCAGCGACACGGCGGCCTCGTCGGGGCGCTCGCGCAGCAGCTGGCTCGCCGCGGCCGCCTGCACGGTGATGGTGGCCATCGTGTGCGCCACCACGTCATGCAGCTCCCTGGCGATGCGCAGCCGCTCCTCGTCCACCCGGCGCTGCGCGTCGAGCGCCGCCTGCCTGGCGGCCTGGACGCGGATCGAGTCGGCGTAGGCGCGGCGGTTGGCGATCGCGATGCCGGCGAACAGCCCGACCGCGATGTTCGCCGGGATCAGCGGGAAGCCGCCGTTGAACGAGCCGAGCGGGTTGTTCGCCGCCGTCGCCGCCATCAGCACCACGGTGACCGCGACCGCCCACGGCACCGACCTGCGGACCGGCACCATGACCGCGAGGGTGCCGACCGCCACGGCGGGGATCAGCAGCGACACGCCGTTGACGTAGCCGGGGAGCGTGTACGCGACGACGAGCGCCGTCGTCGCGCACACCACGAGCCGCGGGTAGCGGTGCCGCCAGGCGAGGACCGCGCCGGCCGCGGCGACGAGCAGCAGCGCGGCGTCCGGGGTGTGCGGCAGGTGGTGCGGCGCGGTGAAGTAGGCGCCCGGCCGGGTCGGGTGCGCCTCGCCGTAGCTGGCCACGACCCCGATCAGCGTGATGACCGCCGCGATCGCGGCGTCGCGGGCCGACGGCCGGGCAGGCCACGGCGTGCCGGGGAGGACCCGCCGCCGCTGCGCGGTCTGCGCGGTCTGCGCGGTCTGCACGGTCTGCTCGGCGCTCATGTCGGCAGCGTAAGCCCATTTCGGCCGGCTCACCATCTGCGGGCGATGTACTCCCCCGGTAGTACGCCCGCCGCGCCGCGCCGCCGGCTACTCGCGCGGTGGTACCGCGACTGACAACTCCCGCGGGACGCGCGAGTACGTGCCGCGGCGAGACGCTTGCGATGGCCGGCGGACCAGCCGCGGGCACTGGCGTAAGGAAGGCCCGAGATGCAGGCGCTTACCCGCTTCGTACTCCGCCACAAGGCGCTGGTCGCGCTGACGTGGCTGCTTATCACCGTGGCCGGCGTCATGACGGTCGGCGGCACCACCCACCGGATGACCAACGACTTCTCCATGCCGGGACAGGCGTTCAAGACCGACAACCAGATCGTCGCCGAGTACGGCAACGGCGGGTCGCAGGCACCCTACGTGCCCGTGCTGACCGTGCCGTCCGGCCAGCGGGTCACGGATCCGGCGGTGGCCGCGCAGACGGGCCGGGTGTTCGGCGCCATCGCGGCGGCGGTTCCCGGGGTACGGGTCGCCGACTACAGCTCGACCGGCAACCGGGCGTTCGTGACCAGCGACCAGCGGACCACGTTCGCGCTCGCGTTCACGCCGCCGTCGAACTCGTTCGGCGGCCCGACGCCGGCCGCGGCGATCACCCGGGCGGCCTCCACGGCGCTGCCGCCTGGCTGGCACTTCGGGCTGACCGGCGAGAACCTGCTCGCGGCAGGCGCGCCCGCGGCCAAGGGCACGGGGATCATGGTCGAGACGATGATCGGGTCGCTCGGCGCGCTCGTGGTCCTCGCGCTGGTCTTCGGCTCGTTCCTGGCGCTGCTGCCGCTGCTTGTCGGCGGGGTGTCCGTGCTCGCGACGTTCCTGGTCGTCGGCGGGCTCACCGAGATCACCGGGATCAGCCAGATCGTCGAGTTCCTCATCGCCCTGGTGGGGCTCGGCGTGGCGATCGACTACTCGCTCCTCGTGGTGAGCCGGTGGCGTGAGGAGCGGTCAGCCGGGCGCGCCAACGCGGACGCGGTAGCGGTCGCGATGGAGCACGCCGGGCGCGCGGTGGTGTTCTCCGGGCTGACCGTGGCGATCGGGCTGCTGTCCATGATCGTCCTGCCGGTGCCCATGCTGCGCAGCGTCGGGTACGGCGGCGTCCTGGTCCCGCTGGTCTCGGTGCTCGTCGCGGTCACGCTGCTGCCGGTGATCCTGGCCTCGGTCGGACCGTGGCTCGACTGGCCGCGGCTGCGGACCGAGCGGCGCCCGTCGCGGGTGTTCTCCTCCTGGGCGGCGGTCGTGTACCGGCACCGCTGGCTGTCGGCGGCGGCCGGCCTGGCGATCATGGCGCTGCTGATGGCGCCGGCGCTGTCGCTGCACCTGGGGTCGCCGGGATCGTCCGCGGAGGCGACGGCGGGCCCGGCTCACGACGCGCTCGTCACCCTCACGTCCGGCGGCGTTCCGGCCGGCGTGCTCACGCCGGCCGAGGTGCTGACCTCGGGCAGCTCGCCGACCGCGGTGGCGGCACGGGCCTCGGGCCTGCCCGGCGTGTACGCGGCGGTCGCGCCCGGCTCGGCCGCTGGGTTCGCCCGGGCCGGGACCTCGGTGGTGGACGTGCTCCCGGTGGTCGAGTCTTCGCAGCCCGCCGGGCAGGCCGAGATCGCGTCGGCGGAGCACGCGCTCGTCGCCAGCCCCGGGGTCATCGGCGTCGGCGGCGACGGGGCATCGCTGATCGACTTCGACCACGCGGTGTACGGGGACTTCCCGCTGATGCTGTCCCTTATCGCGGTCGCGACGTTCATCCTGCTGACGCGCGCCTTCCGGTCGGTGCTGCTCGCCCTCAAGGCCGTCGTGTTCAACCTCATCTCGCTGGCCGCGGCCTACGGCGTCATGACCTGGGTGTTCCAGGACGGGCACGGATCCATGGCGGTGTTCGGGGTGCCGGCCACCGGGGCGATCACGATGTGGGTGCCCCTCATGGTGTTCGCCTTCCTGTTCGGCCTGTCGATGGATTACGAGGTCTTCATCCTGACCCGGATCAGGGAGACCTACGACGTGTCGCGTGACGGCCGGACCGCGGTGGTGACCGGGCTTGGCCGGACCGGGCGGCTGGTGACCAGCGCGGCGGCGATCTTGATGCTCGGCTTCCTGTCAATGTCGACGTCCGGGCAGACGGACCTCAAGATCCTCGCCACCGGGCTCGGCGCCGGCATCCTGGTAGACGCCGTGGTGGTGCGCTGCCTGCTCGTCCCGGCGATGGTGGCGCTGTTCGGCCGGGCGAACTGGTGGCTGCCCGGGTGGGTCGCCCGTGCGCTGCGGATCGCCGGGCCGGCGGCCGCAGGGCCGGCCGGCGCGGGGCCGGCGGGCACGGTCACGGTACCTGCGACGAGCGTCCAGTCCCTGGTGCCGGCGCGAGGGCGCACCGAGCCCTGACGCTGCGGTCCGCTCGGCCTTTGCCCGGACGGAGGTGCCGCCACCGGGCTGTTGTGATACGCGGCGATCAGCCACTGGCCGTCCCGTTTCTCGAGCACCCACGTCGCGTTCACCTTGGCCGCCTCGGGAACCTCGGCCTGGCCGGGGAACAGGATGGCGGACTCGGTGACGACGATGGCGGCGTCCGGGCCGACGAAACGGAGGCTGAGCCGCTTGTTGTAGGTGGAGGTGCCCTTGAGCGGCCCCGCGAAGGCCAGGGCCATGCTCTCACGGATCACCTCGCGGCTGCCGCGGAGCGAGCCGGGCAGGATGGCGGTCGCGTCCGCGGTGTAGCTGGCGACCATGCCGTCGGCGTCGCCGGCCTCCCACGCCTTGTAGGAGTCAACCAGCACGGCCTGGATGGCGGCCTCGTCGGCCGCGCGACTTTCTGACATCGGGTTCTCCCTTGTGATCGGTTCGCCTGGGGTACCCCGGCGAGCTCGCCAGTACATACCGGCGGCGGGGCCGGAACTCACCGCGCCCGCGGGAAGGGATGTCGCCGGTTTCTCAGGCGCCGATCGCTTAGGGGCCGTTTGCTTTGGCGCCGATCCCTGAGGGGCCGAACCGGGGCGGCAGGCCGAAAGACGCGAAGACCTCGGGATCCTGGAACACCGAATTGCGGCTGATGCCCTCGGCCGTGACGGTGAAGACCTGCAGCGTGTGCAGCTCGTAGCCGTCACCGGCGCGCCGGTAGGCGGCGAACCCGGGCTGGCCGTTGGCCGCGACCGGCTGCAGGCGCCAGTCCGTGCCGCCCTTCGCGAAGACCCACTCCATGAACAGGCCGTAGTTGCGGGGACCGGCGAACCAGTTGACCATCGGCGGCATCTCCATGATCACGTCCTCGGTCAGCAGCCGCTTGAGTCCCTCGACGTCGGCGTGCTCGAACGCCCTCATGTAGCGGTCGACCCAGGCGCGCTGCTCGGCCGCGGACGGCTCGCGCAGGCCTTCCTGCCTGACCCCGGCTTCCTTCACCCGGGTACGCGCCCGCTGTAGTGAGCTGTTGACCGACACGACGGTGGCGCCGAGGATCTCCGCTGCCTCGGACGCGGAGAAGCCGAGCACGTCCCGCAGGATCAGCGCGCCGCGCTGGCGCGCCGACAGGTGCTGCAGGGCGGCGGCGAAGGCCAGGCGCAGGCTGCTGCGGTCGGTCACCGCTCGGGCCGGGTCGCCGGCGTCGAGCAGCGAGTCAGGCAACGGCTGGAGCCAGGCGACCTCACCCCGGACGAGCGGCGCGAGCGGGTCCGACGCGGCCACCAGCCCCGATGGCAGCGGCCTGCGGCCCCGGGCCGCCAAGGCGGTCAGGCAGGCGTTCGTCGCGATCCGGTACAGCCAGGTGCGCGGTGAGCTGAGGGTCTCGTCGTACTGCTCCCACGCCCGCCACGCTCTCAGGTACGTCTCCTGGACCAGGTCCTCCGCGTCGTGCGCCGAGCCGAGCATCCGGTAGCAGTAGGCGAGCAGCTCCGTCCGGAACGGTTCGGCCAGGCGGTTGAAGCCCGCTGCCTTGGTCGTCACGTCCACGCCCCTTCGCTGCTCCTGCCGGGCCACCATAGCCGAGGGCGGTGACATTCCGGCCACCCCGTCCGGTGACGGGTGCCCCGGCGGCGCGCAGGGAGGGGACAGGGAGGACAGCGAGCATGGTGAGCGCGGTGGTACCGTGCATCTTACCTGGCAAGGCGTTTTTTTCGGAAGGGTTTTGGTGTTGGGAAGGCTTTTAGGCGTGCCGACACGTACAACCCTTCATGATCATGGTTTTAAGCTGTGGTGATGATCTGTGCGGGGTTGCTGGTGTTAGAGAGGCCCGGGTGGCCGGCCCAGGATGGCCCGGTGGCCGCCGGTGACCGCCGCCGTCACCGCGTACCCCGCGCCGCGCTCCGTCGCGCAGCCGCTAGGGTGGGCTGTCAAGACGAGTGGCGGATGCGCGACGGAGCGCGACTGTCGTGGAAGGGCGCTGCTGTGACGATCAGCGTGCATGGGTCGCGCCGGCCCCGCCTGCGCAAGCTCGTCCGGGCACCGGGACCGGACGGCGCGGCCGCGCAGCGGGCGGTGGCCGTCCGGGTGCAGCGGGCCGTGCCAGGCGCGGCGCTGCGCGGTGCGGCGCCGGTCGTGCCAGCGCTCGTCCTGCTGCTGGCCGGCTGCTCGTCGGGGCCGGCGCCCGGGGCCGCCGGGACGTCCTGCGGCCACACGCGCACCGCGGTGGGCGTGCCCGTGGTGATCATGGTGGCCAAGGGAACCGTGGACTGCGCGACCGCGCTGCGGGTGGAGGCGGACTACGCGGCCGCGATCAAGGCGGGCGACCTGCAGGGCAACGGCGGCGGCGCGCCGGTGGCGGTTGACGGCTGGACCTGCGAGTCGTACCCGACGCAAGAGGTGCTGCGCACCGGGAACGCGTCGGAGTGTCACAACGCGAGCACCTCGGTGCTCGCGGTGCTTTCGCTGCCGTCGGCGTCCACGGGATCGTCGGCGTCCGCGGGCAGCTGACGTCCGCGGGCGGGGCGACCCGTGCTGGCGAGCCCCGTGCCGGCGAGCCCCGTGCTGGCGAGCCCCGTGCCGGCGAGCCCCGTGCCGGCGAGCCCCGTGCTGGCCACCCCCGTGCTGGCGAGTACCGCGTCGCCGCCGTGCCCGCCCGCCAGCTCGGCTGGCGGCCGCCGCCGCGCGCGGTGCCAGAGCCCGTCGGCGTCCGCGTCGCGGTCGCCGCCGGGACGGACCGCGCTCAGCCCGCGGCTGGTGCTGATCATCTGCACCTGGTCCCGGCCTGACGCCTTCGCCCGGTACAGCGCGGCGTCCGCCGCGGCGAGCAGTTGCGACAGCTGCCTGCTCGACCCGGCGTCAAGCGCCGCGACCCCGATCGAGGCCGTGACGGGGATGCGCTCGCCGCCCGGCGCGGTAACCGGCAGCCGCGCGACGTGCGCGCGCACGCGCTCGGCGATGCGCAGCGCGTCCGGTGCGCGGGTCTGCGGGAGCAGCATCACGAACTCCTCACCGCCGAACCGGCCGGCCACGTCGTACTCGCGCAGCACGCTGGTCATCAGGCCGGCGACGGCGCGCAGCACGTCGTCGCCCACCAGGTGCCCGTGGGTGTCGTTGATCTGCTTGAACCGGTCCAGGTCGAGCAGGGCGACCGCGAGCGGCGAGCGGGTACGGATCGCCCGGGCGACTTCCGCCGCCGCCTCGCGCTCCCAGGTCGCCGCGTTGAGCAGCCCCGTCTTAGCATCGGCGCGGGCCTCGTTGAGCAGCTGCGCGTGCCGGAACGAGCGCTGCAGCAGCGTGGCGAGCGGCAGCGCGACGATCAGCGTGAGGTCGCTGATCGTCATGCCCACGGCGACGAGCAGCGCGGCGCACAGCTCGGTCGCGTCGTTGTGCAGCGTCTCCCGGGCGAGCAGCTCGTCCCTGACCCTGGCCGCCGGGTTCTCCAGCTTGTACGCCCCGAGGATGAGCGCCTGGTTGACCGCCCACTGGGTGAGCGCGCCGGCGCCCGCGGCGACCAGCCACATGGCGGTGTGGCTCCACAGGTACTGGCGCGAGTGGCTGCCGGCCGGCAGCAGGGCCATGAAGACGAGGCGCGCGCAGCCGTAGGCGATGCCGATCGCCGCCGCGGTGTACACCCGCCGGTACACGGGCGCCCGCTTGACCCGCCACTGGGTGAGGCTGATCCGCAGCACCGGCGCGACCAGCGCGTACAGGCCGGGGAGGAGGAAGACGATCGGCAGCTCCCAGACCGCGTAGACGTCCTTCACCACGCCCGCGGGCTCGCTCGCGCGGCGGGCCATCTCCACCGAGAAGGCGCCGCAGCCGAGCAGCGCGGCGAACAGGGCGACGTCCGCCAGGTCAAACCGGAAGCCGGCCGCGCGCTCGCCGATCCAGGCCAGGTACACACAGGTCACGGCCCAGCACAAGACCATGAGCGGACGAGGCAGCGACCACAGCGCCCACTCCCGGACGCGCGGCATCCCGTGCGTGAACACGGCGCGGCCCCCGTGAACCATTTGACCTCCCCGACATGCACTGTGCTCTTCCGCTGCCATCCAGGCCCACCCCGCCGGATAGCGCTACGTACGGTGCTAACCCCACATTGTCACAAAATGCACGTGCACACAGTCAAAACATGACTACCCACCGGGAGTGCGGCGATGGCCGTGATTGCGGACGGAGGCGGCGAAATGCCTGTGCTGCAAGCGATTGCAGTCACGCGAGTGCCCTCGGGTGCTTGCCGTCCGTGATCAAAATGTTACCCTTCCAGCCGCCGCCGCGGCGCGCCGTCGACGCCCGACGGCCGACAGGGCAGCGCAATCACCAGAAACGCCATCCGATTAAATGGCATCATATGAGGCATATCGGGGCCAATTGCCGTCCGTCGAGAGGAGGACGGGATGGGAACCACCGGCTGGGCATAGGCGATAACGCGTCCGGCCCGCCGCGCTGAGCTGCGGCGGGCCGGGCGGTGTAACACGCTTCCGTTCTGGCTGACCTTGGACTTCCTGGTCCTCGCGGCGGCGAGCCCGGGGGCCTGCTCAGGCCCGGAGCACCGCGCCGGTGCGCCGGGTGGCCTCGCTCACCGCGGCGTCGCGGGCGGCGGTCGCCTCCGCGGCGGTGAGCGTGCGGTCCGGCGCGCGCAGCCGCAGCGTGTAGGCGAGCGACTTGCGGCCCGCGGCGAGCTGCGCGCCGGTGTAGACGTCGAACAGCCGCAGGTCCTCGAGCAGCTCGCCCGCTCCGGCGCGCAAGGCGGCCGCCACCTCCGCGGCGGGCACCTCTTCCGCCACCACGAGCGCCACGTCCTGGGTGGCGAGCGGGTACGCGGACAGCGCCGGGCCGTGGACCGGCGGGGCCGCCGCCGCGGCCGCGGACAGCACCGCCAGGTCGAGCTCGAACGCGCTGGTCCGCGGCGGCAGCCCGTACGCCGCGATCACCCGGGGGTGCAGCTCGCCCCCGTGGCCGGCCAGCCACTCGCCGCCGGAGGAGCCGTGCACGTAGAGCGCGGCGCACCGGCCCGGGTGCCAGGGCGCCTCGGCCGCCGCCCGGACCTCGAAGGCCAGGTGGGTGGCGGCGCCGACCGAGCGCGCCGCCTCGATGGCGTCGGCCCACGCCGCTGCGCGTCCAGGTCCCCACCAGCCGGGCAGCTCGCGGCTGCCCGCGAGCACCCCCGCCACTCGCGGCGGCTGGTCGGGCAGCGCGGCGGCGAGCGTCGCGAGCTCCGCCTCGGTGGGGCCCCGGTCGGTGGCGAGGATCGGCGCGATGCCCGGTGCGCCGGGGCGCGGCAGGAATACCTGGCCGGTCTCGAACAGGGCGGTGTCGGGGAAGCCGCGGCCCACGTTCCGCACCAGGGTGCGGAACAGGCCGGGCAGCAGGGTGGTGCGCAGCTGCGGCTGGTCCTCGCTGAGCGGGTTGGCGACCTTGACCGCGGGGCGGCGCGGGTCCTCCGGCGCGAGCATGAGGCTGTCCGCCTCGTCCGCCGGGGCGAACGGGTCGGAGTGCACCTCGACGAAGCCCGCGGCGCCGAGCGTGCGAGCGATCGCCCGCAGTGCCTGCTGCCGCTCGGTCAGGCCCTGGCCCGCCGTGGCGCGCGGCTGGCGGACCGGGACGTTGCCGTAGCCCTCCAGGCGGATGACCTCCTCGGCCAGGTCGGCCGGGTCGGTCAGGTCGGGACGCCACGACGGCGGGGTGACCAGCAGCACCGTGAGCTGGCGGTCGTGGCTGCCCCCGTGGTCGTGAGCCCCGTGGTTACGGGCAGGGTCGTGGCCGGCCGGCGGCTCGGGTGCGCGAGCGCGCCAGGGCGCGATCGTCGGCGCCTGGCCGGCTTGCGTGGAGCGCACCTCGCAGCCGACCTCCTGGAGGCGGGCGACGACCGTGTCCATGCCGTAGACGACGCCGGCCACCCGGTCCGGGTAGTCGGCCGCCATGCTGATGCTCACCGGCGTGACCGGCACCTGCGCGTGGGTGGCGCCCGGCACGATCGTCGCGCCGCCGAGGCTGGCCAGCAGCGCGGCCGCGCGCGCGGTAGCGCGCAGCGGCAGCTCCCGGTCGGTGCCGCGCTCGAACCGGTAGGACGCCTCGGAGTGCAGCCGGTGACGGCGGGACATCTTCGCGGTCCCGGTGTCGCTGAAGTGCGCGCCCTCGATGACGATGTCGGTGGAGTCGTCGTCGATCTCGGTCGCCAGGCCGCCCATCGTGCCCGCCATGGAGATCGGGCCGGTGTCGTCGGTGATGAGGATGTCGTCGGCGTGCAGCGTGCGGGTGACGTGGTCCAGCGTGGTCAGCGTCTCGCCGGGGCGGGCGCGCCGCACGACGATGGTGCCGTGCAGCTTGGCCCGGTCGAAGGCGTGCAGCGGCTGGCCGAGCTCGATCATGAGGTAGTTGGTCACGTCGACGGCGAGCGAGACACTGCGGTGGCCGCAGCGGGCCAGCCGGACCTGCATCCACAGCGGCGTCCGTGCGCGCGGGTCGAGGCCGCGCACCTCGCGCAGCACGAACCGGTCGCAGGCGGTCGGGTCCCCGATCTCGGCCGGCCACGGGCCCGTGCTGCCATCCCTGTTCCCCGTCTCGGCGTCGGCGGTGCCAGCTGGCGCGTCGATGCCGGACGCGTCCTCGCCGGGCACGAAGGTCTGCGCCGGGTCGGTGAAGGGGACCTGGTAGGCGCTGGCGAGCTCCCGCGCGACGCCGCGGACGGACACCGCGTAACCCCGGTCCGGGGTCACGGTGATCTCGAGCACGTCGTCACGCAGCCCCGCGTACTCCGCGAAGTCCACGCCGAGCGGCGTGTCCGGCGGCAGGACGAGGATGCCGGAGTGGTCCTCGCCGATGCCGAGCTCGTCGACCGCGCAGATCATGCCCTGCGACGTCCGGCCGTACTTCTTCGCCGCGGTGATCTCGAAGCCGCCGGGCAGCATGGCCCCGACGGCGGCGAAGGCGACCCGGTCGCCTTCCTTGAAGTTGACGGCGCCGCAGATGACGCCGGTCAGCGTCGCCGGGTCGGCGGTGAGCTCGGCGTCGCTGACGGCGACCCGGCAGTAGCGGATCGGCTTCTTGAACTCCGTCAGCTCCTCGATGGTGATCACCTGCGCGGTGAGCACGCCGTGCACGTCGTGCCCGGCCTGCTCGACCGCCTCGACCTCGAGGCCGGCCTGGGTCAGCCGCCGGCCGACCTCGAGCGCGTCGTAGGGCTCGGGGACGGGCGCGTACTCCCGCAGCCACGAAACTGGTACCCGCATCGTCAGATCTCCATCCCGAATGCCCGGCTGAACCGCACGTCGCCGTCGTAGGTGTCGCGGATCTCGTTGATGCCGTTGGCGAGCATCAGCGACCGCTCGATGCCCAGCCCGAACGCGAACCCGCTGTACCGGTCCGGGTCGATGCCGCAGGCGACGAGCACGCGCGGGTTGACCATGCCGCAGCCCGCGATCTCGATCCAGCCCATGGACCGGCAGACCCGGCACGGGTCGGCGCCCGGCTTGGTGGACTCGCCGCGGCAGACGTGGCACTCCATGGACACGTCGGCGGACGGCTCGGTGAAGGGGAAGTAGTCCGGGCGCAGCCGGGTGCGCAGCCCGGCGCCGAACAGCGTGTCGACGAACGCCTGGATGGCACCGCGCAGGTCGGCCATGGTCAGGCCCTCGTCCACCGCCAGGCCCTCGATCTGGTAGAAGACCGGCAGGTGGGTGGCGTCGAGCGCCTCGTTCCGGTACACCTTCCCCGGGCTCACCACGTAGAGCGGCAGCGGCCGGGTCAGCAGGCTGCGGATCTGCACCGGGGAGGTGTGGGTGCGCAGCACCATGCCGGACCGGGCGCCGGGCGGTGAGCCGTCGGGCGGCGCGATGAACAGGGTGTCCTGCATCTCCCTGGCCGGGTGGTCCGGCGGGATGTTGAGCGCGTCGAAGTTGTACCACTCGGCCTCGGCCTCGGGTCCCTCGGCGACCTCGTAGCCCATCGCGACGAACACGTCGGACAGCTTGTCGGCGATCATGGTCACCGGGTGCCGCGCGCCGGCCGGCTGGCGGTCGTAGGGCAGGGTCACGTCGACCCGCTCGGTGATGAGCACCTGCTCGTCGCGCTCGTGCTCGAGCTGCTCCTGGCGCTGCTTGAGCGCCTCCCTGACCTGCGCGGTGGCGGCGCCGACCCGGCGCCCCGCGTCGGCGCGGGCCTGCGGCGGCAGCGCCCCGATCTCGGCCCGCGCCGCCGACAGCGGCGCCTTGTCCCCGGCGTGCGCGAGCCGCGCTTCCTTGAGCGCGTCCAGGGTCTTCGCGGCGGCTATCGCCGTGAGCGCGGCCTGCGTCGCGCGCTCAACCTCATCGGCGGTCAAGGCGGTCACCTCTACCGGGTCGTAGTTCTTGTTCGGTGCGGACATCGGTAAGTCGCTTCCTCAGGGTGATCAGCCAGCTGGAAGGCCCGCGACGGTGAGCGTTAAGAGTCATACCGAACGGAAGGATGCTGCCTCGTCCAGCAGTCATGACCCTACCGGCTCGCGGCGTTGGCCGGGGTGCGCCCGCCGGGCTCGCCTCGCGCGCCGCGGCGGTTGCCGCGATAACGCGATGGGGATGCCCGCGGGCAGGGTAAATCGGAACTCGGCGCCGCCGCCGGGCGCACGGGTCACCGTGATATCGCCGTCCATCGCCTCGACGAGGCCCTTCACGATGTACAGGCCAAGGCCGGTCCCGCCACGGCGCTTGCCCCGCCAGAACTGGCGGAACACCCGGACGGACATCTCCGGCGGTATGCCCTCGCCCTGGTCGCGCACGGACACGGTGATGGCTTCGCCCTGATCACCTGCTCCCCGCGCACGCTGTACCACGACCGACACGATACCAGCCCCGTGCCTGACCGCGTTTTCCACGAGGTTGCCGAGGATCTGGTCGATCTTGTCGGCGTCCAGCCAGGTCTCGGGAAGATCATGCGCGGCGTCCAGCATGAACCGGTCTTCAGGCTCACCGGAGGCGACCCGGCCGGCGATGATCTTGCGTGCCCGCTCGGGAACGTCGACCAGCTGCCGCCGCACCTCCATCCGGCCGGACTCGATGCGGGACACGTCCAGCAGCTCGGTGATCAGCCTGGTCACCCGGTCGGCGTCGGCATTGACCGTCTCGAGCATGACCCGCTTCTGGTCGTCGCTGAACCGCGACCACTTGGCGAGCAGCGTGGCGGTGAACCCCTTGACCGATGTCAGCGGGGCGCGCAGCTCATGCGCGACCGTGGAGACGAGCTCGGCCCGGCTGCGCTCGAGCCGGGCGCGCTGCTGCGCGCCGCGCAGCGTGATCACCAGGCGGCGAACCGGGCCGGAGCGGGAATCGCGCACGTAGCCGACCGAGACGAGCAGCTCGGTGTCGCCGCGGGGGGACGACTCCGGGTAACCCCCCGCCTGGCCGTCGGCAAGGAACAGGCTGCGCTCAGGGTGCCTGGACCTGGTGGCGAGGCCGTTGTACGGGTCGACGCACATCCACCAGTCGCGGCTGTCCTCGTCCCTGAAGGGCAGCACGTCGTAGACGTACTTGCCGGTGGCCTCCTCCGCCGCGATGCCGGTGAGCCGGGCGGCGGCCCGGTTGAACACCACCACGCGGCCCGCGTCGTCGGCCACCACGAGGCCGTCGGGCAGCTCGTTGGCGAGCAGCGACTGGGCCTCGGCGAGCTCGCTCGCCGTCAGCGGCCCGGTACCGCCGCGAAGGGTGCCCCCGGGAGATGACCGTGCAGGCCGCTCAGCCGGCGTGGCGGCCGGCGTGCCGCTGGCACGCCGGGACCCGCCGGTTGCCCGCCGGCCCGGTCGGTTGTCCTCCACGGCTTACGCCTCCGTCCAACTGGGGGCGCATCGCGGACCGTGCGTATTTGTCGGCTCGACCACGATGCGGGTGACGGAATGTGATCAGACTTTAGCGCGTTTGCCCACTCGCACGACAGTACCCTACCCCGGGATTTCGCTATGTCACAGCGCAAATACCCTATGCGAGGATGTTCCGCCCATCATGCGGCGCGCAACGCGACGTAATCATAATGCTTCGCGGAGATGACGTGACGCATTAACGGGTACGGGGGGTCGTCCCCCCGGGTGCCGACCGCGCGTCCGATACGCTGGCGAAGCCATCGGGCGCGCACCGGGGGTACGGGGGGTCGTCCCCCCGGGTGGCTACTGAGCGGCGGCGCGCTGGCTCTGCGCGGAGGCGTAGAGGCATACCGCCGCGGCGGCGGCGAGGTTGAGCGACTCCGCACGGCCGTAGATCGGCACGGCGACTGACTCGTCGGCGAGCGCCAGCAGGTCACCGGGAAGCCCCCAGGCCTCGTTGCCGAACAGCCACGCGGTCGGCGAGCGCAGCGCGGCCCGGGTGCGCGGGTCGTCGAGGGTGCTCGCCCCCCGGCCGTCGGCGGCGAGAACCCGCAGGCCGGCCTCTCGCAGGGCGGCGACCGCGGCCGGCAGCCCGACCCCCGCCACGACCGGCAGGTGGAAGAGGCTGCCCGCGCTCGCCCGGACGCACTTGCCGTTGTAGACGTCCACCGAGGCGTCGGTGAAGATCACCGCGTCGGCGCCCGCCGCGTCGGCGGCGCGCAGCACGGTGCCCGCGTTGCCCGGGTCGCGGATGTTGGCAAGCAGGGCGACGAGGACCGGGCGGGCCGCGGTGACCTGGGCAAGGGGCACGTCGACGAAGTCGCAGACCGCCAGCAGGCCCTGCGGGGTGACGGTCTGGGCGAGTTCGCCCATCACCTCGCCGCTGACCACCTGGACGTCGATGCCGGCGTCCGCCGCCCGCGCGATCAGGCCCGCGTGCCGCGCCTGCGCGGGCGTGGTCACGAAGATGCCGCGTACGCAAGCGCCAGTTCCTAGCGCCTCGGCTACCGCCTGCGGACCTTCGGCGAGGAAGGCGCGGTCCTGCTGGCGCAGCGCCCGCTTAGTCAGCCGGCGGGCCGCCCTGACCCGCGCCAGGCTGGCGCTTGCGTACACGGTCACCCGGTGTGTGCGGGACGGCTCAGGCTGCCGCGCCGACGGTCTCGGGCAGCGCGGCGCGGGCCACCTCGACCAGCGCGGCGAAGGCCGCCGCGTCGGTCACGGCGAGGTCGGCGAGTACCCGCCGGTCGACCTCGACGCCCGCCGCCTTGAGACCCTGGACGAAGCGGTTGTAGGTCAGCCCGTTCGCCCGCGCGGCGGCGTTGATGCGCTGGATCCACAGCCGACGGAAGTTGCCCTTGCGGTCCTTGCGGTCGCGGTAGGCATAGGTCATCGAGTGGAGGACCTGCTCCTTGGCCTTGCGGTAGAGCCGGGACCGCTGGCCGCGGTACCCCTTCGCGCGCTCGAGGACAACCCTGCGCTTCTTCTTGGCGTTCACCGAACGCTTGACGCGTGCCATCGTTCAATCTCCCTCTGGGCTGCGGTTACTAGGTTCGGTTACTTGCCGAGCAGGCGCTTGATCTCGCGGACGTCGGCCTTGGCCATCACGACCTCGTCGAAAAGCCGCCGCGTGACGCGGGAGGACTTGTGCTCGAACAGGTGCTGCCGGTTGGCCCGCCGCCGCATTACCTTGCCGCTGCCGGTGATCCTGAACCGCTTGGCGGCGCCGCTGTGCGTCTTCATCTTCGGCATGGTCGCCGTCGTCTCCTCGTTTTCGCCGCCCGGGGGCAGCTTTGCCTCGCGGAGCGGCCCCGCACCGCGAGTGCGGGGCCGTTCCGCCCTGTCCCCGGTAGCCGGGGGTAAACCTCTACGCGTCGGTCGGCGCCTGAGCCGGGGTCTCGACCGGAGTCTCAGCCGGGGTCTCGGCGGCGACCGGGGCGCGGGCCTCGCTGCGCGGGCTCGGCACCGGGCGCGGCTGCGCGGGTGCCTGCGGGGCCTTGCGCTCGGGCGCGCGCCGGTGCGGGCCGATCACCATGATCATGTTCCGGCCGTCCTGCTTGGGCTGCGACTCGACGAAACCAAGTTCGGTGACGTCGTCCGCCAGCTTCTGCAGCAGCCGGAAGCCGAGTTCGGGGCGGGACTGCTCGCGACCGCGGAACATAATCGTCACCTTGACCTTGTCCCCCGCCTTGAGGAACCGCTCGACGTGGCCCTTCTTGGTGCCGTAGTCGTGCGGGTCGATCTTCGGGCGGAGCTTGATCTCCTTGACGATGGTCTGCGTCTGGTTCTTGCGCGACTCGCGGGCCTTGACCGCGGACTCGTACTTGAACTTTCCGTAGTCCATGAGCTTACAGACCGGCGGCCGCGCGGTCGGGGCAACCTCGACGAGATCGAGGTCGGCCTCCTGGGCCATCCGGAGCGCCTCGTTGATCGAGACGATCCCTATCTGCTCGCCCTTCGGGCCGACAAGCCGGACCTCAGGTGTGCGAATCCGGTCATTGATACGCGTTTCGGCGCTGATGTGACCTCCACAGGTTCATCATGTTCTGTCGTCGCCGGCCTTGTCCGGCGACCGCTCTGCCTGTCGGGCAGTGGCCCGCCCTGCCTTGCGGGCAGGTCGTGCCGTGCGTGACCAGGCCCGACGAGAAAAGCCCCGCCAGGCACCGTGTGCCGCGGGGCTACCACACCGACGACGCGATCCCCGCCAGTTAGGCTGAGATGAGCGCCGTGCGAACCCGCCGACCCGCGAGCCGGCCAGGTGGGAGGTGGTCCTCCGCTTGCACGCCTGGCACGCACCGCGTACCAGGCTGGTCACTGACAACAGTAGCAGCACTTGGCGGCGCGTGGGTATTCCCGTCCTACGGGCCTCGACGGCGCAGCGGGCGGTCAATGGGGCGACGCGCCCCCGTTTGGCCGAATTCTTGCTGTTATCTGCGAGATGGCGAGGGTGGCGGGCGCGGGATGGCTGGGGCGCGGTACAGGCGGGCGCCGGGCGCGGGTACGGGCGGGCCCCGGGCGCGGTACAGGCGGGCGCCGGGCGCGGGTACGGGCGGGCGCCGGGCGCGGTACAGGCGGGCGCGGGGCGCGGGGCGCGGGTACAGGCGGGCGCGGGGCGCTTGTTGCTGTTATCAGGTCGAGGGCGGCGGTGGGCGATGATAGTGGATGTTCAGGCACACCCGGATGTGCCCGAACATCCACTATCTCTGGGCAGCCGGGCTGGACGAGCGCGCGTGGACACCCCGCCGCCTGCGACCGTTCGCGGCGCGGAGACACCGGGTTAGTTGATGACGCGGTTGCGGAAGGTGCGGACGGCCATGGTGCCGAAGACGAGGGTGCCGCCGACCAGGGCGAGCAGGATCGCCCACAGCGCCATGTGGCCGAGGCCGGGGGTCAGGGCGGCGCGCAGGCCCTCGGTCATGTAGACCATCGGGTTGATCAGCGTGATGATCTGCAGCCAGCGGATGGCGTGCAGCGCTGACCACGGGTAGTAGACGCAGCCGAGCATGGTGATCGGCAGCAGGATGACGGCGAAGATCATCTGGATCTTGCGCGGGTCGACGACCGTGCCGAGCCACAGGCCGAGCGACGCGGTCAGCGTCGCGGAGAAGACCATGACCACGGCGAGCAGGAACCAGTTATTCACGTGCACGTGCGGGCCCTGACCGGGGGCGTGCACCCAGTAGACGACCGGGAAGACGATCGCGGCGCCGATGAACGCCTGGATCGCGCCCGCGGTGATCTTCTGGATGGCCAGGACCCCGATCGGGACCGGCGCGAGGGCCCGGTCCTCGATCGTGCGCTGCCAGGAGAACTCCATGATCAGGGGCATCGTCGTGCCGAACATGCCCTGCATGAGGAACATCGAGCCCATCAGGCCGGGTACCAGGATCGTGGCGAAGTTGATGGCGCCGCCGCCTGCCGCACTCGGGGCGACCGAGAAGCCGCTGCCGATCTTGGGCATGACGTAGGCGAAGACGAACGCGAACAGCAGCGGCTGCAGGACCGCGCGGATGAACGTGGACGGGGCGTTCCGGCCGAGGACGCGGAACTCGCGCGCCATCATCGCGGCGAACGTCTTCCACAAGGTGGGGTGCGGGACCGGCGCGTCGGTGATGAGCGCGGCGACCGATGCCGCGACCGGGGCGTCGTCGCCGGACGCGGAGCCGATGTCGGCGGGCTTGCCGGGTCGCTTGTTGGCTGTGATGGCCATGGTCTACTCCCGGTACTCGCGGCCGGTCAGGGCGAGGAAGGCGGTTTCCAGGCTCGGCTTCGCCTGGGTGGCGTCGCGGACGTGCAGCCCGTTGGCGGCACCGATGCTCACCAGGTCGCCGAGCACGCCCTCGGGGTCGGCGGCGAAGACGCGGAGCTGGTCGCCGTCGGCCTCCACCTTGGTGACGCCGGGCCGCTCGGCCAGGCCGGCCCGTTCGGCCAGCCCGTCGGGCACCTGCTCCTCGTAGCGGACGGTGACGACCGTCTGCGCACCCGAGTCGGCGAGCAGCGCATCGAGTGTCCCCTCGGCGAGGATCTTGCCGTGGTCGACGACCGCGATGCGGTCGCAGAGCGCCTCCGCCTCCTCCATGTAGTGCGTGGTCAGCAGGATCGTCTGGCCCTGCGCATGCAGCACCTCGAGGATGTCCCACAGGTTGACCCGGGTCTGCGGGTCGAGGCCCGCGGTGGGCTCGTCGAGGAACAGCACGTCGGGCTGGTGGACCAGGGCGCGGGCGATCATCAGGCGGCGGGCCTGGCCGCCGGAGAGCTGGTCGGCCATCGCGTTCTTCCGGTCGGTCAGCCCGAACGCGTCGATGAGCTGCGCCGCCCGCCTGGCCGCGACCCCCGTGGGCAGCCCGAAGAACCGGCTGCGGAACTCCAGGTTCTCCGCCACCGTCAGCTGCATGTCGAGGGTGTTGTTCTGGGTGACGACGCCGATCCGCCGCTTCACCGCCACCGTGTCCTTGGTGACGTCGTAGCCAGCCACCCAGGCCCGGCCGCCGGTCGGTGCGACCAGCGTGTTGAGCATGCCGATGGTGGTGGACTTGCCCGCGCCGTTCGGCCCGAGGAGGCCGAAGAACTCCCCCTGGGGAATGTCCAGGTCGATGCCGCGCACCGCCTCCACGTCACCCCGGCTTGACTTATAGGTCTTGCGCAGGCCCTCGGTCCTGATCGCCGACGTCACCCCCGGCGATCCCTGGTCCTTGGCCCGCGCGGTCACGGTCGTCATGCGCCGCGTTCCTCTCGCAGTAGCTGGCTCAGATGATCGATCATCTGGATGAAGAACCCCCGGACGACAGCCTCGTCGGCCTCGTCCACGAAGTCGAACGCTTTACGCCACCGGGCGGCCGCCTGCGGGACGTAGTAGGAGATCAGGGCGCGGCCCGAGTCGGTGATGTAGAGCCGCACCACCCGGCGGTCGGCCCCGTCGGGCCTGCGCTCGACGAAGCCGTCTTTGACCAGGGTATTCACGACGCTCGTGACGGTGCCGGGCGTGGACCAGGCCTGCTCGGCGACCTCGGTCGACTTCAGGCCGTCCCTGGCCATCAGCGCCCGCAGCACGCCCAGGCCGGCCATGCTGACCTTCAGCCCGGCCGCGTTCACGGTCTGCTGGCCGTAGGCACCGAGGAGCCGGGTAGCGGCCAGCACCAGCCCGTGCAGCGGTACGTCGCCGGGGAACGTGATCAGCCCGCCCGGCCACTTCCCCCAGTCGATCGGGTTGCCGTCCGGCCCGATGGGCGCGCAGGGGACCGCCCCGGCGGGCAGCGGCCCTGTCGCCGCTCCCCCGGGCGCGACGGCGCTCGCGTGCTCGGAGTCCCCTGAAGGCACGCTTCAGTATCGACGATGAGAGGTTTGAGGTCAAATATTTTGGGCTCAAACCTCTCATGGCGGCGCTGACGAAGGCGGGACAACGGAGAAGGGCGCCAGGAACGTCAACGAGCGAACACCCTGAACACCACGGATCCCAACGGCACCAGCCTCGCCGCGCAGGACCATGATCATGAAGGGTTAGTGGCGCTATCACGCCACTAACCCTTCACAAAACCGAAATTCTTCACGAAATGCCCCGACGGTGCGAGTGGGCGGGTAACAGGCAACTCAACGCCCCCGCCGGCCCCGGGATCCCCTCCCTGAACGCCACCTGGCGCAAGCGACGCCCGCCGGCCACCCGCTAGGCGGGCGCCCGCATACCAGGCCTTGACGGGCCGGCTCACGCCGCGTGGTGCGCGGGCACGAACTCGGCGATGGCGCCGGCCACGGCGGCCGGGTTGTCGACGGGAACCCAGGTCTTGGCTTCTGGAACGGTGATTAGCGTGGCCTGCGGGAAATCCGCCGCGAGCCGCCGCGCCCGGGACACGGGGAAGAACTTGCACCGCTCCCCCCAGATCAGCAGCACCGGCCGGTCGAACTCCGGGATCACCGCGGCAGCGTCGATGAGGAGTCGCGGGCGGAAGCCCGCCATGGCCGCGACCAGGTCCCCAGCCACCCCGCGATCGCGCCTGGCCGGGCCGAAGAAGGATTCCGCCCGGCCGCGGTCGAGTTCGCTCGCGGTGACGGTGGCTGGATTACGCCGCAGGGCGGCCTGCAAGCTCAGCTGCAGCCGGATCATGGCCCTGGCGACCCTTGGGAACGTCCGGCATGCCGTCGACGCCCACTTAAGCGCATCGGGCGGGAACTGGTCGTAGCTCTCGCAGTTGGTCAGCACCAGCCGGCCGATCCGGCCCAGCGCCTGATGCCCGGTGGCAAGCGACAGCAGCAGCAGCCCGCCCGCCGTGTCATTGACGGCCACGGTGGCGTCGCGCACGTCGAGCAGGTCGAGGCAGTCGAGAAGCAGCCGGGCGAGCGACGTGGCCGACCGGTCCGCGCCCGGCGCGAGCGGCACGGGGTGCGAGCCGAGCGGAAGGTCGACCGTGATGCAGCGGTAACGGTCGTCGAGCCTTGCGATGACGTCGCGCCACAGGTCATGGTTCGCGAGCGCGCCGGCGAAGAAGACGAGCGCGGGACCGCGACCGGCCGACTGCCAGGCCACGGGGCCGAGGCGGGTTTTCAGCGTTCCGGATTCCATAGGTATAAAACATACTCTTGGTATGTCAAATGGGCAAGCCTCGGGGCGCGGGGGGTTTACTTCCTGTTGCCCGTGGCGGGGTGGTTGCTTCGGGCTGGGCCCTTGCCGGGGGCCGGGTGGTCGCTTCGGGCCGGGTGGTCGCTTCGGGCCGGGTCGTCGCTTCAGGCCGGGTCGTCGCTTCGGGCCGGGTTCTTGTGCGGGGCCAGGCCGTGCAGCATCGCGTCGAGTGCGCGGCCGAGCGCGATCCTGGTCACGTCGGGGTCGCCGGCGCGCGCGATGAGCAGGCCGGCCACCCACGCCATGCCGCCGAGCAGGCCGGTGAGCGCGTCGGGGTCGAGCTCTATGATCTCGCCGCGCGCTATGGCCGTGGCGAGGAACGCCCGCGTCGCCGTGTATCCCGGCCGCTGCCCGGCGTTGTCGTCGAGTTCCTGACCGACGATGGCCGGCCCGTCGACGAGCGTGATCCGCCGGATCTCCATGTCGAGCGCGGCATCCAGGTAGGCGTTCATCATCGCGACCATCTGGTCGACCGGCGCCATCCCCGCGGTCCCCGCGCTCAGCACGCGGGCCTGCGCGGCGGTCTCCACCTCCGCGTACACGGCGCGGAACAGCGCCTCCTTGCCCGCGAAGTGGTGGTACACCGCGCCCTTGGTGACCCTGGCCGCGTCCGCGATCTCGTCGACCGAGGTCTGCGCGTAGCCCTGCCTGCCGAACAGGGACTTCGCGGCGTCGAGCACGGCCCGGCGGGTGGCCTCGGCGTGCTGCGACCGCAGCATGGCCGACGGCTCGGCGCCGCCATCGCTTCTCGCCGTTCGCCTGGCCATGCGGCAAGTATGCCAGCAGCGGCGCGGGCGGTCGCTGCTTCCGAGCGCGCAACGCGGCGGTCCCCGCGACGCCCGTGGGTGACGGGATCGCGGGGACCGCTGGGGCCTCATGAGGCGGCTGGCGAACTGGGCCCGCGCAGCGCCGTCAGGGCGATGCCGGCGGTGGCCGCGGTCAGCGCCGCCGCGGCGAGCACGCCGTAGTTGCTGCCGGCGATGAACGCGCTGGCGAAGGCGTGCGGGTGGGCGGCGCCGCCAAGGACTGCGAGCCGGCCGGCGGCGACCGAGGCGGTGATGGAGCCGACGACCGCGACGCCGAGCACGCTGCCCAGGTTGCGCGTGGCGTCGTTCACGGCGGAGCCGACGCCCGCCAGGGCCGACGGCAGCTGCTCCATGGTGAGCGTGGTAGCCGCGGACATGGCCAGGCCGATGCCGGCCGAGACCATGACCATCGCGAGCACGTAGTGCGGGTAGCCGACGCCGGCCGTGGCGGTGGCGAAGAAGGCGAGGCCCGCGGTGACCAGCAGCAGGCCGCCGGTGACCGGCAGCCGGGGGCCTGTCCGCTTGGCCAGGTGCGCGCCAGCGGTGGCGGCCACGGCCAGGGTCAGCGCCGGCGGCAGCGCCCGCAGCCCGGCGGCGAGCGGGCTGTAGCCGAGGACGAGCTGGTAGATCTGCGTGGTCAGGAACACCGCGCCGGACAGGGCGAAGAACAGCGCGAGCAGCGCGACGGCCGCGCCGGCCAGCCGCGGGTTGCGGAACAGGGAGACCGGCAGCATCGGGTGGTCGCTGCGGACCTGGCTGGCGGCGAACGCGGTGAGCAGGACGGCCGCGCCGCCCATCCGGGCCAGCGTGGCGGCCGACAGCCAGCCGCTCGCGGGTGCGGCGATCAGCGCCCAGGTCAGCATGGTGAACGCGGCGACCGACAGCAGCGCGCCCGCCGGGTCGAGCCGCCTGGCCTGTGGTGCCAGGGACGCAGGGACCAGCCAGTGGCCTGCGATCAGGGCGAGCGCGGTCAACGGCAGGTTGACGAGGAAGATCGAGTCCCAGCCGAAGTGCGCGAGCAGCACGCCGCCGGCCACTGGGCCGATCGCCACGCCGAGCCCGCTGACCGCGGACCAGATGCCGATCGCCTTGGCCCGCTCGGCGGGAACGGTGAACACGCCGCTGAGGATGGACAGCGTGGCCGGCATGATGAACGCGGCGCCTGTGCCCATCACCGCGCGGGCGGCGATCAGTTCGGCGGGAGTGCGAGTGAGCGCGGCGGTCAGCGAGCCGACGGCGAAGACCGCGAGGCCGACGGCCAGCGCGCGGTGCCTGCCGAACCGGTCGGCGAGCGCGCCGGCCAGCAGCAGCAGCGCCGCGAAGGTGAGGGTGTAGGCGTCGGTGATCCACTGCAGCCCGGCGGTGCCCGCGCGCAGGTCACGGGCGAGGGTGGGCAGCGCCACGTTGACGATCGTGGCGTCCACGACCGTGATAAGCAGCGACAGGCACAGCACCGCGAGGGTGAGCCAGCGGCGGCGAGACACGGCTGGCTGTGCGGCCGGCCCCGTCTTGGCGGGTACTGGTGCGGGAGTCTTTCGGGTGCCGGCTGGCGCCGGCGGCTTGGTGCTTGTGATGGCGAACATCCTGGTTACTCCGATCCTTGTGTGGTCGCCCGTAAGGCTACGATCGTTCGGTTATGAATTGACTGTATGACCGTAGCCTTACAGGCGTCAATAGAGATCGGCACAATACATGTATGTGTGTAGCCCAACGCTTGTAGCCAAACGGTGTAGTCTTTTCGCTATGGCAACCGAGACCTCGCACCAGCGCAGGCGCAACCCGCGCGGCCAGGGCGACCGGCTGCGCGCCGACATCATCCAGGCGGCGAGCGGCCTGCTCGCCGACCCGGCCGCACCGCCGATCACGCTGCGCGGCGTCGCCCGCGCCGTGGGCGTCGCCGCGACATCGGTGTACCTGCACTTCCCCGACACCGACGCGCTGGTTCTCGCGGTCGCCGAGGAGCACTTCAGCGAGCTAGCGGACGTGCAGCAGGCCGCGCGGGACGCGGCCGCCACGCCGCGCGAGGCGGTGCGCGCGATGGCACTTGCCTACTGCGAGTTCGGGCTGGCCAACCCTGGCCTGTACCAGGTGATGTTCACCAGGCCGCTGCCGCCGGTGGCCGACCTGCGACAGATCCCTGGCCGGCGCGCGTTCGAGCAGCGCACCGCGGCGATCGCCGCTGCTCTTAGTGACACAGGCATTGCCGTCACGGGCGACAAGGACGACCCGGACGGGCCGGCGTTCCGTGCCTCCGCGCTGCTGTGGCAGTTCCTGAACGGCGCGGTCAACCTGCGGATCTCCCGGCCGGTGTTTCCCTGGCCGCCGGCCGAGGAGACGGTCACCGCCGTGGTCGACCAGATCCTTGACGCGGCCGTGGGCCGTGGCTGACCCCGCCCGGAGAGATGGCCGGCGGAGCGGACGAAGACCGAGCTCGTTCGGGAAAATCTCAGGCGAGGCGGGTGAGCTCGACGGTCACCTTCATGTCGCCGCCTGACGGGCCGTGATATATGCCCTTGAGCGGCGGTACGTCGGCGTAGTCGCGGCCGCGGGCGACGACCACGTGACGGTCGCCGACGGGGGCGAGGCTGGTGGGGTCGAGTGGCGTCCACGCGCCCGCCCAGTACTCCACCCACGCGTGGGACTGGCCGACGGCGGTGCTGCCCGGCTCGGCCTCGGGGTCCGGGTGCAGGTAGCCGGAGACGTAGCGGGCGGGCAGCCCGGCGGCGCGCAGCAGCGCGACCGCGATCTGGGCCATGTCCTGGCAGACGCCCTTGCCCTTGTCCCAGGCCTGCTGCGCGTTGGTGCGCACGCCGGTCGCGCCCGGCAGGTAGGTGACGTGCTCGTGGACGCGGGCGCAGACCGCCGCCGCGGCCGCGTCCGGTGGCAGCCCGGCGATCTCGGCCAGCGCCGCGGCGGAGATCGGTTCCGCCACCGTGGTGAGCGGGGTGGGCAGCAGGAACTCGAGCAGCCTGCTGTTGGCCGCCGTCTCGCCGAGCTCGGCCCAGGAGGGCCGCCGCCCCGTGGTGCCCGCGCCGCCGAACGGCTCGGTCTCCACCGTGGCGGTGGCGCGGATGACCAGGTCTTCGTGCGGCTCGGGCAGGTCGAACACGGAGACGTAGGTGCCCCAGTAGTCGTTGTACGTCCACACGGGGACGCCCGGGCCTGCCGTCACCCTGGCCTCGTGGGTGATCTGGGACGGCAGTGTCAGCGGGGTCATCCTGGCCTCGTTGAACGAGCTCAGCACCGGGCCCGGGTAGCTGACGCTGGTGGTGTGCTCGATGCGCAGTCGCCAGCCCACGTCAGCCGTCCCGTTCCCAGGCGACCGGGGTCTGGTACTGGAAGTAGCGCCGGGCGATCGCCTCGCTCGCGTCCACGCAGGTCTCCTGCAAGGTACTCAGCAGCTCGGGCAGCTGCGCGGTGAGCTGCTTCGGGTCGGCGTACTCCAGGAGGTTGCGCAGCCGCCCGACCGGCCGCCGGGCCGGGTCATCGAGCCCGGCCCGGACCGGGCCCGGGCTCAGTGCCGCCAGGCACTCCTCCGCGGTGGCGAGCGCGTGCACCACGCTGCGCGGGAAGAGCCGGTCAAGGAGCAGGAACTCCGCGACGCGGGAGGCCTCGGCGGCCCAGCCGTGGGTGCGGATGAAGGACTCGTGCGCGCCGCAGGCGCGCAGCAGCACCGGCCAGCCGAGGTCGTCGGGGGCGGACATCCGCGCGAGCAGCAGCCGGGCGGTCATGTCGGCGCGCTCCAGGCTGCGGCCGAGTACCAGGAAGCGCCACGCGTCGTCGTGGCTCATCGTGGAGTCGGCCAGGCCGAAGAACAGCGCGGACCGCTCCCTGACGTAGCGCAGGTACACGTGCGGGCCGAGCCGCTCGGCGGCGCGCTTCTGCCCGGCCAGCGAGTGCGCCGTGACGTTCAGGCACTCCCACATCTCGCTGGAGATGACCTCGCGGATGCCGCGCGCGCCCGCCCGCGCGCCCAGCATCGAGCCGGCGATCGCGCTCGGCGACTGCGGCTCGAAGACCAGGCGGAACAGCACGACGTCGATATCGAGCTCGGTGCCGGGCGCGACGGGCACGCCGAGGATGCCGAACAGGGCGCGGCAGGCGGCGCCGGAGTCCGTGCCGGCCTCGCCGAGCATCCGGTGGATGTACACGTCGATGAGCCGCGCGGTGTCGTCGGCGCGCTCCACGTAGCGGCCGGTCCAGTAGATCGTCTCCGCGATGCGGCTGAGCAGTTCATTACCGTTCACTGGTCGGGTCCGGCCTGTCGCGTGATGATCAGCGGGTCAAGCTCCGGCGCGGTCGCCGCGGCGGGCATCGCCATCGCCAGCTTGTCCTTGGCCGTTTCCAGCGGCTCCGCGGTGCGCCCGCGGTCGAGTACCCAGGTGTCCTTCGACCCGCCGCCCAGGCTCGAGTTCACCTTGAGCTCGCCCTCGTTGAGCGCGACCCGGGTGAGGCCGCCGGGCAGCACCCAGACGTCGGCGCCGTCGTTGACGGCGAAGGGCCGCAGGTCGATGTGCCGGGGCGCCAGCTTCTGGCCGACGAGCACCGGAGAGGTGGACAGCGCCACCGGCCGCTGGGCCATCCAGCCCCGCGGGTTGGCCCTGACCTCGGCCCTGAGCGCGGCTAGCTCCTCGCCGGTGGCGCGCGGGCCGATGACGATGCCCGCCCCGCCCGCGCCGTCGACCGGCTTGAGCACCAGGTTGCCCGCCTCGCCGAGCACCCAGCCGAGCACGTCAGGGTCGTCGAGGCGGTACGACTCCACGTTGTCGAGGACGGGTTCCTCGCCGAGGTAGTACCGGGTGAGGTCGGGCATGTAGGTGTAGATCAGCTTGTCGTCCGCCACCCCGTTGCCGATGCCGTTGGCGATCGTCACGGTGCCGCGCCTGGCCGCGTTGACCAGGCCGGGGCAGCCGAGCAGGCTTTCCGGGCGGAAGTGCAGCGGGTCGAGCCAGTCGTCGTCCACCCGGCGGTAGATGACGTCGACCGGGCGCCTGCCGTGCGTGGTGTGCACGTAGACGCGGTTGCGCCAGCAGAACAGGTCGCGGCCCTCGACGAGCTCGACCCCCATCAGCCGGGCGAGCAGGGTGTGCTCGAAGTAGGCGGCGTTGTGCATGCCGGGGGTGAGCACCACGACGAACGGGTCGGCCGCGCCGGGCGGCGCCGCCGCGCGCAGCGCGGCCAGCAGCCGCGCCGGGTACTCGTCCACCTGGTGGATCTTCTGGTCGCTGAACAGCGCGGGGAACAGCCGGGTCATGGCCAGCCGGTTCTCCAGTACGTAGCTGACCCCGGACGGTACCCGCACGTTGTCCTCGAGCACCCGGAACTTGCCCTGCTCGTCACGGATGAGGTCGATGCCGGCCACGTGTACCCGCACGTTGTTGGGCGGGGTGATCCCGGCCACCTCCCGGCGGAACTTCCCGCTGGTGACGACGAGGCTCCAGGGCAGCACGCCGTCGTCGAAGGCACGCCCGGGGCCGTAGACGTCGGCGAGGAACGCCTCAAGGACCCGGACTCGCTGGCGGACGCCCTGCGACACGAGGTCCCACTCCGCCGCGTCGATGACCCGCGGGATGAGGTCGGTGGGCATGGCCCGCTCCTCGCCCGCGTAGTCGTAGGTCACGCCGCGGTCGGTGAATACCCGGGCCAGCTGGTCCGCGCGGTACCGCAGCTCGGCCGGGTCCATCGGCTGGAGCACCGAGACCAGCGCGTCGTAGGCAGCGCGCGGCTTGCCGGGGGCCGCGAACATCTCGTCCCAGGCCTCGGCGAGCCGGTAACCATCGAAAATGTCCGCCACGACCCCCAGGGTAGACAGCGGCTGTTCCACGTCTATTTCAACCGGTGACAGCCATGTTTCCGGCTATTTCACTATGTGTCTGCTCGTGGGTGCCGTCCAGCTGCGGGAGGTTAGCTAGCCGGGGCCGGTTACGCTGAGGGGGAAAGGAGTGCCGTATGTACATCCCTGCCCATTTCGCGCCCGACGCGGCGCTGGTCGACGAGCTGCTGCGTAACCACGGGGCCGCCGACCTGGTGACCGTGACCGAGCAGGGGCTGGTGGCGACGATGCTGCCGTTCATCTACGTGCCGCCAGGCGGGGCTAACGCTGCCGGGCAGCACGGGGCGCTGCACGGGCACCTCGCGCGCAGCAACGACCAGTGGAAGCTGAGCGCGGCGGGCGAGTCGCTCGCCATCGTGCGCGGCCCGGACGCCTACATCTCCCCCGGCTGGTACGCGACCAAGACCGAGCACGGGCGGGTCGTGCCGACCTGGAACTACGTGACCGCGCACGTGTACGGGCGGCTGGTGGTGCACGACGACCCGGTGTGGACCGAGGACCTGGTGCGGCGGCTCACCGGCAAGCATGAGGCCCAGCGGGATCATCCCTGGTCGGTCGATGACGCGCCGCGGAACTTCATCGAGGGGCAGCTGCGCGCCATCGTCGGGATCGAGCTCGAGATCACCAGGATCGAGGCGAAGGCGAAGCTCAGCCAGAACCGGCCGGCCGCGGACGTGGACGGCGTGATCGCCGGGCTGCGCGAGCGCGGGGACGCCCGCAGCGCGGACGCCGTGGAGAAGGCGCGGGATAGGGGCAACCCGGACGCGGTGGCGCGGGCCCGGGGTTAACGGCCGGCCGCGGCCAGGAACGCGGCGATGCCCCGGTCGTCGGGGCTGGCGATGAAGGCCGTCGGCACGGCCACCAGCACCTGTTCGGCGTGCGGCAGGCAGAACCACGCGCTGTCGCCGAGTGAGTCGGCGAGCTTGACCTCGGCCTGGTCCGGGCAGCGGCCGCTCTCCCGGGCGGTGAACTCGCAGGCCCGCGGGGCGCCGCCGCGGGAGGCCACGAGCACGGCGGCCTCCCGCAGAAAGGAGAACCGGATGTCCCCTTCGTCGTCGGCAGGCGCCTGCGAGGGCGAGCGCTCTCGCTGGCCAAGGAGCACGGTGTTGCCGTCCGGGTCGAGTACCCTCACCTCGCCGCCGAGGGCGTGCGGGGGATGCCCGGTGCGGGTCACCGGCACGCCGGCCTGGTCAAGCGCGCCGGTGACCGGGCCGATGTCCTCGTAGTAGAGGTAGCACAGCATCGGCAGCGGCGAAGGGGCCGACGCCAGCTCGGTCATGGCCAGCAGCACGGCCACGTCGCCGCACCGCATGATCGACCAGGCGGAGGTTCCCTCCTTACCTGACTCACCCTCGCGAAAGCCGAGCAGGCCGTAGAAGGCGCGCGACGCGTCGATGTCCTTGACGTAGGTCACGGCGATCATCGACTGCACCTGCGGGGTCATGCGCACAACGTACGCCAGTCATGGCCCGGCCAGAAGAGAGCACAGGCAGTCGTGACAGAAGCGTCGCCTGCGGGAGCTACTCGGTGGTCACCGCCTGCAGGACGTTGAGCTTGGCCGCCCGGCGGCTGGGGGCGATCACCGCGACCGTGCTGCCAAGGCGGAGCTGGTGCGGGGACGCGGCCCGCGCCGACACGCCGATTCCGGTCGGTCCCACGGCGGCGAGGTTGCCCTCGGTCACCCCGACGTCGACCAGCGACGCGGCCTTGGCCGTGTCCGTGGCGAGGATCGGGATAAGGCGGACGTCACCGCGGCAAGAGGCACGCGTCCCGGCGGTTCGGCGCGGACGTCCCGCGTTACCCGGGAAGCGGACGGGGGTTAACCCCGCGGCGGGCTAGTTCCCGCTCGCCGGCCTCGCGCATCGCCTCCAGGGGGGCGGGCTTGCCGGTCATCAGCTCCACCTGGGCGGCGGCCTGGTGCAAGAGCATCGCGTAGCCGCTCACCACGGCCGATCCCGCGGCCGCGGCCGCCGCCGCGAGCGGGGTCGGCCACGGGTGGTACACCACGTCAAGGAGGGCGGGTGGCGCTTGATGAGTCAGCCGCACTCGTTCGGCATAAGCGTCAGCGGCACCGGCGGGGACGGTCGCTATCAGCAAGTCCGCTGCCCCGGCAATGTCAGCCAGGCGTGCCCAGGGATGCGGTCGCACCTGGAGGCCCAGCCGGCCGGCGGTGGCGAGCAGGTCGCCCGCCCGGGACGGGTCGCGGAGCACCACGTCGGCACCGCGGAGGCCGAGCTCGCCGACGGCGGCGAGCGCCGAGCAGGCCGTCGCCCCCCCGCCGAGGATGGCGACGGCGCCCGGTGCCGGGCAGCCCGCCTCGGTGAGCGCGTCCACGATGCCCTGGACGTCGGTGTTGTAGCCGTAGCGGCCCTCAGGGCGGAAGACCACGGTGTTCGCACCGCCGGTGGCGGCGGCGAGCTGGTCGACGTGGTCGAGCAGCGGCAGCACCGTGCGCTTGAGCGGCATGGTCAGGCTCAGGCCCGCCCATTCGGGGCCGCGCGAGCGCACGTAGCCCGCGAGGCCAGCCTCGTCGCACTCCACCAGGTCGTAGGTCCAGTCGGCCAAGCCCAGGGCCTGGTACGCCGCGCGGTGCAGCACGGGTGACAGGGAGTGGGCAATGGGCGTGCCGAGGACCGCTGCTTTCATGAAGGCGAGGTTACCGTGCGTATCACTGGCCCTTCAGCGGGGTCGCCGAGAACTGCGACTTACCGCCGGGGACGGTCAGGAAGTACAGCCAGTTGCCGTGGTCCGCGTGCAGGATGCCCTGGATCGCGGCGTCGCCCGGGTTGGAGATCGGCCCGGGCGGCAGTCCCGCGTTCAGGTACGTGTTGTACGGCCCGGGGGTCTGGGTCTGCTTGATCGTGGCGCTGACCGCGTACTTGCCGAGGCCGTAGAGCACCGTGCTGTCGAACTGCAGGTGCATGCCGATGGCCAGGCGGTTGTGGATCACCTCGGCGATCTTCGGGTAGTCGCTGACCGAGCCGCCTTCGGACTGGGCCAGCGACGCCTCGGTGATCAGCTGCGTGGGCGTGAGGCGGACCGCGTTGGCCGCGGCCACGAGGCCGATCTGGTTCGCCTCGTCGTTGAACCGCTGGACCATCGCCTGCAGGATCTGCAGCGCGGTCTCGTGCGGCGCGATCGCGTAGGTGGCGGGGAACAGGTAGCCCTCCGCCTTGCCGTTGGCGTAGGACGGCAGGCCGAGGTGCGCCGGGTTGGCGAGGACCTGCTGGAAGTCCTTGAGCGGGATCTTGGTGCGCTTGGCGATGATCGCGATGACGTCGACGGCCCGCTTGCCCTCGGGGATCGTCACCGTGGTCTGCACCAGGTTCTTCGGGTTGAGCAGCGCGGCGTAGGCGAGGCTCGCCTGCATGTGCTCGTGCAGCAGGTAGTAGCCGGCCTCCAGGCCCGCCGAGTTGGCGGTCGTGGTGGTCGTGTTCTCGGCCGCGTTGGTGAACGCGCGCTCGCTAGCGATCACGCCGAGCTGGAGCAGCCGCGGGGCGAGGCTGAACGCGGTGTCACCGCTCTTCACCTGCACGGTCACCTCGCCGGTGCCCTGGCCGACGTAGTCCGCGGGGTGGTACCTGGCGTCGTACTTGTGCTTGATGTAAAGGCCGCCGACGAGGCCGCCGACCACGATGGCGGCGACGATCGTGAGCACCAGGATCCTGGGCAGCCAGCGGGTCGCCTTCTTGCGGGGCCTGACGTTCCGCTGGTCCCAGTCGCCGGGGCCGGCTGGGCCGCCGCCGCGCAGGCCGCGCGGGTCGTCGTAGCCGGTGCCGTAGCCGTCGCCGTAGTCGTAGCCGCCGCCGCCGTCGTAGCCGCCGCCGTCGTAGCCGCCGCCGCCGTAGCCGCCGCCGCCGTCGTAGCCGCCGCCGCCGTAACCGCCGCGGCCGTCGAAGCCGGGCAGGAACGAGTCGTCGCGCTGACCGTCGTCGTGGCCGCGCTGGCCGTAGCCGGCGGGCGGGCGCCGGTAGCCGCCCGCAGCCGGCCCCGGCGGGTACCCGTCGCCCGGCCCTTCCTGCTGGCCGTAGCCCCGGGGATCGCCGTCGTCGCCGTAGTCGCCGTGAGCCTGCGGGTCATGCCGCTGGTCGCCGTAGCCGGCGCCGCCGAAGTCCTGGCCGCCGTAGCCTGGTCCCTGGAAGCCCGCGCGCGGGCCAGCCTGCCGGCGGTTCCGCGGGTCGTGCCCGGGATAACCGCCCGGTCCGTAGCCGCCGCTCACTGCCCGGCCCCGACGACGACGAGTTGCCCGGGAGCGGCGCCGGTGCGGCGCTCTGCCTCGAGCGCCGCCTCAAGCAGCACCGCCGCGGCAGCCGCGTCGACTGCCTGCCGCCGGTTCCGCGAGTCGTGCCCGCCGGCGCGCAGCGCCTCATGCGCGGTCGACGTGGTGAAGCGCTCATCGATGAGCCGGACGGGAAGCGGCGCCACCCTGGCCGCGAGGTCTGCCGCGAACTTCCTGGCGGTAACGGCAGCCGGCCCCTCATGGCCGGACAGGGACCGAGGTAGGCCCACCAAAATCTCCATTGCTTCTTCGGTCGCGGCGAGCGAGGCCAGGGCGTCCAGGTCACCCTTGCCCCGCCGCACGACGGTGAGCGGGGTGGCGAGCACACCGCGCGGGTCGCTGCGTGCTACGCCAATCCGGACAGTACCCGGATCGACGGCCAGGCGCACGCCCGGCCTCACCGGTTGACCGGCCCGTAAGAACATGCCACTACGTTACCCGGCACTACGGGCGCTGTCCCGCAATGAGCTGCGAATGCTGTCAAAAGCGGCATTCGCGGCAGACGGTCCCGCGCCCGGTGCACCGCCGCCCTGCGCGATGTCCGCCTTGCCGCCACCGCCCCCGCCGAGTGCCCTGGCCGCACCGCCTACCAGGGTGCCAGCGGCGAGGCCGAACCCGCGCCCGGCCTCGTTCACCGCGATGACGATGACCGGCCGGTCGGCCGGGGTGCCGAGCAACGCGACGACCGCCGGCTGCAGCGCCGGGATCTTCGAGCGCACGTCGAGGGCGAACTTGCGCATTGAGTCAGGGTCGGTGCCGTCCGGCACGCGGTGCGCGACGAACGCGATCCCCCCGATGTTCTCCGCGGCCGCCGCGATCTGGCCGGAGGCCTCGAGCAGCTGCGCGGACTTGAGCCTGGCCAGTTCCCGCTCGGCGTCGCGCAGCCGGGTCACCACGTTCGAGATCCGCTCGGGCAGTTCCTCCGGACGGGCCTTCAGCTGGTCGCTGAGCTGGTTGACGAGCACGCTCTCGCGGGCAAGGAAACGGAACGCGTCAATGCCCACCAGGGCTTCGATACGGCGCACACCAGATCCGATCGACGCCTCGCCGAGCAGCTTGACCAGGCCAAGCTGACCCGACCTGGCCACGTGGGTGCCGCCGCACAGCTCGCGGGAGTACTCGCCCACCTCGACGATGCGGACCTCGGCGCCGTACTTCTCGCCGAACAGCGCGAGCGCGCCCATCGAGCGGGCCTCATCCAGCGAGGTGTGGTACGCGCGCACCGTCAGGTCGTCGATGAGGATGCGGTTCACCTCGTCCTCGACCTCGCGGAGCACCGTCACCGGCACCGCCCCGGTCGCGGTGAAGTCGAAGCGCAGCCGGCCGGGCGCGTTCTCCGAGCCCGCCTGCGCGGCCGACTCGCCGAGCGCGCCGCGCAGCGCGCGGTGCACCAGGTGCGTCGCGGTGTGGCTACGGGAAGTAGCCCGCCTCCGTTCGACGTCAATCTCCGCGTAAGCCGGCGATCCGGTGGTGACCTCGCCGTGGCGGACGGTCCCCCGGTGCACGACGAGGCCGGGCAGCGGGGTCTGCACGTCGGTCACCTCGACCTCGGCGTTGCCGCCAGGCCCGGTGGTCTTGATCACGCCGTGGTCCGGCAGCTGGCCGCCGCCCTCGGCGTAGAACGGGGTCCGGTCGAGGACCACCGCGACCGCCATGCCCGGGGTGGCGGACCGCACCGGCACTCCGTCGGCGAGCAGCCCGACGATGGTCGCCTCGCCGTCCGCCGCGTCGTAGCCGGTGAAGGTGACCTTGCCCGCCTGCTCGAGCAGGCTCGCGTAGACGGAGATGTCGGCGTTGCCGGTCTTCTTCTCCCGCGCGTCCTTCTTGGCCCGCTCGCGCTGCTCGGCCATCAGCCTCCTGAAGCCGTCCTCGTCCACGGTCAGGCCCTGCTCGGCCGCCATCTCCAGGGTGAGGTCGATCGGGAACCCGTAGGTGTCGTGCAGCTGGAAGGCCTGCGCCCCGGTCATCTCGGTGGTGTGACGCCGCTTGGCCTCCTCGACCGCGACGTCGAAGATCGCGGTACCGGTGCGCAGGGTGCTCGCGAACGCCGCCTCTTCGGTGTCGACGGTGGCGTGGATGCGCGCCGCGTCCCGGCGCAGCTCCGGGAACTGCTCGCCCATGGCGTCGATGGTCACCTGGGTCAGCTCGTGCATCATCCCGGTGGACGCCGGCGCGCCGCCGCCGCGCTGCGCGCCGGACAGCAGCCGCAGGTTGCGGATCGAGCGGCGCAGGATCCGGCGTAGCACGTAGCCGCCTGCCTCGTTCGACGGCAGCACGCCGTCCGCGATCAGCATGACCGCCGAGCGCACGTGGTCGGCCACCACCCGCAGCGCGATGTCGCTGCGCTCGTCCCCCTGGCCGTACTCCTGCTCGGTGAGCTCGGCCGCCTTGTCGAGGATCTTGTAGGTGGTGTCGATCTCGTAGATGTTGTCCACGCCCTGCAGGATGGACGCCATCCGCTCCAGGCCCATGCCGGTGTCGACATTCTTGAACGGCAGCGGCGCCTCGACGTCGAAGTCGTCCTTGGCGCGCACCGCCGACAGCATGTCCTGCATGAAGACCAGGTTCCAGACCTCCAGGTAGCGGTCCTCGTCCGCCTCGGGCCCGCCCTCGCGGCCGTGCCCGGGCCCCTTGTCGAAGTAGATCTCCGAGCACGGGCCGCCCGGGCCGGGGACGCCCATGTGCCAGTAGTTGTCCTTCAGGCCGCGGCGCTGGATGCGGGACTCTGGCAGGCCGACCTGGTCGCGCCAGATGGCATACGACTCGTCATCGCCGTGCAGCACGGTGGCCCACAGCCTGTCCTCGGGGAAGCCGAAGCCGCCGTCCGCCTCGGGCCTGGTCAGCAGCTCCCACGCCCAGCGGATCGCGTCTTCCTTGAAGTAGTCGCCGAACGACCAGTTGCCGAGCATCTGGAAGAACGTCGCGTGCCTGGTGGTCTTGCCGACTTCTTCGATGTCGAGGGTGCGGACGACCTTCTGCACGTCGGCGACCCGCTTCCAGGGCGGGGTCTGCTGGCCCAGCAGGTAGGGCTTGAACGGCTGCATCCCGGCGACCACGAACAGCAGCGTGGGATCGTCGGCGACGAGGCTGGCCGAGGGGACGATGGCGTGTCCTCGCGCCTCGAAGTGCGCCAGATAACGGCGGGCGATCTCTGCCGACTGCATCAGTGGTCTTCTCTCTTATCGTGTTGATCGTGGCCTGTGCTGTCTGTGCTGTCTGTGCTGTTGCCAGCGCGTGTGCCTGGCCCAAGGGTAGGCCTTGAGGCGCGCGGATGCCGAGCGGAATACAGGTCCATGCCTTCCCGCACGTCGCGGGTGAAACGGACCGCTTCGCGAGCCCAGTGCCGCCGCACTGCCTGCTGGGCGTTCTGGCGCTGGCCGCGTGTGCCAAGCGTCTCGTGGACCTGACGGGTCAGCGCAGAGACACGCCGGTAACCCATGATGCCGCCCGCTGCCCCGGCCAGCAGCCAGAATCCGCGGCGGATCATCGCTCCACCTGGCCCCGCAGCGCGCCAGGCCGCGCCACGGTCCCACGGCGCAGCCCGACCGCGTGCCTGACGCCGTAGGCCACGGCGGCCGCGCGCCCTACGGGCCCGGCGACCACCGCGCCGGCCACCGACCGGCCGATCGCGGCCAGCGCCGAGGCCTGCCCGGCGAGCTCGGTCATCGATTCGCCGAGGTCGGCCACCGCCGCCGTGGCTGCCTCGGTGCTGGCCAGCTGCGTTTCCGCCCGGCTGATGGCGGTGTTCGCGCGGGCGAACAGCGCCTGCTGATCAGCGCGGGTCTCGCGGACCAGCAGGGCCGCGTCGCTGAGGACCTTAGTGAAGCGCAGCGCCAGGTAGACGGCAGCGCAGGCGATCACCGCGAAGCTCACCGCGGCGATCAGCGCGGCCACCCCGGTCAGGCTCATTCCGTGTTCCCCTCGTCGCCCTTCTCCTGGCTGGCGGAGCCCGCGGCTGGCCGGCCGCCGTCCGGTTCTGGGTGCAGGATCTGACGTATCACACGCGCCCGTTCGGAGAATCGGCTTTCCATACCGTGGGTTGAGGGCTCATAGTACGCCCGGCCGTTGATCACGTCCGGCGCGTACTGCTGTGCCACGATGCCCTCGGGCAAGTCGTGCGGGTAGACGTAGCCGTCGCCATGGCCCAGCCGCTTGGCACCAGGGTAGTGCGCGTCGCGCAGGTGCGCGGGCACCCCGCCGATGAGGCCGGCCCGCACGTCTGCCTCGGCGGCGCCGATGGCGCGGACGACCGCGTTCGACTTGGGCGCCAGGGCGATGTGGATGACGGCCTGCGCCAGGTTGATCCGCGCCTCGGGCAGGCCGACGAACTCGACCGCGTGCGCCGCGGCGACGGCGGTCTGCAGCGCCGTGGGATCGGCCATGCCGACGTCCTCGCTCGCGTGCACGATCAGCCGTCGCGCGATGAACCGCGGGTCCTCCCCCGCCGCGATCATCCGCGCCAGGTAGTGCAGCGCGGCGTCCACGTCGCTGCCCCGCATCGACTTGATGAAGGCGCTGATCACGTCGTAGTGCTGGTCGCCGTCCCGGTCGTAGCGGACGGCTGCCCGGTCGACGGCGCGCTCGAGCGTCTTGATGTCGATTTGCCTGGTCCCGAGGGCGGCGGCTTCCAGGTAGGTAAGGGAGCGTCTTCCGTCGCCGCCGGCCAGGCGGATGAGGTGGTCGAGGGCGTCGTCGTCGATCGTGACCGTGTTACTGAGCCCGCGCTCGTCGGTCAGGGCGCGTTGGATGAGGGTCCTGATGTCGTCGTCGTCGAGCGGCTGCAGCGTCAGCAGCAGGGACCTGCTGAGCAGGGGTGAGACGACGGAGAACGACGGGTTCTCCGTGGTCGCGCCGATGAAGGACACCCAGCGGTTCTCCACCGCGGGCAGCAGCGCGTCCTGCTGCGTCTTGGAGAAGCGGTGCACCTCGTCGATGAACAGCACGGTCTGGCGGCCGGTCATTCCTAGCTCGCGGCGGGCCGCGTCGACGGCGGCGCGGACGTCCTTGACGCCGGCGGTGACGGCGGAGAGCTCGGTGAACCGCCTGCTCGTCACCTGGCTGACCACGTAGGCGAGCGTGGTCTTGCCCGTTCCCGGCGGTCCCCACAGGACCAGTGACATCGGCGCGTCGTTGTCGATGAGCTTACGGAACGGGGTGCCCGGCGCGGTCAGGTGCCGCTGCCCGATCACCTCGTCCAGTGTGCGCGGCCGCATCCGCACGGCGAGGGGCGCGGCGGCCTGGGCGGCGCGTTCCTCAGCCTCATCGAACAAACTGTCCATGGCAGCGAGCCTACTCGGGCGCGCGACCGCGAAAGGTCTCGTGCGGCGGGGTTTCCGGCTGATCGTCCTGTCTCGGCCAGGTCTCGTGCGGGCGGGCGGTACCGGCTGCCGTACTGCGGCGGATGTGGCCAGTTGGCTCAGCGGCCGGGGCCCACGAGTCGGTCACCCATGCCGGCCAGGGTGTCCGGTCAGGTTATTGGATGTTGTTCCGACCACATACGGGCGGTAACAGCATCCAATAATCCTGGCGAGTGACGGCAGAGGTGAAGGTGATCAGTTGAGGTGGCTAGGGTTGGGACGTGGGTGGCGGGTGGTCACGAGGTTGGCTGAGGGTTATTGGGCGGGCTTGGGTGGGGCGGGGGTGGCGTCTATGCCGGCTTCCTTGCGCTGGGCTGGGGTGATGGCGGTGGGGGCGCCGGTTAGGGGGTCGGCGCCGCTCGCGGCCTTGGGGAAGGCGATGACGTCGCGGATGGTGTCGGCGCCGGCCAGGAGCATGACGAGGCGGTCCCAGCCGAAGGCCATGCCGCCGTGCGGCGGGGGGCCGTACTTGAAGGCGTCGAGCAGGAAGCCGAACTGGGACCTGGCCTCGTCCTGGGTCAAGCCTATGACGTCGAAGACCTGCTGCTGCATCTGCTGCTTGTGTATGCGGACCGAGCCGCCGCCGACCTCGTAGCCGTTGCACACCATGTCGTAAGCGTCGGCCAGGGCGCCGCCGGGCTCGGCGGCGAACTTGTCGGACCATTCCGGGAGGGGGGAGGTGAACGGGTGGTGCACCGCGGTCCAGCCGCCCGCGTCGGTCTCCTCGAACATCGGGGCGTCGACGACCCAGAGGAACGACCACGCGGAGGTGTCGATGAGGCCGCAGCGGTTGCCGATCTCCAGGCGGGCCGCGCCGAGGAGTTCCTGGGAGGGACGGGCGGCGCCCGCGGCGAAGAACACCGCGTCACCGGGAGATGCGTTGACTGCGGCAGCAAGCCCCTCTCGTTCGGTCTCCGAGATGTTCTTGCCGACCGGGCCGGCGATGGAGCCGTCCTCGGCGATGAGGGCGTAGGCCAGCCCGCGGGCGCCGCGCGACTTGGCCCAGTCCTGCCAGGCGTCGAGCTCGCGCCGGGTCTGGCTGGCGCCGCCGGGCATGACGACGGCGCCCACGTAGGGCGCCTGGAAGACCCGGAACCCGGTGCCGGCGAAGTAGCCGCTCAGGTCGGTGAGCTCGACGCCGAAGCGCAGGTCGGGCTTGTCCGAGCCGAACCGCGCCATCGCGTCGGCGTAGGTCATCCTGGGCAGCGGGAGCGGGACCTCGTAGCCGACGAGCTCGCGCCACAAGGTCGAGACGATCGCCTCGCCGACGCCGATGACGTCCTCACGGGTGACGAAGGACATCTCCAGGTCGATCTGGGTGAACTCGGGCTGCCTGTCCTTGCGGAAGTCCTCGTCGCGGAAACAGCGGGCGAGCTGGTAGTACCGCTCCAGGCCGCCGACCATGAGCAGCTGCTTGAACAGCTGCGGCGACTGCGGCAGGGCGTACCAGTTGCCGGGGCGCAGCCGCACCGGCACGAGGAAGTCGCGGGCGCCTTCCGGCGTGGAGCGGGTCAGGTAAGGCGTCTCCACGTTCACGAAGCCGTGGTCGCGCATGACGTCGCTGAGCAGGTACGCCGCCGTGGAGCGGACCCGCAGCGCGCGGGCGGTCTCCTCGCGGCGGATGTCCAGGTAGCGGTACCTGATCCGGACCTCCTCCGCGATGTCGGTGGAGCCCTCGACCGGGAAGGGGAGCGGTTCGGCCTCCGACAGCACCTCGACCTCGGCCGCCGCTACCTCGACCGCGCCGGTGGGCAGCTCGGGGTTCTCGTTGCCCGCCGGGCGCAGGCGCACCTCGCCGGTCACCCGGACGCAGAACTCGGCGCGCAGGTCGTGCGCCGTCTCCGCGTCGCTGCGCCAGACGACCTGCACGACGCCGCTCGCGTCGCGCAGGTCGATGAAGATCACGCCGCCGTGATCGCGCCGCCTGGCGACCCAGCCCGCCAGGACAACCTGCTCCCCCGCGTGCTCGCCGCGCAGCGTGCCGGCCTCATGGGTCCGGATCATTCCGCTTCTTCTCCGTTTCCCGCTCGCCTACAAACCAAGGCTCGCTCAAGATTCGTCCCGGGCTGTGCTTTCCGTGCCTGCTTAGGCCCGCTGCCCGAGACCTAGTTGTCGCCGCAGCCAGTCCGTGGCTGAAGTCGCTTCCACGTCCTGCTGGTCCCCGTCTCTGAGATCCTTGATCCGAACGGTCGCGTTGCGCTTCTCTTCCGCGCCGATGAGCACCGCGAAGCGGGCGCCGGACCGGTCGGCCGCCTTCATCGCGCCCTTGAGACCGCGGTGACCGAACGCCATGTCGGCCCGGACCCCCGCTCTCCGCAGTCCCGTGACCAGCGTCAGGACGTCGGCGTGGGCGTCCTCGCCGAGGGCGACGCCGAAGACCTGGCAGCCAGTCGCCGCGTGAGCGGCGGCCGCGCCCCGTTCGGACTCGATAGCTAGCACTATACGGTCAAGGCCGACGGCGAAGCCGATGCCGGGCAGCGGCGGGCCGCCGATGTCCTCCGACAGGCCGTCGTAGCGGCCGCCACCGCCGATGCCCGACTGCGCACCGAGCAGCGCGTGGTCGAACTCGTAGGTGGTCCGCATGTAGTAGTCGAGGCCGCGGACGAGGCGGGGCGCGTCCTCGAACGGGATGTCCAGGCTGGTGAGAAGGGCGCGAACGGTGTCGTGGTGCGCCTTGCAGTCACCGCACAGGTAGTCGACGATGTACGGCGCGCTCGCGGTCTGCTCGCGCACCTCACGCCGCTTGTCGTCGAGCACGCGCAGCGGGTTGATCTCGATCCGCTGCCGCGTTTCCTCGTCCAGGTCGAGCCCGCGCAGGAAGTCCTGCAGGGCCGCACGGTAGACGGGGCGGCAGTTCCTGTCGCCGAGCGTGTTGAGCAGCAGCCTGAACTGGGCGAGGCCGAGAGACTTATAGGCGTCGTAGGCGACGGCGATCGTCTCGGCGTCGACCGCCGGGTCCTCGGTGCCGATCGCCTCCAGGTCGAACTGGTAGAACTGCCGGTACCGGCCCGCCTGCGGCCGCTCGTAGCGGAAGGCCGGGCCCGAGGTGAACACCTTCACCGGGAGCGCGCCCTTGTGCAGGTTGTTCTCCAGGACGGCGCGGACCACGCCGGCGGTGAACTCCGGCCGCAGCGTGATGTCGCGGCCGCCGCGGTCGGTGAAGGAGTACATCTCCTTGCGCACGACGTCCGAAGACTCGCCGACGCCCCGCACGAACAGGCCGGTGTCCTCGAAGACGGCCGTCTCCACGGGCGCGTAGCAGGCGCGGCGCGCGGACTCGCTGAACGCCTCGCGCGCCTCTTCGAAGAGGGCGCCGCGCGGCGGTACGTATTCGGAGACGCCTTTAGGCGCCTGAAAGCTCATGGTGGTTATAGCCCCTTCTGGGCCGGCTGAAGTCCGGTAAGGAAAGGATTAGCGCTGCGCTCGGCGCCGATCGTGGTCTGCGAGCCGTGGCCGGGGAGCACGATCGTCTCGTCGGGCAGGGTGAGCGTGCGGGCCAGGGACTTGAGCATCGTCGCGTGGTCGCCGCCGGGGAGGTCGGTGCGGCCAATCGAGCCCGCGAACAGCAGGTCGCCGGTAAACAGCAAGCCTGCTGATTTTTGACGGTCCCGGCCTAGTGACCCCTTCGAGTCAGGCCAAAAAGCAGCAGGCTTGTCATCCAGGTCGTCTTCCCGGCTGCGGAAGGTGACCGAGCCCGGCGTATGCCCCGGCGTGTGGCCGATTGAGAAGTCGAGCCCACCCAGGGTAACGATCTCGCCGTCGGTCAGCTCCTTGACGTCGTCCGGCTCGCTGAACGTCATCCCGCCGAACAGCTGCTGCCCCATCATCAGGGACATTCCCTTGCCGGGGTCGGCGAGCAGCTCACGGTCGGCTGGGTGGATATAGGCGGGAATGCCCTTCGCGCCGCACACCGGAGCGACCGACCACATGTGATCGATGTGACCGTGCGTGAGCAGCACCGCGATAGGCTTCAACCGGTAGCGGCCGAGCAGTTCCTCGATCCCCCGCTCCGCGTCCTGCCCTGGGTCGATGATCACGCACTCCTCGCCGGGCGCCGGGGCCACCAGGTAGCAGTTGGCGGCGAAGGCACCTGCGGGAAAGCCAGTCACTAGCACGTGACAAGGCTACCGACTCGGCGCGTGATGCAGCGAACCGATAGCGAGGTACCGGAGCTTCGCCCAGCGGGAAGATAGAGCAGCGAACTCATAACGACAGTTCCGCAATGGCACGGCGGGCGGGTACGATGCGCGAACGATCGTGCGCTAACACCCTCAACGGGGCGTTGCGGGCTAATCGGCAGAATATAGGAGGCGGCACCCTTGGCGGGCAGCAGAGAGCGGGAACGGCGGCGCGCCCGCGAGCGGTACGAGCGGCAACGGGAACTACAGCTCGCACGGCGGCGCAAGCTCCGTCAGCGGTTCGGCATTGGCGTGGCCGTTGCCTGCGTTCTTGGCCTCGTCATCGGCCTGACCATGGCGTTTACCGGCGGGAGCACGCCGAAGGCGTCGCCTTCCGCGTCGGCCTCGGCGTCGGCGTCCGCCTCGGCAACGGCCGCCACGTCCGCCGCGGCCGTCAAGGAGCCGGCCACCCACTGCACCTATACCCAGACGGCCAGCACGGGCAAGCCGAGCATGCCCACCGCGTCCCCGAATTACAAGGCCGCGTATACCGCGACGATCAATACCAATCTTGGCAAGATCGTCATTAACCTGCTGAACTCGAAGGCCACCTGCACCGTGAACTCGTTCGTTCACCTGGCGGAGACCAACTTCTGGAACGGCAGCCAGTGCCACCGGGTGTCCAACAGCGGGGGCCTCTACATGCTGCAGTGCGGCGATGCCACGGCCCGGGCAGCGCAGAAGCTGTCGTGCTCCTCGACGACGCTTGGCACTGGCGGCCCCGGGTACGCATTCAACGACGAAAACCTGACAGGGGCGACGTATAAGGCCGGGACCGTCGCGATGGCCAATAGTGGTCCGAACACCAACGGAAGCCAGTTCTTCCTCGTGTTCAAGGACACCACCTTGACCCCGAGCTACACGCCCTTCGGGACGATTACATCGGGGTTGGATATCCTCCAGAATGTAGCTAATGCCGGTACTTCGTGTACTTTCTCGGCCGGCGGCGGTGTTCCCAAGGAGAAAGTCGTTATCAACAGCGTGACTATCAAGCAGACCTGAGCAGCACCACGCCCCGGGTACCAGCCCGGGGCAGCAGATGAACCAGGAGGTTCGCCGTGACCACCGCCAACGATCCCTGGGGTCGGGTAGACGCCGACGGGACGGTCTACGTGCGTACCGCCGATGGCGAGCGGGTGATCGGCTCGTGGGCGGCGGGGAGCCCGGA
>DASWAE010000129.1:0-18041 GCA_036391275.1 Trebonia sp.
GGGGGCCGCCGCGGCGGCCCACCACGTCATGCCGAGCAGCCGGTCATGCCGTGGCAGCACGAGCCCGGACAAGTCGAGCGAGAAGAACGGCTGCGGCCTGGTCAAGGTGGTCGGGTAGTTCTTCAGCGCGTAGACCAGGTACGGCGCCGCCAGCACCATGGCGCCCAGGTAGGCGATGGCGGTATGCAGGGCGAGCCGTGCCACCCGGGGGCGTAGCTCCCGGCCGGCCAGCCCGAAGCCGAGCGCGAGGGCAGCCACCCAGGCGATCGACATGTCCGCGAAGTACTCGACGAAGGTGTAGAACTCCAGGGCGATTGCGATCATCATCCAGATGATGTAGCCGGTGCGCCGGAGCGTCCCGTCCCACCACAGCAGCACCAGGTAGACCATGAGCGGCAGGAGCAGGTTCACCGTGAGGTTCGGCTGGCCGGACACCTCGTGGTCGAGCGTGTAGACGTTGAACCCGTAGACGATCCCGGCCGGCAGCGACGCCCAGAACTTGCCGGTCAGCCGTCGCGCGGCGACGAAGGTGGCCCAGGCCGAGGCCGGCGGCGCGAGCAGCAGCGTCAGGTTGAACGAGAGCACCGGGCCGAACGCCGCCGTGACCGGCGCGACGAGCAGGGCCACCGCCGGGGAAGTGGTCGCCCACGCCAGGCTGTACCCGGCCGGCGCACCGATCTGGTAGGAGTACAGCGGGTTGAGGCCATGGGACACGGCGTAGGTCCACCAGCGCCAGGCCCAGATATAGAAGTTAGGATCTACCTCGACCTGTCCCACCGCCGGCTGGTTCAGGTGGGTAAGCAGCGCCTGCCCCATCCCGAGGATGAAGACGACAAGGTAGATGACGAGTGCGATAAGCCCCTGCAGGGCCGGGCGGGGCATGCAGCGGCCTGCTCGCCCCGCCCCGGAATCAGCCGCGCCCGCCGGCTCCCCGCCACGGACGGCAGTCGTTGCCCACCGCACCACGCGTCAACATTACCTTCCGTGAGTGATCAGGGCCGCCGGGCGCGCAGGAAGAGGCTGACGCCTGGCAGGGACTTGACCGGCAGGTACCGCTCGGCGGTGATGACTGCCCTGAGGCCCGTGTTGATGACGGGGTTTACCTTGTCGAGGTCGCTGCCGCTTGATGATTTCCGGCGGAGGCTGACCAGCGGGCGCAGCAGCACGTTCCAGCTCCACATCTCCTCGATCACCAGGCCGCCCTTGACGACAACATCCGCTAGCGTTCCCCTGGTGTACCGGCGGACATGGCCGACGGCGGTATCGTGAGCCGACCAGAGCGCCATGTCCGCGGGCACCGCGATCAGCGCGGTGCCGCCAGGTCGCAGCACCCGGGTTATCTCGGCCGCGGCGAGGTAGTCCTCTTCAATGTGCTCCAGGATGTCGAAGGCGGTGACCAGGTCCATCGACTCGGTGCGTACCGGCAGTTCCCTGGCGTCCGCCCGGACCACGTCGATGCCGCGTTCACGCGCGATCTCGGCGGCCGTCGGCGCGTACTCGAGTGCGATCGGCTGCCATCCGTGGCTGAGCAGCACTCGCGTGTTGCCGCCGCCGGCCGCGCCGATGTCGAGCGCGCGGCCCGGCGCCGGCAGGCGGCGCAGTTCCCTCGCCAGGAGGCTGCGGCGCTCCGCGTACCACCAGTGCCGGTCCTCAACTTCAACAAGTGTTCTCAACTCGGCTGCTTCCATGGCGCTAACTACTACCACGTGCTACGAAAAGACACGCCGGGTTCGGGCTGCACCCGGCGTGATCTTCCCATTATGCTGCACACGATACCCCGCAGTGACCAGGAAATTACTCAATGTATATGAAGTGTCGCCCAACCTGCCCCTCGATTAGTCGCGCTTGCGCGGGAACGCGGAGAACCCAATGGACCCGGTGAAGTACTCCATCGTGATCCCGCTCTACAACGAAGAGGGGATCATGCCGCTCCTCGTGGAACGGCTGCAGGAGATCATGGCTCAGCTCGACGGCCCGGCCGAGGTCATCATGGTCGACGACGGCAGCAGTGACCGCACCTACCCGCTCGCGCAGGCCACCGCCGCCAGCGACCCGCGGTTCAAGCTGATCCAGTTCTCCAGGAACTTCGGCCACCAGATGGCCATCACCGCCGGGATGGACGCCTCGTCCGGCGACGCCGTGATCATCATGGACGCCGACCTGCAGGACCCGCCCTACGTGATCCTGCAGATGATCGAGAAATGGCGCGAGGGGTACGAGGTGGTCTACGGCCTCCGGCAGCAGCGAGAGGGCGAGAAGCTGTTCAAGACGGTCACTGCCTCGGCGTTCTACGGGCTGCTGCAGCGCATCGCCGACATCGACACTTCGGTGAACGTGGGCGACTTCCGGCTCGTCGACCGCAAGGCGCTCAACGCGTTCCTCCAGATGCGGGAGAGCAACCGGTACGTCAGGGGCATGTTCTCCTGGGTCGGCTTCCGCCAGGCGGCCGTGCCGTACACCCGCGAGGAGCGCAAGGCGGGCGCCACCCACTACACGCTGCGCAAGATGGTGATGCTCGCCTCCAACGGAATCCTCGGCTTCTCCACCGCCCCGCTGCGGCTCGCCCTCAGCACGGGCGTGTTCCTGGCTTTCGCGTCGGTGGTCTACGGCCTGGTGTCGATCTCGCTCAAGCTGGCCGGCGAGGCCCTTGTCCCGGGGTACGCGTCGGTGATCTGCGCGATCACGTTCCTCAGCGGGATCCAGCTGGCCGTGATGGGGATGGTCGGCCTGTACGTCGGCCGGATCTACGACGAGACCCGGGCCAGGCCGCTGTACGTGGTGCGCGAGACGCACGGGCTGAACCGCGCGGAGGCACCGGCCATCTGGCAGCCGGCCGTGGTGCACCCGCGCAACGGGCACGGGCCCGAGGTGTCCCGGTTGTGAGGTTCGCGCGGCCGGTGCAAGATCGTCCCAGAGCATCCGGCGGCACCGGCGCCGCCGGGCAGGGAGGCGACGGTGCCGCACGTTCAGGCGAACAACATCGAGGTCTACTACGAGGTCCAGGGCGAGGGCGAGCCGCTTGTCCTCATTCCTTACCTAGCCGCCGACCAGGCGTGCTACGCGTTCCAGGTGGCCGACTACGCCAAGCGTTTCACCTGCTACACGGTGGACCTGCGGGGCGCCGGGCTGTCAGCTAAGCCGGAGGGCGCCTACAGCACCGAGCTGTTCGCCGACGACGTCGCCGCGTTCATGCGCGCGGCCGGCATCCCGAGCGCGCATGTCTCCGGCCTCTCCCTCGGCGCCGCGACCGGCATGTGGCTGGCGGCGAAGCACCCGTCGCTGGTGCGGTCTCTCTCGCTGCACAGCGGCTGGACGGCGACCGACCCGTACCTCCGGGTCGTCGTCCAGGGCTGGCAGACCATGGCGAAGGCGCTCGGCAGTACCACCGACATGGTGATCCAGGGCATCTTCCCGTGGTGCTTCACCCCGGAGCTGTACGCGGCGAAGCCGGAGTACATCGACTCACTCGCCGCCTTCGTCCGTAGCCGCCCGATGCCGCCGGTGGACTCCTTCCTCCGGCAGTCGGATGCCGTCCTCGCGCATGACGCGACCGGCGTGCTCGGCCTCATCCAGGCACCGACGCAGATCACCTTCGGGCAGCATGACGTGGCGACCTCGGTCCGCTTCGCCAGCCCGCTCACCGAGGCGATCAGCGGCTCGGAGCTCGTCATCTTCGAGGGCTGCGCGCACGCGCCGATCTACGAGAACGTCGCGGAGTTCAATGCGCGGACCATGGATTTCCTGATCCGGAACTCGTGACCGCGCCGCCGCAAGCGGGGGTGCGCGCGGTGGCGGCGATGCCGCATCGCGCCCCGGCAGATCCGATGACTTCCCCCAGGTTCGGAAGGCGTCACACAGACGTACATAGACCAGCGTTAATCCGTAATACTTTCGTGAGGTTTCCGCGAAGTGGTTGAGACGGCTCCGTAACATTCACTAGCGTGTTCCACGGTCTCCCGTGGAGCAAGTGAGTGAAAGAACGGAGTGTGACAGAGTCGTGGTCAAGCGCCTTGATTGCCGAAAACCGGTTCGGCGGGCCGCGGTCCTGGTGACCGTGCTCGCGGCCGCGGGCGGTATCGCGGTCTACTCCGGAGCTCAGGGGGCCGGAGCCGCGCCCGCGCCGACCATTGACCAGGTACAGAAGGAGGTCAATGCCCTCCAGGGCAAGGTCGACAAGATCGGCCAGCAATACGACGCGGCCGGGCAGCAGCTGGCGGCCGCGAAAGGACGGCTTGCCCAGGTAGCCAAGCAGGCGGACCGCGCGCAACAGCAGTACGACCAGGCCAGCGCCACGCTCGCCGCGGTCGCGGTGGCCCAGTACGAGAACTCCGGCCAGACGTCGATCATCGGCCTGCTCACCTCGGGCGACCCCGGCGCGGTGCTGGGCCGGGCCTCCCTGCTCCTGCAGGTCGAGGGCACGCACAACGAGGAAGCCCAGCAGTTCCTCACCCTGGCCAACGAACTGGCCACCATCAAGCAGCAGCGGCAGCGCACGGCCGACGGCGTCGCGCAGCTTGAGGCGCGGTATGCCTCGCAGAAGGCGTCGATGACCAAGCTGCTCGACACCCAGACGTCCCTGCTGAACAACCTCACCGCGCAGCAGCAGGCCACGGTGGCGGCTCAGACGGTCGGCGGCAGCACCAGCTCCGGGACGGTCACCACCACGCCGGCCGCCTACACCGGGTCAACGTCGACCCAGGCCGGCCAGGCGGTCGCCTTCGCCTACGCCCAGCTGGGCAAGCCGTACGTGTGGGGTGCGGCCGGGCCGGACAGCTACGACTGCTCGGGTCTGGTCCAGGCCGCCTGGGCGTCCGCCGGGGTGTCCATCCCCCGGGTCACCTACGACCAGTGGGCGAGCCTGCCGCACGTCCCGATGTCCGACCTCCAGCCCGGCGACCTGATCCTGTACAACGGCGAGAGCCACGTCGCGATCTACGTCGGCGGCGGGTACATCATCGACGCGCCGCACACCGGCGCGGTCGTGGAGAAGATCCCCGAGTCCACCTCGTGGTACGCGTCCGGCGCGGACGGCGCGGTCCGGCCGTAGCGGCCTTAAGCCGCCGCGGCGGTGAGCGGGCTGTCTAGGTAGATCACGTCCCGCGCGACCCGGGCCAGGCCCGGCGACAGGCTGCCGCGGCGGCTTACCACGGTGATACGCACGCCGTGGTCCGCGAGGCTGGCCGCGGCCCCGCCGAACCGGCCGTCACCCGACCCGATCACCACGTGGCTGAACCGGGTGGCGACGTTCTCGTGCTCGAGCACGTCGATGAGCTCAAGGTCGGCGCCGTCCTTACCCGACCTGACCCGGTACCTCGCATTCGGCCAGCCAAGGCCCGCGTTAAGCAGGGCACGGTGGCTCGCGGCGAGCACCACCTGATCGTCCGCGCCGAACCTGAGGCGGGCGAGGTACTTCAGCTGCACCTCGCTGACCAGCGCGAGGCTGGGAACAGCGGCACCCGCCAGGTTCTCGATGTCAACCACGTGCAGCGCTCGGTCAGGAAACCGCCAACGGAAGCTCGCCTTGCGGAGTCGCCTGTCCGCCAGCCCTTCGGGGCCAAGAACAGGGCAGGAAGGCTTCACTGTGGCTGTCGATGGCATGACAGACACCTCCTTGGCGGCGGCCCCCGTGTGCAGTTGGCAAATTCCCCGTGATGTAATTCGGTACCCAGGAATCCATGCGTCAACCCCATGGCAGAGCGCTCTGAGCATTGCCACAAGATTCCGCCAGCTTCCGTTAAGCCGGCCCCAGGACTCCGCTGCGGTCCGCGGTTTACCGCTGGGCTTCGCCCCGTTTGGCGGCCTGCCAGCAGGGCGGGGCGGTAACCACAGCTAGACGGATCGCTCCGGCGTGGGTCAACCGCGTGGCTGCCATGGATACCCCACATGGATGCGGGTACAGTCCTCGCGTGAGCGTGGCTACTGTACGTGATGATCTTGCCGCCGCACTTGAGGAGACGCTCAAGCTTGCCCGCAGGCTTGCTGAGAACGCGCGGGACGGCGACGTTCCCGTCGCGGAACTCGTCGCCCAGGCTCGCATGCTCGGCCGGCTCGACCAGCGGCGCGAGGAGCTGATCGGCGAGCTGCGCCGCACCGCGAGCGCCGGCTTGCGCGCCACCAGGCCGGGACCTGCCATCAGGGAGGTCGTCCTCGACGCTCTCGAGGAACTCGGCTGGCCGCAGAACGCGCGGTTCCTTGAGGAATACCTGTGGGCTAAGCACCAGCTGCAGCTGGACAGCCGGGCTTTCGCCTCGCTGCGCCGCGACGAGCTGCGGGCGTGGCAGCGTGCGCCCGGCGCGCGCCGGGCCTACATCGTGCCCGCGCTGAACGCCGACGGCACGGCCAATCCACGCTGGCTCACCAGCTCGGCCTGGGGCCTGCCGCGGCGGGTGATCGCCTCAGCGGATACCGAGCGGCTCTTTAACCTGCAGAAGATCCTGGCGCTCAACGTTCGCGGGTCGCGCGGCCCGTTCGGCACGCTGCTCGAGCACTACGTGAGCCAGGTCCTCGCCATTGAGCCGCCGCCGGTGTCGGCCTCCGGCGCCGCGATACGCGCGTGGCGCCTGCGCGTCCGGTCGCACGCGACGACGCTGAGCGAGGCGATCCGCACGCGGGACGAAGAAAGCCGCGCGCGGATCGCCGGCCGGCTCGCCGGGCTGCCCGCAGCGGAGCGCACCTGGGGGCGGGAGTCGAATCAGGGCTTGCGCGCCACGCCGACGCAGGCCAGCGAGAGGACGCCGTAGTCGAGGCGTACCGGGGTACCCGGGGTCGGGGTGCCACTCGGGAAGGGGCACGACCCCCGGCGGCACGAGCTCCAGGTCGCCGAAGAGAGCGCGGACCTCGCGAAGGGTGCGGAACCTGACCCGGCCGAGCCCTTTGAGCATGTGCTCCTGCAGTTCGGCGGCGGCCGGGTCGCCGGTGTCAAGCAGGTGATGGATGAACACGTAGCTGCCGGACGGCAGCGCGCTGGCGAGCTCGGCCACCAGCCGCCCCGGGTCGTCGTCGTCAAGCAGGTAGTGCAGGATGCCGCACAGCAGCAGGCCGACCGGCTGGCTCCAGTCGAGGTGCGCGCGGACCGCCTCGCTCGCCACGATCGACGACGGCTGGCGCAGGTCACCCTGCTCGGCGAACGTCAAGGTCTCGTCGCTCAGGATGGCACGGGCGTGCGCCAGCACCACGGGGTCGTTGTCCACGTAGACCACCCGGGTGCCCGGCGCGGCCCGGCCGGCGATCTCGTGGACGTTGTCCGAGGTGGGCAGGCCAGAGCCGACGTCGAGCAGCTGCCTGATGCCGACCTCGCCCACCAGGTAGCGGACCGCCCGGCCGAGCACGTCACGCTGCGCCTGTACGCCGGCCTGTACCTCGGGGAACCCGGCGATGATCCTCATCCCCACTGCCCGGTCTGCGGCGAAGTTGTTCTTCCCGCCGAGGAGGTAGTCATAGACCCGCGCCACATGGGGACGCGTGGGATCAAAGTTGTCACCGGGAGGTTCGGAGCCCACGAGCGAAATCGTATCGGCCTGCGCCGGCAGTTCAGGTAAACCGCCAGTTAGGGCAGTGTGGCCCCGTTAGCTGAATAATCCAGGGGTTCGGCAGCTGACGTCTCGGTCGCTTCGCCTCGCCGCACGCGTCCGCCCTTGGGATTCTCGCCTAGGTGAGCCGTCGTTCGGCCGCCCAGCGGGTGAGCTGGTGCCGGGAGGAGAGCTGCAGCTTGCGCAGTACCGATGAGACGTGGCTCTCCACGGTCTTGCCCGAGATGAACAGCTCCCGGGCGACCTCCTTGTAGGTGTAGCCCTGGGCGATGAGCCGGAGCACCTCCCGCTCGCGCGTGGTCAGCTGGTCAAGCTCCGGGTCGAACGACGGCTTGACGGCGTCCAGCGCGGGCGCCGAGGCGAAGGCATCGAGGACGAAGCCGGCCAGCCGGTGCGAGAACACCGCGTCGCCGTCCGCGACCCGCTTGATCGCGTCCGCCAGGTCGGCGGTGGAGATCGTCTTGGTGACGTAGCCCCGCGCGCCCGCCCGGATCACCGCGATCACGTCCTCCGGCGCGTCCGATGCGGAAAGCGCCAGGAACTTGACGTCTGGATGGTCCCGCTTGACCTCGGTGATGACGGCCTGCCCGCCGCCGCCCGGCAAGTGCACGTCGAGCAGCACCACGTCGGGCAGGGTCAGCCCGATCAGCTCGATGGCCGGCCGGACGTCTTCCGCCTCCCCGACCACCTGCACCCGCGTGCCGAGTTCGGCGCGCACGCCGGAGCGGAACAGGCCATGGTCGTCAACGAGTACTACCCGGGGCGCCCCGGCGGGCCCGGCCGCGGCCTGGTCGCTCATCGCCGCTGTCCCTCGGACGGGGCTGGCTGCGCCGCCGGCCCCGCGGCCGTCCGTGGCATGGTCAGTGTCACCTTGGTGCCCTCCCCCGGCGCCGATTGCACGATCGCCTCGCCGCCGTGCCTGCTCATCCGGCCGCGGATGGACTCCGCGACGCCCTTCCTGTCGCCAGGCACGGCCGCCGGGTCGAAGCCCTTGCCGCGGTCCCGCACGGCGATACTGACGCTATCCGGCTCGACCTCAGCGAACAAGGAGATCACGGCGGCGCCGGACCACTTGGCCGCGTTGACGGTCGCCTCCCGTGCCGCCGCGAGCAGCGCGCTCATGTGCTCGTCGAGCGGGCAGTCGCCGACGGTTACCACCTCGACGGGGACGCCGTGCCGCGCCTCGACGTCCCGCTGGATCTGGCGAATCCCCTCGGCGAACGAGGAAACGTCGGCGTCGCCGGGCTTGCGCCCCTCGAACAGCCAGGAACGCAGCTCGCGTTCCTGCGCCCGGGCGAGCTGTACGACCGCCTGCGGGTCGTCGGCGCGGCGCTGGATGAGCGCGAGCGTCTGCAGCACCGAGTCGTGCACCCGCGAAGCGATGTCGGCCCGCTCCTCGGCCCGCGCGCGCGCCTGCCGCTCGAGCATCAGGTCGCGGGCGATCCGCAGCCACCAGGGACCGAGCAGCAGCACCAACGCGGCCGCCACGAGCAGGAAACCGCCGAGCGGCTGAAGCAGCGCGGTGCCGCCGTGCAGGCTGAACAGCCAGCCGAGGCCCACGGCGAGCAGGACCGCCGCCCCGGTCAGGCGGAGCCTGGTGGCCCGCCGGGCGTCCGCTCCGCTGGCGGTCAGGTTCTCAAGCGGCTGCACCAGGCGGTGCATCGCCACCCGCTCGTCCTCGGGCGCGTTGCGCCAGATGAGCGTCATGCCGGCGACGCTGAACACCTGCGGCCAGGCAAAGCTCGCCAGGGCGGCGTCGTTCAGCGCCCCGGCGAGGAAGAGGAACACGGCGAGCAGCGACGCCAGCGCCAGCGCGAGCACCACGCCGCGCGAGTCGTGCCTGGCCCGGTGCGCGATCGTGGTCTCGTCCCCCTTGACTGGGATCAGCAGCCAGCCGAGAACGTAGAACGGCACCGCCCAGCCGTCGCTGATCAGCGCGGCCACGGCGAGCGCGATCCGCACCGTGGTCGGGCTGTACCCGCGCCAGGCCCCGAGGCCCGAGGCGATGCCGCCGGCCAGCCGGTCCTCCGGATGGCGTCGCAGTGGCTCACCGTCACCGCGGTGGCGCCACCGCCTGGCGGGGCGGGCAACCCAGTCGGGCACATCGCCGTGCCGCGGCGGCTGGCCTTGCCGACCGGGGCCGTGGCCGGGCCCCTGCCAGCCGGAGCCGTTGCCGGGTCCTCGCCAGCCGGGCCCAGGACCGGGTCCCTGCCAGCCGGCACCGTGCCAGTGCGGGTCGTCGGTCATCCCCGGCCTGCCCGGCCCGCTGGCGAAGCGGAACGGCGGCCATGGCTGCTCTCTCGTTTCCTGCACCTATCCATGATCACCCGCCGAACCCGCTGACGGTATCGGGGCGTACCCCGACTATTGCCTGACTCATCTCAGGGTAGGGCCCGCGGCGGTCAGGGTCAGGCTAGGGCAGTTCCGGATACCAAACCGCGCGCCGCGGACGAAGACTTATGTCATGAGCACTTTCGGGGACACCACCCAGTCACAGTTCGGGGACACCACCCAGACCCCGGCCGGCCCGGTTGGCCGGCCTCCGCTTCGACGCGCCCACCACGGGCGCATGCTGGCCGGCGTGTGCGCGGGCATCGCCGACTACTTCGCGATAGACGTGACGATCGTCCGCGTCGCCTTCGCGGTATTCACCTTCCTCGGCGGCGCCGGCATCCCTGCCTACCTGGCCTGCCTGCTGCTGATTCCGGAAGAGGGCTCCGACCAGTCCATCGCCGGCTCGCTGTTCGACGGCATCCGATAGGAGACACCTTCGATGTCACCGTCTTCCACCCAGCAGTGGACGCGCCGCATCCGCTACTCCGACCAGCACATCCGCGTCTCCGACGCCGAGCGCAGCGCGGTCGCCGAGCTCCTCGGCCAGCACTACGCCGACGGCCGGCTCGACCAGGCCGAGTTCGACGAGCGCGTCGGCCGGACCATGGCCGCCAAGACCCGCGGCGACCTGACGGGGCTGCTCGACGACCTGCCTGAGACCGAATCGGGGGCGGCGGCGGGCGGCCCGCGGGGACCCGTCGGGCCCTCCGCCCCCTACCAGGTGCGCCGACGGCCCGGCGGCGGGCTCATCCGCCCGCTGCTCGTGCTCGTGCTGATCTTCATCTGCGCCAACGTCGCCTGGCACGCGTTTACCAGCCTGTTCTTCGTCGCCCCGCTCATCTGGGCGTTCTTCATCGGCGCCGGGATCATCGTGGTGTCCCGGCTGTCACGCCGGCACGACCGGTAAACAGGCAGCGTCACTGACCTTGGATCGCCAGCCCGGCAGCGGGCGGCGATCCAAGGTCTTTCTTATTGCCGGCCGCGCACCCGGGCCGCCTCCCGCAGAGTGCTAACACCGCGACGGGGCCGGCAGGTAAGGTCAGTCAAGTCAGTCAAGGGTCAGGCACCTCGCCACGAAACGGACGGGCAGTCATGAGCAGCTACTGCGCCACGTGCGGCCGGCAGCGGAACGGCACCGCGCGGTTCTGCGACGGCTGCGGTGCGGAGTTCACCGACGCCTCCCCCGCGCCCGGCGACCGAGGGGCCGTGGCCGGCGCGGCGCCCGCCGACCCGGCCTTCGACGCCACCCGCACCGATCAGCCCGCCGCGCAGCCTGACCCGTTCGCCTCCTGGTACCAGCCGCAGCAGCCGGGCGGGCCCCGCGGGGCCGTCCCCGACGACGCCGACGGAACCTGGCAGCCGACCCAGACGGTTTACTCCGCGCCTACCCGGCCGGCCGGGTTCCCGCCGCCTCCGCCGGGCTCCGCTACCCCGCCCCAGCCCCAGCCGCCCTACCCGCCGGTTCCGCCGCCCACGGGGCCGTCCAGGCGCGGCGGGCGCGGCCTGTTCATCGCGGTCGCCGTCATCGTGGTGCTCGCGGCCGGCGGCGGCGCGTACGCGATCGCCCACTCGCTGGGCAAGAACTCCACCACCCAGCCGCCGGCGCAGCCGACCACGGGCGGCTCAACCCCGGCCGGCGGCACAGCGACAGGCGGCACCCCGGCGGGCGGCTCGTCGTCGAGCGGTGGTCCGCGGCAGGCGACCACGCCGGCCGGCAGCCCGACGCCGTCGCCAACGCTCAGCCTGGTGACCATCGGCCCGGGCGTGGCCTCCAGCGCCGCCGTGCCACAGGTGGAGACGCTGCTCAGCCACTACTTCCACGGGATCAACACCCGCGACTACGCCGAATACGCGAGCACGCTCAACCCGGCGGAGCAGGCGAAGCAGTCCCAGTCGACCTTCAACTCCGGCTACGCGACCACGACCGACTCCGGAATGACGCTGACGAACCTGGCCAGCGGCGGGGGCGGCGGCCTCGTCGCGACTGTCACGTTCACCAGTCATCAGTCGCCCGCGCAGAGCATCGACCACAGCGCGTGCAACACCTGGACACTCAACTTCTACCTGGTACCCCAGGGCACGGGCTACCTGATCGGTCCCGCGCCGTCCGGCTACCAGCCGAGCCACTCCGACTGTTAGTTCCCCTCCATGGTCGTACCGCTTGCCGCGCGGTGGGTCGCGGCGGCCGTTGGCGGCCTGCTCGTTCCTCGCCGCGGCCCCGGCATGGTAGTGGTCGCGCTTCTGACCCGGGTCGCGCGGGCGACGGGCATGGCCGTCACCCCGAGACGGCCGCCAAGCGGCCGCCAGCGAGCCAGTACATGATCCATCATTAATCGCAGCGCTATGCTGGCCGCATGAGCGACGTGTGGCTCACCGGCGACGAGCAGCGGGCCTGGCGGACGTACCTGCAGATGAGCTCGCTGCTTCCGGCCGCACTTAACCGGCAGTTGCAGCAGGACTGCGGACTCACCCTGCCTGAGTACGAGGTGCTCGTGCAGCTGAGCGAGGCGCCAGAGCACCGGCTGCGGCCGTTCCAGGTCTGTGACGCGCTGAACTGGGAGCAGAGCCGCCTGTCCCACCAGCTGACCAGGATGGAGCGCCGTGGTCTCGTACTGCGCCGGGAATGCATGGCGGACGGACGCGGCGCCTACGTGGAGCTCACCGCGGCCGGCGCCGAGGCCATCGACGCCGCGGCGCCCCGGCACGTCGCGACGGTGCGCGGACTGGTCTTCGACCGGCTGAGCGACGCCCAGCGCGCGACCTTCGAGGAGGCGTGCGCGGCTATCATCACCGCACTATCGGAGCCGCCAAGGCCTGCCGGGACCGAAGAGACCGCGCGCCTGGCTGCGGGGTAGCTAGTCTCGCCCGGCCAACTCTCGGCCAGGCAGACGCGCCGGGGTCGCCTCGGCCTGCCTGGCTACCGGGATCAGAAGCGCCTGCCCTGTCGCGGAAGTCCGGGTTGGACCTGGACGCCCCCGCGCCGAGTTGCCCGGCGCAGTAGTCCACGATCCGCGTCCACCCCCCGGCCAGGCTGCTCAGCTGCTGGCCGATGGCCTTCTCCCCAGACCAGTCCGCGGGAGCCTCCTGGTCCGTGAAGAAGTCCATGTACTTACGGCACAGCTCTGCCGGGCTGTCCGTGGAGGTCGATGGCACCGGATGAGCGGTTGCCGTGCCGAGTACCGACGACGCCGGGCGCTTGCTGCTGGTGTCGGTCGCCTGCAGGCTCGGCCGCTGCCCGGGCCGGCCCTGCTGCCCGCTGGACCCGGAAAAAGCGCCCGCCAGCGCCACGACGCAGACGATCACCGCCGCGGCCGCGCCGCAGGCGACCGCCATGGGCTGCCAGCGCCCGGGCCGGGGCAGCCGTCGCCGCGGCCGGGCATGCCGTGGTCCGCCTGGCGCCGTCCGGGGGAGCACAACCGTCGAGCCTTCCCCGTCCGGATGCCCCGGGCTCGCCGCTGCTCCCTGGTGCGGAATGGCAGGAGCCTGCTGAAGCGCAGGCACGGGCGCGTCGCCGGCCACTCCGGCCTCAGGCAGCACGAAAAGACGGAACGCCGCCCTTGCCGCCGCCTCACCGGCAAGCTCGTGCGGCGCTGGTGCGGCCCGCAGCGCGGCCAGGGCGTCTGCTACCGGCCCGAGCACCACAACGGGGTAGGCGGCGTCGCAGGACAGCAGCGCATCGAGGTCTCTGTCGCCGTACGACGAGGGGCCCTGGATCGGTGGCAGGCTATCTGGCATTTCATCGTCCGGAACGTCAAATTTCCTCAAAGCGTTACACCCGCCCGCGAGGTGACGCCCGCGGACCCTAGCAGGGTCTCCAGCCTCTTGAGACCGCGGTGTGCCATCACCCGGACGTTACCGGGCGTCTTGCCGAGTATGCCGGCGACCGCATCGGTGTCCAGCCCGGCGACGACCCGCAGCATGATCACGTCGGCCTGGGGCTGCGGCAGCTGGGCGACGAGCGCCATCGCGGCCTCCGTAGCGAGGTTGTCGAGCGCGATCTGGGCCGCATCGGGCGTCCGCGGCACCTCGGCCGCGGTGATCTCGTCGAGCGGCTCCGCCGGGTGCCGCCTGCGCAGCCTTGCCTGGTCGAGCAGGCGCCGCCGGGCGGTGGTGAACAGCCAGGCCCGCCATGCCGCCTCGTCCCCGGTGAACCGGGTCAGCCCGCGGACGACGTGAACCCAGGTTTCCGCGGCGATGTCCTCGGCACTCTCCGGGGCAAGAACGCGCAGGTAACGAATGAGAGCGGGATTCGCATCCCGCCACAGGACCGCGAACTGCTCTTCGCTGCCGCCCTGGGCGTCCGCAAGCACCCGTGCGAAATCGTCGCCCACCACATGCTGAGTATCGACAAACAGGCCGCCCCCGCGCAGGCAAAAGATCCAAACACACGAAACATGTAAGCTCAGCGCAGCAACCGCAACCACACCAGGCAGCGCGCCATGCACTGTCTGCCACAGCACCACAGGCCTTATCAGCCACCACAGCGGAGGCGGCGCGCTCACGGCGCCGCCCGCGACAGCAACCACAAGGCCCTGACCGAACCACAGCGTGGGGGCGGCGCGTTCTTGGCGCCCGGTGCGCGGCCCGCCGGCCGGGCGGCGCACGCGACCCCGCAGGCAGCGCCAGCCGCGCATTGCCTCGCGTACCAGGGTCCTGCCGTGGCCCCGTCGGCGCCTTGACAGCCGGGCCACGTAATTTAACTGACCGCCTTGGCGCTAGCGGGGCATCACCACGAACTGGCGCAGCGACAGGTCGCGGAAGGTCACCGGGCCGCGCGGACCGGGCACCGCGTCCAGGTTGATTCCGGTCTCCGGCACCTCGAGCAGCTTGAACCCGTCGAGCAGCCTGGTCGTCGCGTTCCAGAAGGCGCCGGTGCCCGCATAGGCTCCGAGGAACTCCTCGGCCGCCCCGGCGTCGGTGGCGGAGATGCCCGCCGCAAGGCCGGAGGTCTGGTCGTTGGCGATCGCGGCCGCCTGGGCCGGGCCGCTGGCCGGCGCGATGGTGACCGTGGCCTCGCGGTCGGAGTCGAGCGCCCACTCGTAGCCGAGCGGATGATCGTGCGGCGGGAGTGACGCCTTGATGCCGAGCCCGGCCAGCTGCCCGGTGATCTCCGGCAGCCAGGCGTCCCACAACTGCTCGTCGATGAGCAGCAGGTTGAGCCGGTTGCACACGCCGAGCCGGTCAAGGCTGTCCGCGATCAGCGACGAAGCCGCCCCGCGTTCTGCGGATGAGTGAATGTAGAGCACCCCGCCGCCGTCGGCGTGCGCCAGCGTGCGGACTCCGTGCGCCGCGCCCTCGGCGGCGAGCGCCCTGGTGGAGTCGCCGCTGCCGCGCAGGATGACCAGCGGCACCAGCCTGGCCTCGCGGACAAGCGCGTAGGCGGCGGCCTGCCCGGGCACCCTGACCAGCTGGATCGCGGCAGGATCAAGCCCCGCCCTGGCCAGCGAGGGGGCGATCACTTCGTCCGCGAGCGCGATCGCCGAGCGCAGGGCCGCGCTCCCGGTGCGCAGCACGCCGGCGTTGCGTGACTTGACGAGCTGCGAGGCGATGTCGACCACGACGTTCGGCCGGGCCTCGAAGTTGGCGCCGATCACCCCGACCGGGCGACGGCGCTCGGTGAGCACCAGGCCGCCGGGCAGGTCCCTGATCTTGCGGGACACGGGCTCCGGGGCGACGCCGGCCAGGATCTCAAGCTGCGCGGCCATGGCCTTCAGCCGGCCGGCGTCTAGCCGGAGCCGGTCGCGGACCCCGGCGGGCAGCCCGCCGTCCTCCGCCGCCCGCATGTCGTCGGCGTTAGCGGCGAGCACCGCGGGCGCGGCGTCTTCCAGGGCGCTGGCCATCGAGCCGAGTGCGGCCTCGATCGCGCTGTCCGGGGCGCTGGCCAGGCTGGGCGCCGCGGCGCGGGCCGCCCGGGCGGCCGTTCGCACTGCCTCGGTGGCCTGCGTCTCATCCGCTGTCATGATCCATCCCTCCGGGGACCGAGCCGTCTTCCCCTGCTGAGGTTATCTTGACCCCGGACCGCAGCGGCGGGGCGTCCAGGCCGCAGTGCGCGCAGTTCAGCGTGTCCACGTCCACGGGCGGCGGTGCCGCGGCCGGCCGCCGCGGCGGGTTGCGGATGGTCGCGAAGGCGAGGGCGCCGCCGGCCGCCACCGCCACCGCGGCGATCAGCATGGCTGTGTGGAAGCCCCTGGTCAGCGCGGCCGGGTGCAGGTAGACGTCGCCGGTGATGCCGGCCAGCGCGGGCAGCACGGCCACCGCGATGAGGCTCGCCGTCCGGGCCACGTCGTTGTTGACCGCCGAAGCGATGCCGGAGTGCTCCGCGGGCGCGGCGGAGAGCGCCGTGGCGGTGAGCGGCGCGACGTTGGTCGCCAGCCCGAGCCCGAGCGCCAGGACGGCGGGCAGCACCTGGGTCAGGTAGTCCCCGCTGCCCTCCACCCGGGTGAACAGGACCATCCCGGTGCCGATGAGCAGCGGCCCGACGGTCATCTGCAACCGCGGGCCGATCCGGGAGGCGAGCGCGGCCGATCTCGCCGACAGGGCGAGCATGATGGCGGTAAGCGGAAGCATCGCCATCCCGGCCTCGAGCGCGCTGTAGCCGCAGACCTCCTGAAGGACCACGGGTACCAGGAACAGCGCGCCACCCAGCGCGCCGTACACGACGAAGGTGACCGCGTTCGCGGCGCTGAACTGGCGGGACCGGAACACCCCGAGCGGCAGCATGGGGTGACGGCTGCGCGCCTCGATAAGGCAGAACGCCACGAACAGGGCAGCGCCCGCGATCAGGCTGGACAGCACCCCCGGTGACGTCCAGCCCTCCGCCGAGGCCGAGATCAGGCCATAGGTGAGACCTGCGAGGGCCAGGCTTATCGTCACCGCGCCGGCCGCGTCGAGCGGAGGGGCGGGACCGGGGGCGCGCGACTCCGGCACGTGCCGGACCGCGATGAGGATGACGGCGACGGCGGCCGGCAGGTTGATGAAGAAGATCAGCCGCCAGGACACGGCAGCGATCAGCCAGCCGCCGAGGAACGGCCCGACCGCGGTGGCGACGCCGCCGAGCCCCGACCAGGCGCCGATCGCCTTCGAGCGGTCCTCAGGCGCGAACGACGCCTGGAGGATGGACAGGCTGCCGGGCGTCAGCAGCGCGGCGCCCGCTCCCTGCATCGCGCGGGCCCCGATCAGGAACCCGCTGTCCGGCGCCAGGCCGCAGGCGAGTGACGCGAGCGCGAACCACACCGTGCCGATCGCGAAGACCTTCCGCCTGCCGTGCACGTCGCCGAGCACGCCGCCGAGCAGCAGCAGGCCGGCCAGCGTGAGCGTGTAGCCGTCGACGACCCACTGCATGCTGGCCACGGAGGCGCGGAAGTCCCGGGCGAGCGCCGGCAGCGCGATACCCACCACGGTGGCGTCGAGCGCCGCGATGCCGGAGCCGAGCACCGTGGCCGCGATTACCCACCGTCCCGGGGGGCTGGAATACCGCAGGCCGGGTCCCGCGTCTGTCACCGTCCCACCCCCACCGGTTTCCGTTGCCTGGAGCTCGCTGAACTAGCTGATCACTGTCACGGTGATTGTCGTGCGGCGCTGGCGCAGCTCGTCACGGATCTGGTGGCCGAGCCGCCGCGTCTCCCGCCGGTTGATCATGGCCCCTGCGACCGCACCGGTGAACAGCGGGGCAAGCGAGAACGCCGACCGGCGGACGCGCCCGGCGAGCCGCCGGGTCAGCTGCCTGGCAAGCGGCGATCCCGCGATGAGCAGCAGGCCCTCGTCCACCTGGTAAACGCCGCGGCGGGTCGCCCATGACCCGAGGTAGGCGCGCGCTCGCTGCGCCGCGCTGCCCTGGGCCGCCATGCCGTAGACCTCATGCAGCTCGGCGACCAGCTTGACCTCGATGCCCACGACGGCGAGGGTCTCCGCCGCGAGCTCCGCAGGGAATGCCGGCAGCACGGGCAGCGCGGCCCAGGCTCCCGTCGTACCGCCGACGGTCGCGGCCGCCCGCGCGGCCCGCTCGACGAGCAGCTGCGCGATCTCGTCATCCGACTGGCCGGGGAACTGTGCGCGCAGGGTGGCACGGTCGCGGATGCGCAGCCGCGGCCCCATCGCCACCACCTCGGCGCTCAGCCAGTTCAGCCCGGCGGTAACGCCCCGGCCGGCCGTGCCGGCGCCGCGGCGGGCGCTGCCCGC
>DASWAE010000130.1:0-3088 GCA_036391275.1 Trebonia sp.
CCGTTGGCGGCAGAGACCCCAGCCTCCGCCTTCTCCGTGACGAGCACGTCGCAGTCCCACCCGTGCCGCGCCGCACCCTCGCGGCACAGCGCGACAAAATGCCCGCCGCCACGTACCAGCGAGCCGTTGACCACAAACGCGACACCAGGCATACCGCCATCGAGAGTACCCGCACGGCCTGCCGGAAACTCGCGGTGCATGGCGGCGAGGCGAACCAGCCGTTGACCGTGAGAATCAGCATCCAAACGCGGGCATGGTTTGACGGCCCGTGGCACTTGGGGAACGAGCCTGGTCAGCGGGGGTGGGTTTTAGGTGGCGGGGGTGAGGGTGACCTCGAGGCCGAGTGCCTGGAGTTGGCGGAGGTGGGCGCGGATCTTGCGGTCGCGGTCGGTTTTGCGTTCGTGCCAGTCGGGGCCGAGGTCGGTGAAGCGGGCTTCGGGGTCGGCGAGGAGGTGCCAGATGATGACGAGGATGGAGCGGGCGACGGCGCATTTGGCCCTGTTGCCGCCCAGGCGCCGGGACAGGCGGCGGAGCCGTTCGCCGAGGAAGGTGGGGGTGCCGGCGGCGCCGTTGGCGGCCTGGGTGCAGTAGCTCTTGAGGTAGGCGTCGCCGTGCCCTTTGCCTGGTTTGCGGTTCCGCGGGCCGGACTGGCGGGCGACTGGGGTGAGCCCGGCCCAGGAGGCAAGGTGATCGGCGGTGGGGAACCGGGTCATGTCCAGGCCGGTCTCGGCGATGATGGCCATGGCGAGCTTGCGGCTGACGCCGGGGATCTCCGCGAGCCGCTCTGCGGCGGGCAGTGCCGCCGCGCCCGGGCCGGGGTCTGCTGACGGGACTCCGTCGGCGCTGACTCCCCGGGCGGCGGGGATCGAGTCCAGGGCTGCCTCGATCTCGTCCTCGATGGCCGCGACGGACCTGTCCAGGAGGTCGATGCAGTCCAGGTGGATCCGGATCAGCCTGGGGTGGTGGCTGCCGGGCATCATGCCGTCCAGTGCCTGCTCGATGGCGGCGCGGCCGCCCTTGACCTGCCTGGCGGCCAGGGCGGCCAGGGCTTTGGGGTCGCGCTGGCCGTCGGCCATGGCCTCCAGGATGTCGCGGGCTGTCTTTGTCCGGGACAGCGAGTGCACCGCCGACGACAGCTTGACCAGGGCGCCCTCGAGGAGTTTTTCCAGCCGCTGCCACTCCCGGGTGCGGTCGCGGACCAGCATCAGCCTCGTGCGGGTCAGGTCGCGCAGCGCCCGGATCTCCGGCGGCGGCACGAACGACGGGCGCAGCAGGCCCATCTCGGCCAGCCGGGCGATCCACTGCGCGTCGAGCCGGTCCGTCTTCGGGCGCCCGGCCAGCTGCCGGGCGTGCGCAGGGTTGACCAGCTGCACCCGCAGCCCGGCGGCCTCCAGCAGGTAGTACCAGATCCGCCAGTAATCCGACGTCGCCTCCATGACCACGAGCTCCACCCGGCCAGCCAGCAGCCGCCCGGCCAGCGCCAGGATCTCCCGGGCCGTCGCGGGGACCTCTTCCAGCCGCGATACCCGCCGCCCGCCGTCGCGGGCCGGCGGCAGCCGGGTGCACACGTCCGCCTTCGCCTTCGCGATGTCGATCCCCGCGACGCGTTCGTGGCGGAGCTGGTATTCCTCATCCTCGACAAGCTGCGCGGGGATCTTCCGTCTTCTCGCGTTGCCCACCCGGGCCTCCTAAGCTTGGAAACGGGTAATCAGGCGGGCTGCCCGGGGACCCCGGTCTTGCAGGCTCGGAGGCCGCGAATGTTGACCGTCGTGCTCAAGGCGGCAAGAGGCGACCCTCAGGTCAAGGTCCCGGCGCCAAGCTAAGAAACGGGCTCGCATCCCAAAAAGCGTCGGCGTCACGGGCAGCCCGCGCCGATCATCCCAGCGCCAGCCCCCGGCCGCCGCCCATTCAGCACCCCGCCCAAAACAGCGCCACCGAGCGCCAGCGGCCCGAGCCAGCCGACAACCCGCAGCCGCGCCGAAATTCTCACGGCAGCGCGGCCGCCGAGGCGATTGAGCTAAGAATGTGACTTTAGGCCGGTTCTGACCGGCTCAATGACACATCCTTGACAAGAACTGGCGGCTACCCGCCCGACGGCGGGTTGGACGGCCTGGCGCGCAGCCAGTCGATGTAGTCCGACGGCGCCCCCGCCTTGATCGCCGCGTCCACGAGGATGGACAGCCTGCGGTCGGAGGGCAGCCCGCCCTCGTAGGCGTCGAGCACGTACAGCCAGGCGAGCGCGTCCCCGTCCAGGGTCTGCACCCGGACCTTGATCTTGCTGTAGAACCCGAGGTTGACGCCGTCCCAGCTGTCGAGTTCCTTCTCGTCGATCTCCGGCACGTCGTAGAGCGCGACGAACACCCGGTTCGCGTGGTCTTCGACCACCGTCGTGAGCGCCCCGTCCCAGCCGAGTTCCTCGCCACCGAACGTCAGACGCCAGCCTTCAAGCCACCCGGTGCCCCGCTGCGGGGAGTGCGGGCAGCGCAGGAGCATCTGCGCTGGATCCATGTTGCTGCCGTAGGCGGCGTACAGTGCCACGCTGCCTAAGCGTACGGGTTTTCGCACGCGCGCGCCGATCCGGCGCCGCTTTTGCGCTCGTAATGACTTGTTAATCGACACGTCATCACCCCTACGGGCTCCTTACGTGGCCGCCAAATCGCTGTCCTTCCTCCGCCGGGCACGGCAACGTCGATCCCGTCAGAACCGAATGGGCGCGCCGGGCGGGCAACGTCCACACGAAGGAGGGCATCGATGAGCAAGCGCGGAATGCGCCGGGCATCCATGCGGATACGCCTGGCCGTCGCCGCGGCGGTACTCGCGGGTGGCGGCGCGGCAGGCGTGGTAGCGCTGAGCGTCCACGGCGGCCCCGCGGCTGCGGAGTCCGCTGGGTTCGTTCACCACAACGGCCGGACGATGAGCTACACCAGCGCCATTTCATCGGCGATGAACGGCTGGGGCAATTCCCCTGGCACGTCGCTCATGACCATCTCGCACATGAAGCCGATGACCAACTCCTGGACGCAGTCGTGGCACCGCCACGTGCTCGTCTTCCAGCGCGGCACCGTGGTCGCGGTGGGCAGGGGCGAGT
>DASWAE010000131.1:0-16534 GCA_036391275.1 Trebonia sp.
TCAGGGCGGCCCTGGAGTCGCGTCTCGCGGGGCTGCTGCCTGCGCCGCTGTTCGAGCTGGTGCAACAGAGCGGCAACTCGTCGATCCAGGCCATTTACTCCGTTGTGCCCCGCGGCTACGCACGCGGTCGCCTGTGCCTGGTCGGCGACGCCGGCGCGGTGTTCCCGCCGTTCGCGGGGAGCGGCGTGCTGCGGGCGGTGGGCAGTGCCGTCTGGCTGGCGGACGCCCTCGGCGACGGGCCGGCCGTGGACGATGCGCTCCGCCGGTGGAGTGAGGCCCAGGCCCAGGCCGCCGCTCAGCTCATTCCGAACGCGGAGGTCATCGAGCGGGACTACGTGTTCGGCATGCCAGACTTCGCCACCATGCCGGTCGCGGCGACCAGCGAATGGGTGTCCGCGGCATATGCCGGGCTCCCGGTCACCCTGCCCGGCGGGTGACCGGAAACGGCGGCGCCACGTGTACCACCCTCGCACGTCCTGGCGGGTAAAAGGGCCGTGGCCTGCGCGGCCAGGCCGGACACGCGGCAGTGGCCCCGGGCGCTCACCCTTCATCCCGACATGTCGGTCTTTCGCCACGGCTGGCACCCGGCTTACCGTCTAGTCATGCTGAAGCCCGAGTCCACGCTGCCGCCCCCGCACCTGTACCCGCCTGATGAGTGGCGGCTGGTGGAGGCTCGGTACACCGATGATCACGCTCTCGCGGCGGAGACGGCGTTCTCACTCGGCAACGGCTTCGTCGGTGTCCGCGGCACTTTCGAGGAGGGACGCCCGGCGCGGTTGCCGGGTACGTTCGTCAACGGCTTTCACGAGACCTGGCCGATTGCGTACGCGGAGCAGGCGTACGGCTTGGCCCGGACCGGCCAGACGATCGTGAACGTCCCCGACGCGACGATCTTCAAGCTCTACGTCGATGACGAGCCGCTCTACCTGCCTACGGCGCGGCTGTACCCCTATAAGCGGGTGCTGGACATGCGGGCCGGGACGCTGACCCGTGAGTTGGTCTGGACGACGCCGGCTGGCAAGCACGTGCGGGTCCGCTCAACCCGTGTCGTTTCCCTGGAGCACCGGCACCTCGTCGCGATGACCTACGAGGTGACGCTGCTCGACCACGCGGCGCCGGTCGCCATTTCCTCGCAGGTGGTCAACCGGCAGGACACGCGGCCCCCTGACGAACTGCACGAGGAGCGGCCCGCCGATCCCCGGCTCGCGACGCTGCTGTCGCGCCGGGTGCTCCGGCCGCAGGCTGCCGACATCACGGCCAGCCGGATCATGCTCTGCTATCAGACGGCCGGCAGCCGGATGACGCTGGCCGTCGGCGCCGACCATGTCCTGGAGACCGAGTGCCCCGTCAAAGTGACAGGCTCGGCCAGCGACGACGCGGCCGAATTCCTGGTGACGACCGAGGCGCTGCCCGGCGCGCCGGTCCGCGTCACGAAGTACGCGACCTACCAGGTCTCCCGCAGCGTTCCGGTGAGCGAACTGGCCGACCGCTGCCGCCGCACGCTGGACCGCTGCGTCGGCGGCGGGTTCGGCGTGCTGCTGGAGAAACAGCGCGCCCACCTTGACCGGTTCTGGGAACGCGCCGACGTCCGGGTCGATGCCGGCGATGACGCGGTGCGGGTGCAGCAGGCGGTCCGGTGGAATCTCTTCCAGGTCGCTCAGGCGTCATGGCGTGCCGAGGGCGCGGGAATCCCGGCGAAGGGCCTGACCGGCCAGGGGTATGAGGGCCATTACTTCTGGGACACCGAGATCTACGTGTTGCCGTTCCTGTCTTACACCCAGCCGAGGATCGCGCGGAACCTGCTGCGCTTCCGGCACAGCATGCTGCCCAGGGCCCGCCAGCGGGCGCGCGAGCTGAACCAGCGGGGCGCGCTGTTCCCCTGGCGCACGATCAACGGGGAGGAAGCGTCGGCCAACTTCCAGGCTGGCACGGCGCAGTTCCACATCAACGCCGGCATCGCCTACGCGATCAGGCGCTACGCCGGCGCCTGCGGCGACGTGCGCCTGCTGGGGGAGATCGGGGCCGAGATCCTGGCGGAGAGCGCGCGGCTGTGGGAAGACCTCGGGTTCTACGGCACCGACGGGCGGTTCCACATCCACGGCGTGACCGGGCCCGACGAGTACACCACCGTGGTCAATGACAACGCCTACACGAACCTGATGGCGCGGCTGAACCTCAGCTTCGCCGCCGCCACGGTGCGCCGCCTGCGTGCCGAACGTCCCGATGACTACGCCGCCCTGGTCCACGCGGTGGCGCTCAAGCCGGGTGAGCTGGAGGCGTGGGAACGCGCGGCCGAGGTCATGTACGTGCCGTTCGACGAGGCCCGCGGCATCCACCCGCAGGACGACACGTTCCTCAGCCGGGAGGTATGGGACCTGGCCAGCACGCCGCCGGAGGACTTCCCGCTGCTGCTGCACTACCACCCGCTGGTGATCTACCGGTACCAGGTGATCAAGCAGGCCGACATCGTGCTGGCGATGTACCTGCTCGGAGATGAGTTCTCGCAGGATCAGAAGCGGCGCAATTACGAGTACTACGAGCCGCTCACGACGGGGGATTCATCGCTGTCGGCATGCGTGCAGGCCATTATCGCGGCGGAGATCGGGAACGAGCAGCAGGCTGTCGGGCACTTCAGCCGCGCGCTGTTCATCGACCTGGGCGACATCGCCGGTGAGGCCTCGGACGGGGTTCACATCGCCTCGGCCGCCGGGGTGTGGTCGGCGCTGGTCTTCGGGTTCGGCGGCGTCCGCGATTTCCGGGAGCAGCTGTCCTTCGAGCCGCGGCTGCCGCGCGGATGGAAGAGCCTCAGCTTCTCGCTGCGGTTCCGCGACCGGCAGATCAGGATCGACCTGTCCCATGACGAGGAACGGTACGTCCTGGCCGGAGGGGATCCGCTCGATGTCGTTATCCGCGGTGAGGCCCGCCGTATCAGCACTCAAGGGCCCGTAGTGATCAGGCGGCAGCTGCCAGCGGCGCGGCATAGCCTCGCCGCGGGGGCGCCGTCGGGCCAGGACCTGGTGCCGCTTAGCGACGTATTACCGGGGCGGCCGTGTCATGCGCTCTCGCCCAGGGGCACCTCCCAGATCACGGCCTGCCCGCGGCGGTTTTTCCAGGACAAGGTCGACCCCCACGCACCATCGGCATGGTGCCGACCGGCCGGCCGCAGACGTGCGGGCGTGCCGAGTCAACCGGGGCTAGCCGGGCGGGCCGGCTCAGGAGCAGGGGCCGCCCGGGGCCGGTCCGGGTGATCGGTCAGCAGCCGGGCGGTGCTGTCGGCGAACCACTGCTGGAACTGCTGCCGGCTCCATCCGCGGTCGATTGTCAGCCGGGTGAATACGGCGGGGTCCATGAGCAGCCACACGACGTCGACGGCGTGGGAGCGGTCGAGGCCGGGCCGCAGCGGCGCCCGCGCTGCGAGCCCGTCGACTATCCAGCCGGCCATTGCGGCCCGGTTGTCGCGCAACTGCCCGGCGAGGGGCTGCAGACGAGGATCGCCGGCGGCTGCCTCGAACGCGACGAGGACCAGGCCGGCCGCGCGCTCAGCCACATCGGCTATGAGCGCGCTGACCGCGGCGAGGAATGTCTCGGCAGTCGGAGCTGCCGCAGCGGTTACCGCTGCCGGGCGCTGCAAGACCGGTACCGGCTCGTCGTCACCGGCGATGGCCATGTCGATAGCCGCCTTCAGCAGATTCGCCTTGGTCCTGAAGACCTGCTCGATGGTGGGCACCGACACTCCGGCGGCTGCCGCGATCGCCGCCACGGTGGTCGCGGCATATCCGCGGGAGGAGAACTCAGCGGTCGCCGTGTCGAGGATCCGCTGCCGTGTACGGCGTGCCTGCCCCTGGCGGCGAGCGGACTCGTACGGGCGGGTACGGCCACCGCCGGCTCGCGCGATTGCGTCCGGTCCCATATTCGCTATGCTATCGCCATACCCAATCCACGCGGCCGGTGATGCGAAACACCCGCAGGCGCCGCCCGCAGGCCCAGGTGTGCACGAACACTGAATGAGGTGCAGGCCATGACAGCAACCCAGGCAGATCGCGCATCCGTGTCGGTGATGCTGATCGTTCCCGACACTCCAGCAGCGGTCAGCTGGTACAAGACGGCGCTAGGCGCCGCCGAGCTGTGGAACCTCGGCAGTGTAGCCGGGCTGCATCTGCGCGGTGCGCCCTTCATGCTCCACGAGGCCGTACCGGGGCGGAGAACCGAGCCAAGCCCGATCGAGGCGGGACTGACCACCACGCGGATCGAGGTCTTCGTCGACGATCCCGGCCAGCTCATCGAGCAGGCAGCCCAAGCCGGCGCCACCGACGTTCAGCCCCTCGTCAGCCACGAGGTCCCGTGGGGAACGCACCAGCAAGGCGGCTTCACCGATCCGTTCGGGCACCGATGGTCAGTCGGAGACCGGACACCGCTAGAGCCTTACCCTCCGAAGACCTGACAGGACGGCAGGGCAGAGGCGGGCCACAATAGAACGATGCCTCCTGCCCTCACGGTCACCTTCGCCGGCAGCGGCGACGCCTTCGGCAGCGGCGGTCGTTACCAGGCATGCATCCACCTAAAGCCAGCAGGCGGCAGCCCGGTCCTACTCGACTGCGGCGCCACCTCCCTCACCGCGCTGAAGCGGCTCGGGCTCGACCCGGGCGAGATCGCCGCCGTGTTCGTCTCCCACCTGCACGGTGATCACTTCGCTGGCCTTCCGTTCCTGATCCTCGACGGCCAGTTCTCCCGCCGCATGAAACCGCTCGCGGTCGTGGGGCCGCCCGGCACCGCCCGGCGCCTGGCTGACACCATGGAATGCCTGTTCCCCGGCTCCTCGACCGCTGCCCGCCGGTTCGGCGTCACGGTCACGGAGCTAGCGCCGGGGACCTCCGTCGCCCTCCCAAGCGCGACCGCCCGCGCCTGGACCGCCGACCACCCCAGCGGCGCCCCCGCCCTCATCCTGCGCCTGACCCTGGCGGGCAAGACGATCGCCTACACCGGCGACACCGCCTGGACCAGCGCGATCGCCTCCGCTGCCGCGGACGCCGACCTGCTCATCGCCGAAGCGTACTACCGGGACAAGGACATCCCCTACCACCTGCGCCTCGCCGACCTCTACGCCAACCGGGACCAGCTCACCCCGCGGCGCGTCATCATCACCCACATGTCCGCCGACGTGCTCGGCAGTGACACACCAGAATTCGAGCAGGCAAGCGACGGGCTCATCGTCGGCTTGTAAGGGACGGCACGCCCCCGTTCTGGCTCCGGCAGATCGGCGCCGCGGGCACGAGCTGGCGGGGCCGCGACCTCAGGCACTCAGCGGTACATTCAGCGCCCTGCGCCCCGGTTGAGCCGGCTGTGGTAACGCGTTACGTACTCGTGGAGGAGCGCCGTGAAGTCCTGAGCCGGGCGGTCCAGCTCGCTCCAGGTCAGCAGGACGTCGTAGCCGAATCGCTCCCGCTGCCAGGCCAGCCTGCTGGCCATGCCGCGCGTTCTGCTGTAATCCGCGAGCGTGCCCCGCGCCTGACCGCGCGCGACGAAAGCGGTCGCCGCCGCCACCGGCTTCATGAACCGGGCGGTGCGCTCGAAGTGCGCGGCAAGCTTCGGCGGCATCTCCGTCAGGTAGCGCTCGTAGCTGTGCAGCAGGATGCCCGCCATGGGGCGGCCGTGCCCGGTGGACGCGACCCCCACGGCGGCCACCTCGGCCCACGGGATCGTCGCCACGCCCTGCGGGTACACCTGCTCCAGCCCGCTCGGAGTCAGGACGAGCGACACCTTCCGCCCGGCCAGCGCCGGGATTCGCGTCAGGCAGTACCCGAAGAACACGATGGTGAGGACGCCGACGAAGCGGTACTCCAGTGCGGACTGCCCGATGGCCATCCACACGCCTGCCGCCACGAACGCTGAGGCGCCAACCGCTAGCAGCGCGACGTTCCGCGCCACGTTCGGGCGGATCTCAACCCGCTCGCTGCTCACGATGCTCTGCCTCCCCGTCCATGGGCTGGGGCTTATAGGACAAAAGGAGATTACCGGCATCATTGGCGGCGACGCAGGAAAGCCGGCACTCCGCGCAACCACAAGCTCAAGCTCAACCTCAATGAAGAGCCGTCACCGGGCATGGCAGCGGATAAGGAAAAGGCGTGGCGTCAATGCCAACGGGGGTTGACAGCCGACCTCGGCTTGGATCATGACGGTGTCAGCGGAAAGGATCAACCGCGTTGCCAACGGGGGCAGCGCGTCGTGGAACCGCCGTGGCCGAGAGGGGAATGACATGAGCGTCTACAAGGTGATCGAGGTCATCGGGACAAGCACCTCATCCTGGGAGGACGCCGCCGCCGAAGCGGTCAAGACCACTGCGGAGACGATCCGTGATCTCCGGGTGGCCGAAGTCATTAAGCAGGATATTGCCCTGGACGAGGGGGGTAACATCACGTACCGCACCAAGCTCCAGCTCTCGTTCAAGTACGAACAAGAGGACTGACACCAGCGCGCTCCTGCGGGCGAGGACGGCACGTTTACTTCGGTCGACGCGAGGCTCGCAAGGGCGCCGGCCCGGTGCCGGTGGGCCGGCAAGCCGGTGACGAACGTGCCGCGGCGGTGCCGCGCCAGTCCGGCATCGAGATCCGCTGCCATGCCATAGACGTCAGCCTGGACCCGGAACCGCTCCTCAGCCAGCTGCGCGCCCCCGCGCAGGCACCCGCCTCAACCTCAGACGTGTTATCCAGCCCCATCTGACGCTTTACTAGAAACTTTTAGCGAAGCCTTTTGGTGTTATGAAGGTTTATTAGCGTGATAGCGCTAAAAACACTTCATGATCATGACATTAAGCAGGAACCCGCCAGCGGGCCGACGGGTTCCTGCGGCCTGGCGACGCTAGCTGCCCGGGACGAGGGTCTCCGTCGTGTCGTAGTTGGCACGGCCGCTGTGGTCGGTGAACTCTGTCCAGCTGCGCACCGTCAGCCGGGTGCCGCCCGCGTTGACCGAGCCCTCCAGGAGCTTCCCGGCGAAGCCGAACACGTACGGTGCCAGGAAGGTGCTCGCGGTTGATGAGCTGACGCTCGTCCCGAAGGTGGTGCCGGTGACCGTTCCCCAGTCGCAGGCGACCGGTGAGCAGTAGCCGAAGGCCTGGACCGCCAACTGCCCGGTGCTCGGGTTGACGGAGAGGATGACCTTGCTAATGGTGCCGCTGGCCGCCGGATTGACCCAGGTTCGCAGCAGCGAGGCATCCGGCGCGCGCGAGTCGCCGAGCGGGAAATTGGCCGCGCTCGTCCCCGTCATCGTCGCGCGGGGACCATTGCCCTTGGTGAATGTCTCGGTGACGGCATAGTTCGCCCGGCCACTGCCGTCGGTGAACGTGGTGAGCTCCTCGACGGTGAGAGTCGGGACCATCCCCCTGAAGGTGCTCAGCCTGGCCAGCAGGACGGTCCGCGCGAACTTGAAGTCCCACTGGGCCTCGAACGCGGTCCCCGCGGTCGCGGAGACGTTAGGGCCGTACACCGTGCCCGCTACCTTGCCCCACTGGCAGAAGCTGGGCGTGCACGCCCCGAAACCGTCTACCGAGATGGACGCCTTCGTCGTGGAGATCACAAGCGCTGCCAGGCTCTCGGTCTTGGCATTCCTGTTCACCCAGGTCCCGGCGAGCATCGAGCTCGGCCTGGGCGGCACCCGGGTGAGCGGGGCGGCCTGCGCGGTCGCCGACGGCGCCAGCACGGCCGCCGCCAGTGCCGTCGAGCCGGCGACGGCCGTCGCGACGGCACGCCAGATGCGTTTCATGATGACCTGCCCCCTGATGGTTGACGTGCCCCGGTTCCGAACACTCGGAATTGCGGATTTCTTACGCGACTGCCGTCATTTCCAAGCATTGGCACATGGCTTTTTTGCGCTCCCGGTAGCCGGGTGCCGAATGGAGACGCTGCCGATTGTAGCGCAACTCGATGTACCGTCGGCGATTTCTTCTTGAGGATTTCACCGTGCGTGCCGTCGGCGGGGCGATAATCGCGCAATCTGTCTCGGTAACTATCTAGGCGGCCTCTTCGCGGAATTCCTGAAGTACTTCCGGTAACCCTCGATATTTCCTCGTCCTTTCGGATGAGGATCATTAGTGTCGCCGCTGACGGGGTGCCGAACGCGGAGATCGCCCGGAAGGTGGGGTGTCGGACAAACGACGCCGGCGAGCTCATCGCCGAAATCAGGCCGTCAAAGAACTAATGCCACGCGGCATTAGGGACCCCGCAGTCCGGAACGCGGGGTACCCCAACCGCTCGTTGATGGCGTGGCTAACGCGTCCCGGGTATCTATCCATCCAGGAACCGCGTGGGCTGGCCCGGCGCCTCCGCGGTCGTCGTCCGGGCGTGGGAACTGTCAGCCAGCTCGGTCGCGATGCGCTGGAGCAAGGCGAGCAGCCCGGCGTCGCATCCGAGCTGCATCCGGCCGGCCGGCGTGTCGACGACGACGGCTCTCCCCGCGCGCTGAGGCACGATGGTCGCCGCCACCAGCTCGGCCGGCACCGCGTAGACGCCCTTGGCCGGCTCCCATAGCAGGCTGCCGGGTCGCACGTGGATCTCGCCGCGCAGCCACGGTCCGGCCGGGGCGCCCAGGGCTGCCAGCCGCAGCCGGGCGGGGAACCGCTCATCGACCGGCCCTGAACGCCGGCTGGCGCTGGCCCGGCGCGTGCGCTGGGCCCGGAGCCATCTTCCTAGCGGCCCGGGAACGATGACTTCGGCCATGGCCGCGAGAATCAGCAGCGTGACCGCCGCGAAAGTGAGCGTCACCGCCGACAGCCCGGCGATCTCCAGCACGAGCCGCGGCGGAGGCGGCGGCAGCACCGCGGAGACGCTTCCTGGCGGAGTGAACCGAAGCGACAGGTAGTACCGCATCCCGCCGGCAAGCGCAACGGTGTAACCGAGCAGCAGCCATCCCGGCCAGCGAGCCGAGCGGCGCAGGCCGCGAGCAAGGGCCCAGGGAGCGACGACCGCGACCACGATCCCGCTCGCCACCGCGAGCAGCCAGTACCAGCCGGTATACGGCCTGACGTCGGCCAGGAGCACGATGAACCTGGCGCTGATGTAGCCCATCACCCCGGCCGCGAGCGCGAGCACGGCGAGCTTTCCCGCGCGGGAGCGCGGCGCCGCCCGCCGCAGTCTTCGCTTGCGTCCGGGAAGCATCATTCCTTGAGTATGCACCGTTCCCCTGCCGATCGGGCCGCCGCGAATGTCGCGGCCATCTGGCCTTTCCTGGCGGGGGAGAAGGGCCATGGCGAGGTGCGGAGGCAGCCGCGTACGTTCGGCATCATGGTGATGCCTGCTGTTCATCGCGCTGACCCCCGCCCGGCCCGGCGCTCGCGCACGGCGCACGGCAATGCCGCCAGCACCAGCACGCCGGTCATGGCGAACGCCGCCGGGTACCCGGTGCGGGCGGCGAACAGCCCGAAGACGGCAGGCCCGGCGCCGTATCCGGCGTCATAGGCGAGGTTCCACAGCGTGCTGGCCCCGGCCTCCGGCAGCTTCTCGATCAGCAGCGCGAACGTCGCGTTCTCGATCACCCCGAACCCCGCTCCGAACAGCGCCATGCTGACGAAGATCAGCGCCGGCGAACCCAGCCACAGCATCGCGGCCATCCCGAGCGCCGCCACGACCAGCGCCGGCATGAGCAGCCGCGCGTGACCGTGCCTGTCGCCGTACCGGCCCGCCCGCCAGCGGCAGACCGTCGCAACGACCGCCTGGACGAGCAGGGCAGCCGAACAGAGGTTGCTCGACACCCCGTTCACGAGCGGCAGGAACGAGCCGAGCACGCCAGCCGCGATGGTGCAGGCGGCGAAGATCAGCGCCAGCCGCAGCCCGGCGCCCGGCGCCCGCCCCCGGGTGCGCGCGGCCGGCGGGGTGCCGGGTGCCTCGACGCGGCCGGGCAGCCAGCGGATCGTCACCAGCGGCAGCAGCCCGGCCGCCGCCGCCATCGCCGCTACCGCCATGCCCAGGCGGTGCCCGGCGAGCCAGATCCCGGCCGGCAGCGCGACCACGGCCGGGACGCCGGAGACGACGCCGAGCAGGCCGAGCCCTTCGCCGCGCCGTCCGGGAGGAAGCAGTGTCGCGGCGAGCGCGCCGATGGTGACGCCGCACAGGCCGAAGCCGAGCCCGCGCACGAAGCTGACGCCGATCATGACGGCCTGCGGCTGGTGGGGGAGCAGGGCCAGGGCCGGCGCGCCGAGCAGCACCGCTCCGGCCGCCGTCATCGCCCGGTGGCCGAACCGCCTGATCCCTGGTGCGGCGGCTACCTCCCCGGTCACGGTGCCGAGCAGCAGCGACCCGGTGATCAGCCCGGCGCCGGAGCTGCTGGCGCCGGCCGCCGACGCCAGCATCGGCAGCACCGACAGCAGCAGGAAGAAGCTGGTGAGCGAGGCGAACTCGGCCAGGAACGTCAACCCGAGCGGCAGGCTGACGAGCCGGACCGGTGCACTCTCCTGGATGGCGGGCCGCGCCTGCGTCAAGGTGCTCATGGCTACGACGGTAGGAGGCAACCGGCACCCTGATAAGGTCCAATTTCATGGCGATTGAGTGGTCCGGTTTGAGCCCGGAGCTCCTCGTGCGGCTCGACCGGGAGGCCGGCCAGCCGCTGCGCGCCCAGCTGGAGGGGAGCCTGCGCGAGGCGATCAGGGACGGCCGGCTGCGCGGCGGGGAGCGGCTGCCGTCCTCGCGTGCGCTGGCGCGCGAGCTCGGCGTGTCCCGCGGCATGGTGCAGGAATGCTACGGCCAGCTGCTGGCTGAGGGGTACTTGACCAGCCGGTCCGGGTCGGCTACCCGGGTAGCGGACATAACGGAGCGGGCTGCCTCCGGCACTCCCGTGACACCTGCGACGGCGACGGCGAGACTGCCCGCGGATCGTGGGCTGATCGCGGACTTCCGCGTTGGCGTGCCTGACCTGTCCAGCTTCCCGCGTGCCGACTGGGCCTGGGCCGTCCGGCAGGCATGCGGCGAGATCGCCTCGGCGGACCTGGGATACGGCGATCCGCGCGGCAGCGCCGTGCTCCGCGAGGTGCTCGCCGGGTACCTGCGTCGGGTCCGGGCCGCCGATGCCGGCTCCGAGCGGATGATCATCAGCACCGGCTTCGCGCAGGGGATCAACCTGGTGCTGCGCGCGCTGATCCGGGAACGCGGCGTGTCGTGCGTGGCCTTCGAAGATCCCGGCTACGGGAGCGCGGAGTCTGACGAGACGGTGCGCGCAACCCTCGCGATGGGCCTGCGCGCCGTGCACGTGCCGGTGGATGAGGAGGGCCTGGTGGTCAGCGCGCTGGCGGCGAGCGGGGCCCAGGCTGTCGTGGTCACGCCGGCGCACCAGTCCCCGACCGGGGTGGTCCTGTCCGCCGCGCGCAGGCACGCGCTGCTGGCCTGGGCCAGGCGCCAGGGCGGGTACGTGATCGAGGACGACTACGACTCGGAGTTCCGCTACGACAAGGAGCCGGTCGGCGCGCTGCAGGGACTGGCGCCGGACCACGTCTTCCTGGTGGGGACTGCAAGCAAGGCGCTGGCGCCCGCGGTGCGCCTCGGCTGGGTGCAGGCGCCCGCGGCGCTGGCCGGGGCGGTCGCCGGGGAGAAGGAGATGAGTGACCGCGGCTCGTGCGCGCTGGACCAGCTCGCCCTGGCGACCCTGCTCACCTCGGGCCGGTACGACCGCCACCTGCGCCGGATGCGGGCCGTCTACGCCGGCCGGCGAGCCGCGCTGGTCGAGGCGTTCGCCACGCACTCGCCCCAGCTCCGGCTCACCGGGCTCGCGGCCGGATTCCATGCCGTCGCGCCGCTGCCGGCCAGCGCCGACGAGACGGCCGTGATCGCGGCGGCCCGCGAACGGCGTGTCGGGCTGTACGGAATCGGCGACTACCGCGCCATCGCCGACCCGGCGGCGCCGCCCGCCCTGGTCATCGGCTTCGGCAACGTCAGCGAGCGAGCCATCGGCCCCGCCATCGCCGCCATCGCCGACCTGCTCAGGGCGTGAGTTCTACTCCGTCGACCTGGCAGTCTCGCGGATGCGGGCGACGATCTGGTTAGCCGCGTCCTCGGTGATCGGGATGAGGTCGTTTGTCAGGTCGCCTCGCTCAGCAGAGTACAAGAGTGCGGTGTGCTCCCATTTCATGGCTCGCGAGAAGACCTCGTCGCGCTGGCCACCCTCGTGTTTGACGCGGCGGACCACAGCAAAGGGCTGTTCCCTGCTGCTGAACTCGTTGACGACCGCGTAGTACGTAATGAATTCATCCATCGCGTTTCTCCCGGGGGAAATCCTCAATGGTGCTCACGTCCGGTGGGACGGGGACCTTGGCGTTGACCCTGCTCTGGAAGGCTTCCAGTTCCTCGCGCTCGTCGTCTTGTGCGTAATCGCCTCGTAGGCGTTCATAGGCTTTGTGCGAGAGTTCTTTCGCCTCATGGCTCGCCTGCGTGTGAAACTGCACCTCGAAGCGTACTCCCGACGCTGGCTCTCGCCATTGGCCGTTGACTCCCTTGTACTGATCGCTGGACCAACTGTTCTTCAGCTTGCTGAGTTCGAAGCCCTGCCCTTTCAGGCGCTCGACATCCGAGTGAACACCGTCGGTATAGCTGGTCTCTGGATAGATGTAGGTGAAGCGCACTACGTCCGACACGGCGGCGATCGCCCGCGAAGTAGTCACGTTTGACGGTGAGCCAAGCAGGTCGGCGATCTTCTCCTTGAGGCGGTCTTCGCCCTTGATGTGGTGCTCGAAGCCGGCCAGGCGGCGGCTCGGGTCCGCCGCCTCGACCGCGAGCATGCCCGGCACGATGTCACGCTCACCGATCTCCCGGATGCGCGCGTGGCCGTGCTTCACCTCGGCGTTCTGGTCGGGGGTCAGTTTCCGGGTGTCGCCGCAGGACCAAGACCCGTCGGGATGGTTCCGCGGAGCGGGCTGATCCTGGTCCGGATAGCGCGCCACGTGGTCGCGCCATCTGGCACGGAATCCGGGGGCGGCCTGGGACCAGGTGTCCGGCGCGGCCGCGGCGGCGTCGGCACGTTCGACACGTGCCCGGTAGTCACGGTGAACGGCCTCGCGCTCAACCGGATCCGACGGAGGGAGCGGGACGACACGTGCTCGCGGGACATCTGGCGGGGAATAGCGGGCAGCCGAGCGAGGAGCGTCGGGTTCGTCGGCTGGGTCGGGGTAGTCGATCCGCACTCGCCACCTCCCAATGCCGGAACCCAATGCCGGATACATCCCGCCCTGGGCAACGGATCTGGGCCACGGCTGGTTCAAGGACTGGCAGGACGGCCAGGTGCTGGGAAAGCGCCGGTGCGGGCTCGGCAATCTCGGGATGCCAGCACTTCTCCCACTCAACCGACACCAGCCCTGGCTAATCCGTGCCCTGCCCGACCAGCATCAGGATCGCGGTCTAACTGCTATTCCAGGTCAAGGACGGCGCGGAGCGCCACGTTGATCTCCATGAGCTCTTCTGGGCTGAGGCGGCCGGCGTAGTCGCCGAGGCGTTGCGGGTTGACAGCTGTAGTCTGCTCGACGAGCACCCGTACGTCTTTTCCGAGCAGTTCGACTGTCGGGTGGATCACGGAACCGAAGGACTTGGTCGTCGTCGGGGCCACCAGCCAGGTGGACAGGTGGTCGTAGGCGCTGGCCTGTACCACGATGGCGTAGCGCTCGCCTTGTTGCTCGTGGCCTTGCGCGGAACGCGGCTTCTTGAGGCGGTAGACGTCACCACGCACGGAGTTCGTCCAGTTCTTCGCGTACCGCGCGGACCTCGGCCTGGTAGTCAGGATTGGCCGCAAGGCGCGCGGCGTCCGCACGGAGATCCGCCTGGCGCTTCTCGTGCGCGGCGAGTTCCAGCGCGTGCCGGAGTGCGTGGGTGGGGCTAGTGCCGTCGGCCGTGAGGATGGCGAGGTTCCTCGCGTCCTCGGCTGTCGGGCGGAATGTAATCGGATCTGCCATACTGAAAGTATACATCAGGTCCAGGAAGTCGTGCGGACGTGGATGACGCCTTACCGTCACGAGCCAGACCGCAGGGCCGGCAGAGCTCTCGGCAGGCGAGATCGATTCGGCCTGCTCGTAGCGGGCCTCCGGGCTGGGCGGGACGCCGACCGCGCCCGCGAGCAGGGTGTCGGGAAACGGCTCGAGCCAGGGAACCTCGCCGAGCCTGGACGGCTCGGGCGGTTCAACCCCGGGGATGTTCCACTCCATGGCGGGCCGCCTGCTTGCCGTGCGGCGCGCGTTGAGGCACCGGTTGGTGGCGATCCGGTAGAGCCAGGTGCGGATCGAGGCGCGCTCCTCGAAGTCGCCGAGGCCCTGCCACGCGGCAAGCAGCGTGTCCTGAAGGGCGTCCTCGGCGTCCTGGAGCGAGCCGAGCATCCGGTAGCAGTGCACCTGCAACTCCCGCCGGTGTGGCCCGGTCAGCTCCGCGAACGCGTCCCCGTCCCCGGCCCGTGCCCGTGTGATCAGGTCGGCCGCCATCAGCTCCGCCATAACGTCACCTCTCTCAACCGCCCTGCCTCCGCACCAGCTCCATCCGGTACCGACACCGGCGAGACGGAGAACTGGGCGGCCGCCAGGCGCCCACTTTCCCCGCGGCGCGGGTTCTGCCCCAGTGACATCCCAACCGACAGGAGACCGACATGGGAAAGATCGTCGTCAGTGAGAACGTATCGCTCGACGGAGTCGTCCAGGACCCGACCGGCGAGGAGGGCTTCGACCGCGGCGGCTGGTTCCTGCGGATATCGGACGCCGACCGCGCGGGGTGGGCAGGAGCCGGGCTCGAGGAGGCACAGCGCGGCGAGGCCCTGCTGCTTGGCCGGCGGACCGAGGAATACCTCGCCGCGCGGTGGCCGTCGCGCGCCGGCGCGTGGGCGGACCGGCTGAACGGCATGCCCAAGTACGTCGTGTCCGCGACCCTCGGTGAGCCCGCGTGGACTAACTCGACAGTACTCAACGGCGACCCGGTGACCGAGGCCGCGAAGCTGAAGCAGGAGCTGGCCGGGGAGATCGTCGTCGCCGGGAGCATCCAGCTCGTGCACGCGCTGCTGGCGCATGACCTCGTCGACGAACTGCGGCTGATGGTCTTCCCCGTCGTCGTCGGGGCCGGCCGCCGCATGTTCGGCGAAACCGCTGGCGCGCTGCTGATGCGCCTGGTCAGCGTCCGGGCTATCGGCGACAGCCTCGCCCAGCTCACCTACCAGCGCACCGCGGGCGCCTAGCCACCATGAAGGGGTTCACCGTGGCGACACAGTCCCAGGGGAGCAGGGCACATACCAGCGGCGCGCAAGCCAGGCGCCCGAGCCAGAGTCAGCCCTGGCCCACGGCCCCACCGTCAAGGAACCGGCGGCGAAGCCCCGGCTGACGGCTGGGCTAGTCCCGAAGCCGCGGCACCCGGATCGGAGATTCATCCGGGATATACCGAACGTGGGCGGCTTCCCCAGAACCCGCCCACGTTCCCTCGATGGCGTGGTCGCACATCAGCGTCTGGCAGGTGCGGCAGCGAGGCCCCCCGGGGTGCGTGGAGACGTCACGCGGCGAGCACTTCACAATTCCAAATAACTTCCTAAAAACTGGCTTAACAGGAGGGCATGCCTCCTGCCGGGGAGTGGCCGCCGGGCTGGGTGAAGACGTGCGGCCCCGTCAGCGCGGCAGGCCGGGCACGCGGGCTTGCGTTGGTCATTCCGCGGGATGCACGGTGGCTACAGCCCTGGCCGAGCAGCGGCCAGGCGCGGTGGCGGGCCTGGCGTTCATCGACTTCGGCCCCAGCCTGGCGGCCAAGGTCCCCGAACGCCCGCTCTTCCGGCTGGCCCTGACCCGGTTTCCTGGACGGCTGCTGTGGCGCCTGCGAAGCGAGGCATCTGTCCGCAAGGCCGTGCGCGGCGGCTTCACCCGCCCCGTGGACATCCCCGCCGTCTTCGTCGAGCACGCGCTGGGGATGACGCACCGGGACTTCGTCGGGGCGATGCGCGGGCCGCTGAGCTACCTCGGGCAGCGGAGCCTGCCCGACCGGCTGACCGGGCTGGGCATCCCGCTGCTGGTGATCTTCGGCGCTGACGACCGGCGGTGGCGCTCCTCGCTCGCGTCCGGCTACCAAGCCGTGCCCGGCGCCCGTGTTGAGCTGCTGCCGGGCGTGGGACACTCCCCGATGCTGGAAGACCCGCAGACGACCGGCAAATTGCTGCTGGACTTCGCCTCAGCCGTCGGCCGCCCCGGCTAGCAGCGAGGGCGAGCCGCCCGTGCCGTGGCGCCGGCCGTGCTTCCACGAACGGTGCCTGCGACGTGCAGCCACTTACTTGCTGGGCTGCGGCAGTGAGTGGCAGGAGATCTTCGGGTTCACGCCCAGGTAGTTCAGCGGGCCCGCGAGGATCGTCACCGCGATCGTGGCCGCCTGGTTGCAGTTCGCGGGCGGGCGCGTGTAGTCGTGGCGCTGGCCGGCGGCAATAACGCCGATGATCAGCCACACAATGAGCACCAGGGTCCCGATGATATGCATCGCACCTGCCATTTCATAGCCGTCGGCGCGCTGTCATGCCGCCCCGCGTGCACCTCGTCGTCTTCAGTGTGAGCCGTCTGGCGCTT
>DASWAE010000132.1:0-5460 GCA_036391275.1 Trebonia sp.
GGGTGCGTTGACACGTCCGGAGGCCGCCTCTATAAACGGCCGACCTTCCGGTGAGGTAGCTCAGTCGGCTAGAGCGAGGGTCTCATAATCCCTAGGTCGGGAGTTCGATTCTCCCCCTCACCACCACTTCCCGGCCGACGCACAGCGGCGGGGCGCGGCCTCGTTTACTCGAAGTGAATGCGGCCGGCGCGCAGCGCGCGTCGGTGGTGTAGCGCATGTCCTGGCGCACCCACCGGTCACCCACCTGCCAACCGTCCGGGGCCACGCGAGAGGGCTTGACGGGCGCACACGCACTGGGTCGGCCGGATGCCCGGCGAGCAGCCAAAAAGAGCAGGCGGTCGGTCGGCCTAGGCCGTAAGGGCGCGATTCCAGGTCGTTTGATCGCCTACACGGGATGTCCTGTATTCGTGGGACGTCCAGCCTGGCGGCCGCTGAGCCGGGCGGCGATCAGGCGGGCGCCCTCCATGCGAGCGACCTCTCACGGGTAGGGCCCCCTGGACGGCGGCAAGCCAGGAGGACGCACTTGAACGGAAGAACTGCACTGGTCGTGAGCGCGGCCGCGCTGATGCTCCAGCTCGGATGTGGAGCGGACCGGAACGCGACCGCTCAGACGTCCCCAGCCGCACCGCTCCTCGCCGACTCCCCGCTGGCCGCGCAGGTGCGCGCGCTGAACAGCAGGCTCCTCCAGCTTCACGCCTCCGTCCGCGACAGCGGCAGCGCGGACGCCTCGAGCACGCAGGCAGCGGCCGTCATCCAGGATCGCGCCGCGGCCCTGAGCGCGCTGACGGCGGCGGCGCCGGCCGAGGCGCTGACGCTGGCCTTCGCGCCGGAGCTGCTGGCCGAGCTCGCGATCGAGTTTCCGGCGTCCGCCGCCTTCCTCGAGTCGCACGCGACGCTCACGGGGCCCCTCGAGTACTGGACCGAGGACGCGGCCGATTTGAAGAGCGGCCACACCCTCGTTCGCATGAGCTCCGGGCCAGGTCGCACGGTCGACCTGTACTTCGCGGGCCAGCAACCGGCCGGCGTGAAGAGCGGCGACACGGTCGAGGTCACCGGCGTGATCGCGGGGCCTGCGATGGCGGTCGCGAGCGCCGTCCTCTCGACCGGGGTCGCTTCGACCTCCAGCGCCAGGGCCCTGACGGCCACGACCACCGGCGGCTGTAGCAGCACGGGGGTGCAGAACACGGCCGTTCTCCTCGTCACGTTCCCAGGCGTATCGCTGCCATCCGCCGTGACGCCGCAGAGCCTCGGCGACATCTTCTTCAACAGCAGCACGGGCCCCTCGCTGGACGGGTTCTTGCGCGACGCCTCGTACGGACAGACCTCCGCCGCCGGCGGCGTCTTCGGCCCCTTCACGCTGACGGGCACCTACACGTCCTGCAGCGACGTGGGAGGGGCGGTCCTTAACGACGCCATCGCCGCGGCGGTGGCGAGCGGCGTCAACCTGCAGAGCTACAGCCGCGTCTTCCTCGTCTTCCCGGACGCCTTCAACTGTGGGTGGGCCGGCTTCGCCAGCAACAGCTGCTCGACCACGACGCCGAGCGGATCCTTCAACGCGTCGGTCGCCTACATCGTGGCGGGGTACGCCACGACGCGCGCCAACGGCGTGAACCTCGCCGCCCACGAGCTCGGACACAACATGAGCCTGCTGCACTCGGGGCTCATCAACGGCGGCGCCAGCGTGCTCGGGCCGCTGACCTCGCCCGGCACCCTGAGCGACATCGGCGACTACTGGTCCGCCCTGGGCGAGGACGTGCTGGGTCTCTACCCGGCGCCGCAGAAGGCGGAGGTCCTGGGCTGGATGGCGCCGAGCACGAACTACCAGGTGGTCCAGGCCAGCGGCACCTACACGCTGCAGCCGCTCGAGACCAGCCCGGCGGGCCTGCAGGCGCTCAAGGTCCAGCGCGGTACCGGCAACGCCTCCTGGCTCTGGATCGAGTACCGGCAGCCGCTCGGGAGCTACGACTCGACCCTCTCCACGCAACCGTTCACCGGGGCCCTCGTCCACTACGAGGACGCGAACACGCTGCTGGGCCACACCTACCTCCCGAACTTCACGCCCTCGGTCACCTCCGGCTTCAGCCCCGCCCTGGCCGCCGGGCAGACCTGGACCGACGCGTACTCGAACCTGTCGCTGACCGTGAACAGCGCCACGCCCGCGGGGCTCTCGGTGACCGTCGCCTACGGCGCCGTCCCGTGCGCGCACTCGAGCCCGACCCTGGCCATCTCGCCGGCCAACCCGAGCGGAGCCGCAGGGGCTCCGGTCGGCTACACCGTCACGGTGACCAACAACGACACGGCGGGTTGCTCGGCCAGCACGTTCAGCCTGGCTGCCGGCCAGCCCGCGGGGTGGAGCACCAGCCTGTCGGCGCCGACGCTCAGCCTCGGCCCGGGGCAGAGCGCCTCGGCCACCATGACCCTCACCTCGCCGGCCGGCGCGGCCCCGGCGACGTACGCTGTCGGCGCGACCGCGAGCAGCGGCGCGTATCAGGGGTCGGGGTCGGCGAGCTGCACCATCGTCAGCGCGCCCGCGCTGGCCGTCAGCGTCTCGGTGCCGTCCACGATCTACAGCGCGAAGGGCAACACCGCGGTGCCCATCACGGCGACGGTCCTGAGCGGCGGCTCCCCGCTTCCCGGCGCGACCGTCGCGTTCACCTTGACCAGGCCCGACGGCACCGTGGTCACCCAGTCCGCGACGGCGACCTCCAGCGGCAGCGCCACCTGGAGCTTCAGGCCGGGCTCGAAGGCCTCGACGGGAGCCTATTCGGTGAGCGCTCGGGTCAGCGCCGGCTCCGGACAGGCGACCAGCAACACCGTCTCGTTCACGGTCCAGTGAGCCGCGGTACGAAGCGGGGCGCCCTCGCGTGGAGCGCCCCGCCGTACCGCGACGTCAATCACGCGACGCTACTGGACGCACTGCCCCGTGTTGCAGATCGGGCAGCCGGTGGCGCCGTTGGGCCCATTGGTCGCCACGCCCGAGCAGCCGTAGGCGTTCGTGGCGTTCTCGGTGACGCCGTTGCAGGTGGCCGTCGACAGCGTGGAGATGTCGGCGTGCGCCCCCGTGATCACGACCTCGTCCTTGAAGAAGTACCTGCCGAGGTCCGCGGTCCCGTCGATGGTCGTCGGCGTGTAGGTCCCGGTGAAGGTGGTGCAGGCGCTCGCCGGGCTCGTGCAGCCGCCGTTGCCGTCCGGCGTGGTGCAGGGCGCCAGCGACGTCGCGGCGGGGGTGATCGTGGCGGTCGCCCCGCCGGCCGTGTAGTCGGTCAGCGCCAGGCTGTCGATCGCGCTCTTGCCCGGGTTGCACACCGTCCCGTTGAAGGCCACCTGGACGTGCACGTCGCCGCCACCGGCGACGAGGATCGTGCCGTCGACGGCGGTCCCGCCGTTGAGCGCGGCGGGGATGCCGCAGCTCTTGGTGACCTTGAGCGTCGTCTGCGCGCTGAAGGAGCACGCGACCACGTTCGTCGGCTTGGAGCTGATGGTCGCTCCGTTCGACGGGGCGGTGGCGGCCGTGGCCGTGGCCACGTCCGTGAGCGAGGTCGTGTTCGTCTTCGAGGTCACGGTCGTACTCCAGGTGCCGGGCTGGTAGTTGGGATCGCCCGGCGGCAGGAGCGGGTGGGTGGTGGAGCAATTACACGGTGTGGTCGTGCAGCCGTTCTGGCCCGGGGCGTCGCAGACCGTCACCGGCAGGTTGAGCGTCTGCTTGGTGTTGTCCGTGTAGGTGACGACGTCGGAGACGGCGAGGTTGTAGAGCGTCCCGACGCCGGTGTTGCTGACCTGGCCGCCCACCGTGTACGACACGGCGTCGCCGGTCGAGTTCGGGGTCCCGGCGCTGCAGGTCTTGCCGACGCTCAGGCTGCACACGGGGAACCCGCCGGCGAGGAAGTCCTTGAGCACGGCCGACGTGGACTGGGAGGACCGGGTCTCCACGAGGAAGCTCGCGAAGCACGGTGGCGTGACGCCCACCGTCCGGAGCGCGGCCGTGAGGTCCACACCTCCCTCGAAGAAGAGGGGCGACGCCAGGCTGCCCTCCCAGGTCGAGGTCGTCGCCGTCGCGTTCGTGATGGCGCAGTAGTTGGAGCTTCCGCAGACGGTCGAGGGGCTCGCCAGCAGGCGGAGGTTCGTGTCGGCGCAGTCGCCGGGGCCGGGGTTCTTCACGCCGGCGGAGCAGGCGCTGTCCCACTCGAAGACGGAGATGCCGGACGTCCCGCCGCCCACGGTGAAGGCCGAGATGACGAAGATGTCATGGTTCACGTGAGCGCCCGTGAAGCCGCCGCTGCCGTCCGGGTGGACGTCCTGCTGGAAGAACCAGATGCCGATGTTGGCGTCGCCGTTGGGGGAGAGGCGGTCCGCGCCGAAGATGAGCTCGAAGTCACCGCCCTGGTCGTACGCGGCCGCGTAGGCGGCGTTGAGCGTGTCCTTGTTCGGCGTGCTGGTGCTCGTGTATTTCCACTGCGAGATCGGGTTCGGGTCCTTGGACCCGCCTCCCGTGAAGTTGTCGGTCGCGGTGAGGCCGTTGATGAACGTCCGGACGTCGGAGTGGCCCGCGGAGGAGTTGTTCCCCACGCCGACGCTCGAGTTACCCGTGCCGTTCAGCAGGTTCCAGTAGTCACACGGTTGATTCGGCACTCCACCGTAGGTGCAGGTGTTCAACGGCGTGCTGGCGGCATTGCCGTCCAGCTGGAAGATGCTCGTCGGCGCGACGTCGGCGAGCGTGGCCCCTGGAATCATCGAGATTGCCATCGTCAGCGCAGCGACGACCGCCCGCGCCGGTGAGGGCTTCACCTGGAACGCCATCGAGGACAGACGACCCCCTCCGCGGCGGAATCCGCCGCCTCCCACCTCTCCCGACCTCATTTGAACCTCCCCGTTACAGCAGCTACCGCACCGCACCCGACGACGCCGCTCTCGCCACGGGCAGCTCGCGCGTCGTCACCCTCCGTCAATACGCGACGTCCTTTCGCGCCGCAGCCACAATGTACTCCGATGTAGACGTAGCGTGAGGTCGGCCAAATGTGACGCAATCACCCCTTCAAAGCGACCCTGCCGTGGGCGTGCTGCGGCGCGCGGCTCGGGCGGACCCGCAGCGGCGAAGCAGCGCTGGCCCGAGCGGGGGCGGCGAGCGGCGCGGCGGAGGGGCCGCCGCGGGCGTACACTCACGTGGAGTCATCTCATCCTGGGAGCCCGTGCTTGCGTCCGAAACCGAGCTTGCGTCCGAATCCCCCCCAGCCGCCCGGCTGCCCGCCCGGCGTCCCGTCGCGGCGCGCCGCGACGCCGGCCGCGCCCGAGCGCGCCGACCACCCGAGCTACACGACGGAGGAGATCGCCCGCGTGGTCGCGGCGCGCGAGCGCTGGACGGAGGAGGAGCTGGCCGAGGCGCTCGCCCGGCTGCCGCGGCGCAAGGCGTCGTTCCAGACCGACTCCGGCATCCCCGTCCCCGACGTCCTCGACCCCGGCCAC
>DASWAE010000133.1:0-37149 GCA_036391275.1 Trebonia sp.
CCGTGGAGCGGATGTACTCCGAGTCCGAGGAGAACCGCTTCCTCGAGGTCACCTACGCCAACGGCGACAAGGAGGTCCTGTACTTCAAGGACTTCAACTCCGGCGCCATGATCGAGAACATCGTGGCCCGCGCCAAGAAGATGGCCATTAAGCAGTTCCTCGACACCGGCCAGAAGGGCATCCGGGTAGCGCACCTGCTCGCCGCCTGCGTGGACGAGTTCAGCGAGAACGAGGACCTGCCCAACACCACCAACCCCGACGACTGGGCGCGCATCTCCGGCAAGAAGGGCGAGCGCATCGTCTACATCAGGACGCTGGTCTCTGGCAAGCAGGGCACCGAGGCGGGCCGCAGCATCGACACCGTGGCCAACACGGGCCAGTACCTCTGATCAGGTTCCGGCTTTTGACGACAGAACGTGAGGAAGCAATGCCGGCCGACAATGCTGTCGGCCGGCATTACGCTGAACAGCTATGAGCGTGCTGCGGGTGATGAGCACCGAGACCGAGTACGGCATCTCCGTACCGGGCCAGCCGGGTGCCAATGCGATGGTGACCTCATCGCAGATTGTCAATGCCTACCAGGCGGCCACCGCCGCGCGGGCGCGTCGCGCCCGGTGGGACTTCGAGGAAGAGAACCCGCTGCGGGACGCGCGCGGCTTCGACCTGGCGCGGGAGTCGGCGGATTCCACCCAGCTCACCGACGAGGACCTGGGGCTCGCCAACGTCATCTTGACCAACGGGGCCCGGCTCTACGTCGACCACGCGCACCCGGAGTACTCGGCCCCGGAGTGCACCAACCCGCTGTCGGTGGTGACCTGGGACAAGGCGGGGGAGCGGATCATGGCGGAGGCGGCGGCCAAGGCCGCCACCGTGCCGGGCTCGCACCCGATCAACCTGTACAAGAACAACACCGACAACAAGGGCGCCTCCTACGGCACGCACGAGAACTACCTCATGCGCCGCTCCACGCCGTTCGCGGACATCGTCAAGAACCTGACCCCGTTCTTCGTCACCCGGCAGGTCATCTGCGGGGCGGGCCGGGTCGGCATCGGCGCGGACGGCCGGGGCACCGGCTTCCAGATCAGCCAGCGGGCCGACTTCTTCGAGGTCGAGGTCGGCCTGGAGACGACGCTCAAGCGGCCGATCATCAACACCCGCGACGAGCCGCACGCCGACCCGGAGAAGTACCGGCGGCTGCACGTCATCATCGGCGACGCGAACATGAGCGAGGTGGCCACCTACCTCAAGATGGGCACCACCGCGCTCGTCCTGGCGATGATCGAGGACAAGTTCTTCAGCCACGACCTGTCCCTCGAGACGCCGGTCGCCGACCTGCGCGCGGTGTCCCACGACCCGTCGCTCAAGTACCTGGTGACGCTGCGTGACGGCAGGAAGATGACCGCGGTGCAGCTGCAGACCGAGTACCTGGAGCTGGCCCGCAAGTACGTCGAGGACCGGCAGGGCGCGGACACCGACCCGATGACCCGCGACGTGCTCGACCGCTGGGAGTCGGTGCTAACCCGGCTGGCCGACGACCCCATGCAGCTGTCCCGCGAGCTGGACTGGGTGGCCAAGCTCGAGCTGCTCGAGGGCTACCGCCGCCGCGACAACCTGGCCTGGGACGCGCCCAAGCTGCAGCTTTTCGACCTGCAGTACGCCGACGTACGGCAGGAGCGCGGCCTGTACAACCGGCTGGTGGAGCGCGGCCGCATGATGCGGATGACCGATGAGAAGGCGGTCGGCTGGGCGGTCGACAACCCGCCCGAGGACACCAGGGCGTACTTCCGCGGCCGGTGCCTGCGGCAGTACGCGGACGCGGTGGCCGCCGCGTCCTGGGACTCGGTGATCTTCGACATCCCCGGCCGCGAGTCGCTGCAGCGGGTCCCCACGCTTGAGCCGCTGCGCGGCACGAAGGTGCACGTCGGCGAGCTGCTCGACCGGTGCACGACGGCCGCCGACCTGGTGGCCGCGCTCACCCGCCAGGGCTAACGCCGGCCCCGCGGCGAGTCTGATCCTTTCGCCCTCACCCCCAGGTCACCTGGCCGGAACGTCAAAGGGATCAGGCTCGGTCACCCCGCCGGAAAAATCCGGAGGATTGGAAGGCAACATCCCCGGCGAGGATAACGTTGGAGCTGTCGAGGGGCACCTGCCCCTAAGGGACGGAGGAACGGCAGATGGCAACGAAGGACACCGGCGGCCAGCGGCAGACGACGCGGCGCACCGAGGAAACCGAGGAGGACCAGGCCGCGGCTACCGAGGAGGTCAAGGAGCGGCACGAGAAGCTCTCTGACGACGTGGACTCGATCCTCGACGAGATCGACGAGGTGCTTGAGGAGAACGCCGAGGAGTTCGTCCGCTCGTACGTCCAAAAGGGCGGCCAGTAGTCCCCCGGGGGGACGACCCCCCGTACCCCCGTACCCCCCGGTGCGCGCCCGATGGCTTCGCCATCGGATCGGGCGCGCGGAAACGCCTCGGGTGGCGACTCAAGCAGTTAGCTCTAGGCGAAAAAACAAGGCCTACTCGCGAGTTCAGTCAGGCACCGAACGGACGGTAGTGTCTGCTCAAGGACAACGCGGTATCCATCCGGGGGACCAAGGGCCAAGGGCCCCACGGACCCCGAGGCAACAGGGAGGCGGCGGCGTGGGAGGGTTTTCCAACGGGACCGGACGGGACCAGGCGGCATTCATGGCGGCGCGCCTTCCGTCGTTCGCCCACTTCCTCTCCTCGTATGACCCGGGCCTGCTGCCCGGGCGGGACCTCGGCTCACTTGGCTCCGACGCGGCCGCCGACGTCATCAGGGGCCTGCCGCACGCGACGACGATCGTCGCGGTTGCCTGCGAGCGTGGCGTGGTGATGGCCGGCGACCGGCGCGCGACCGCCGGGAACATGATCTCCAAGCGGGACGTGGAGAAGGTCTTCCGCGCCGACGAGTACTCGGCGATCGCGATGGCGGGGGTGGCGAGCGTGGGGCTCGAGTACATCCGCCTGTTCGGCGTGGAGCTTGAGCACTACGAGAAGATGGAGGGCCGCACCCTCTCCCTGGAGGGCAAGGCCAACCGGCTCGGCAAGATGATCCGCGACAACCTGATGCTCGCGATGCAGGGCCTGGCGATGGTCCCGCTGTTCGTCGGCTACGACCAGGAGACAGCCGCCGGCCGCATCTTCAGCTACGACGTGGCGGGCGGCCCGTACGAGGAGCACCGCTTCCACTCGATCGGCTCGGGCTCGATCTTCGCCAAGTCCGCGCTGAAGAAGTTCTACTCCGACGACATGCCCGTCAACGACGCGATCCTCGCCTGCGTGCAGGCGCTGTACGACGCGGCCGACGACGACTCCGCCACCGGCGGTCCCGACCTGACCAGGCGGATCTTCCCGGTGATCGCCACGATCACCGACGACGGTTTCCGCCGGCTCGCCGACGCGGAGTCGGCCGAGTACGCCCAGCAGGTGGTCGGCGAGCGGATGCGCTTGCCCGACGGCCCGAACGCCCCGCTGCGGACGGCCAGCTAGCGGGCCGGGCCCGCACGCCCCCGTTCCTCTTCACTTCGAACTTCACAGCCCGACGACGAGCAGCAAAGGATGCGCCCGCGGTGTCAATGCCGTTTTACGTGTCACCCGAACAGTCGATGCGCGACAAGGCCGACTACGCGCGCAAGGGCGTGGCGCGCAGCCGCAGCTCGGTCGTCCTGCAGTACTCGGGCGGCATCTTGCTGGTAACGCCCAACTTGTCAAGCGTGCTGCACAAGATCAGCGAGATCTACGACAGGATCGCGTTCGCCGCCGTCGGCCGGTACAACGAGTACGAGGTGCTGCGCAAGGCGGGCGTCACCTATGCCGACCTGACCGGCTACCAGTTCGACCGGGGCGACGTGACCGCGCGCGGCCTGGCGAACTGGTACGCGCAGGCGCTCGGCCAGAATTTCAGCGAGCCGACCGGCAAGCCGTACGAGGTGGAGATCGTTGTCGCCGAGGTCGGCGCCAAGCCGGACAGCGACCAGATCTACCGCATCTCCTGGGACGGCTCGGTGTCCGACGAGCCGGGGTTCGTCGCCTTCGGCGGCCAGGCCGACCAGGTGGCGGCGGCGCTCAAGGAGCGCTTCTCCGACGGCATGTCGCTTACCGAGGCGCTGGGGGCGGCGCTCGCCGCGCTCGCCGCGCCGGCCGCCGCGGCGGCAGGCAACGCCACGGCGGGAAACGGCGCGCAGCCGGAGCTGACGGCCGCCAACCTCGAGGTGGCCATCCTCGACCGGGCCCGCGCGCACAGGACGTTCCGCCGCCTGCACGGGCCGCGCCTGGAGGAGCTCATCACCGAGTCCCGCACCCCCGCCGCGACCGACACGGCCCCGGCCGAGGCGCCCGGCGCCGAGGCGGCCGGCCAGCCGGCCACGCCGCCCTCCGACGAGCCGCCCACCGGCCCGGCCGCCCCGGGCGACGGCAGCCCCCTGTTGTAGGGGCGCACGCCGCACACGACGCAGCAGCGCCCGGCCGCCGAAGCAACGGGGCCGGGCGCTGCTCTTATCCGGTCAGCGGCCCGCTCAGGCCTTTCCTGGCCGGTACTCGGTGAACGTGAGCGCTACGTTGTGCCCGCCGAAGCCGAACGCGTCGTTGAGCACCGCCATCGGCGCGCCCGCCACCCGCGGGGTGAGCGGCCGCGGCTTGACCGCGATGTCGACCCCCAGGTCGTCGTCGGGGTCGTCGAGGTTGATGGTGGGCGGTGCCATCCGCTCGGTCAGCGCCATGACCGCCGCCACCGACTCCACCGCCCCGGCCCCGCCGAGCAGGTGCCCGGTCATCGACTTGGTGGCGGAGACCACCACGCCGTCCGCGTCGGCCCCGAGGGCCGCCTGGATGGCCATGGCCTCCAGCGGGTCGCCGCCCGGGGTGGAGGTGGCGTGCGCGTTGACGTGCACCACCTGGGCCGGCGTCACCGCGGCGTCCCGCAGCGCGGCGCTGATCGCATACGTGACGCCCTCGCCGTCCGGTGCGCCGAGCGAGATGTGATGCGCGTCCGAGGAGTACCCGGCCCCGGCCGCCACCGCGTAGATCCGCGCCTCGCGGGCCAGCGCGTGCTCGAGCGACTCGAGGATCACCACGCCCGCGCCCTCGCCGAGCACGAACCCGTCGCGTCCCTTGTCGAACGGGCGCGACGCGCGCTCAGGCTCGTCGTTGCGGGTGGACATGGCGCGCATGACGGCGAAGGCGCCGAGGTTCAGCGCCATGATCGCGGCCTCGGCGCCGCCCGCGATCACCACGTCGGCGCGGCCGGACCTGATCATGTCGATGCCGTAGCCGATCGCCTCGGCGCCGGACGCGCAGGCGCTGACCGGCGCGTGCGCCCCGGCCCGCGCGCCGAACTCGATGCTGAGCCAGCCGGCGGCGCCGTTCGGCATCAGCATCGGCACGGTGAAGGGCGAGATGCGGTTCCAGCCTCGCTCCTTCAGCGTGTCGTAGGCGGTCAGCGTGGACCCGATCCCGCCGATGCCGCTGGTGACCGCGACGCCGAGCCGGTACGGGTCGACCGCGGGCGATCCCGCGTCGGCCCAGGCCTCACGCGCCGCGACCATGGCGAGCTGCTCGTACCGGTCCAGCTTGCGGGCCTGCGGCTTGCCGATGACCCCCACCGGGTCGACCGCGGCGGGCGCGGCGATCTTGACCGGCAGGTCATCGACCCACGGCTCGGTCAGGCGGCGCACGCCGCTGGTCCCGGCGAGCATCGCCGACCAGGTCGACGCGACGTCACCGCCCAGCGGCGTGGTCGCGCCGAGCCCCGTGACGACGACGCTGACTCGATCGTTGCTGCTGCCCACTGTAATCCTCCGTAATTGCTTTCCCGCTGCCCCGGACGGCAGTCATCGCCCGGGGAACCCCGCAACCCCGGGCGCTGACTGGCTGGAGCTCAGGAATTCTTCGAGACGAAGTTGACGACGTCCTGGACGGTCTTGAGGTCCTTGAGCTGCTCGTCCGGGATCTCGACGCCGAACTTGTCCTGGGCCGCGACGGCGATCTCGACCATGGACAGCGAGTCGATGTCAAGGTCGTCGACGAAGTTCGCCTCGGGGGTCACCTCGTCGGCCGGGGTCCCCGCGATCTCCTCGATGATCTCCGCGAGCCCGGAGAGAATTTCCTGGTCAGTCACTGTTTCTCCTTATATGGGTGGGTTGTGCGTCATCGGCCGCCCCGGTGACTCGGGGCAGGCCCTCTTGCCACGGCGCGGCTAGGGTACCGTGATCACCTGCGCCGCGTAGGACAGGCCCGCGCCGAACGCGACGAGCAGCGCGGGCGTGCCCGGCTGCAGCCGGCCTTGCTCGGCCATCCGCGACAGGGCGAGCGGGATCGACGCCGACGAGGTGTTGCCCGCGTGGATGATGTCGTCGGCCACGCGGTCGCGGGGGATGCCGAGCCGCCGGGCGATCGCCTCGATGATCCGCAGGTTGGCCTGGTGCGGCACGAACGCGGAGATGTCGGCGGGGGTCACCCCGGCACGGCGGCAGGCCTCGAGCGCCACCGGGGCCATCGCGGTGGTCGCCCAGCGGAACACCGCCTGGCCGTCCTGGGTGATAGCCCCGTTCCGCCCGGTGATGGTGATCTTGCTCGCCTGGTCGCCCGCCGAGCCCCAGACCACCGGGCCGATGCCCTGCGGCTCACCGGGCCCGGCCGGGCCGACCACGGCCGCCCCGGCCCCGTCGGCGAAGATGATGCAGGTCGAGCGGTCGGTCCAGTCGATCCAGGAGGTCATCTTCTCTGCGCCGATCACCAGCACGTTCCGGGCGGAGCCGGCGCGCACCGAGTCGGAGGCGGCGCCGATCGCGTAGCAGAACCCGGCGCAGGCCGCGTTGAGGTCGTAGGCGCCGGGCGCCGGGATGCCGAGCCGGTGGGCGACCGTGGCCGCCACGTTGGGCAGCGGCACCACGGGCGAGCAGGTCGCCACGATGACCAGGTCGACTTCCGACGGCTCGAGCCCCGAGGCGGCGAGCGCCTTGGCCCCGGCGGCCTCGGCCATGTCCTCGACGGTCTCGTCGTCCGCGGCGACCCGCCGTGACTCGATGCCCACGCGGGACCTGATCCACTCGTCGCTGGTGTCGACCAGCTGCGCGAGGTCGTCGTTGGTCACCACCTTGTCTGGCTGGTACCCGCCGAAACCGAGGATCTTCGTGCCGGTCAGCTCACTCATTCCTACTGCTCCCTCGGCTCAACGTGACCCGGTGCCCCGGCCTGCGCCGGTGCCCCGGCCTGCGCCGGTGCCCCGGCGTACTCAGCGACCAGCGCCCGGGCGGCGTCCAGCTGGTCGGGGGTCTTCATGGCGAGCAGCTCGATGCCTGGCAGTGCCCGCTTCGCGATCCCGGTCAGCGTCCCGCCCGGCGCCAGCTCGATCAGCGCGGTGACCCCGAGGGCGGACATCGTCGCCATGCACTGGTCCCAGCGGACGGGACTGGCGACCTGGCTGGCGATCCGGTCGAGCCAGTCGGTGCCCTCGGTGACCACCGCGCCGTCGCGGTTGGACAGCAGCGTGATCTCCGGGTCCTTGACGGCAACGCCCGCGGCCGCGGCGGCGAGCATCTCGACCGCCGGGGCCATGTGGCTGGTGTGGAACGCGCCCGCCACGCGTAGCGGCCGCACCCGGGCGCCGGCGGGCGGGCTGGCCGCGAACGCGGCCAGCTGCTCGAGCGTGCCGCCGGCCACGATCTGCCCGGCGGTGTTGACGTTGGCCGGGGTGAGCCCGGCACCCTCGATGGCGGCGAGCACGGCGGACTCGTCGCCGCCGAGCACCGCGATCATCCCGGTGGGCTGGACGTCGCAGGCGGCGGCCATCGCCTCGCCGCGGACCCGGGTCAGCGCGATGGCGTCCTCGGCGGACATCACCCCCGCGATCACGCCGGCCGCGAGCTCGCCGACGCTGTGCCCGGCGGCGACGTGCGGCTGGCCGAGCAGCCCGGCGACCGCGAGCGCCGCGGCCGTGAGCAGCGGCTGGGCGACGGAGGTGTCGGTGATCTCTTCCGCGCTGCCGGCCGTGCCGAGCCGGATCAGGTCACGGCCGGCCAGTTCCGACCAGGTGCCGAGCTGTTCGGCGAACTCTGGCAGCTCCAGCCAAGGGGACAGGAATCCGGGGGTTTGCGCGCCCTGGCCGGGCGCGGTGAAAATGAGCACGATATTTACCTTGCCCTGTAGAGACCCGCCACTCTGATATCGAACGGCACGAACTTGCCCCCCGAAATCTTGTAGGTAACCTCCAAAGAAGGTTAGCTGCTGCGTCACCAACTGGTAACCGCGGGGGGAAACGGCCCGCCTGCCAGGCTAGCCGCGTTTCGCGGCGAGGCGGCCGAGGATGACGGCCGCCCACAGCGTGAAGCCGTCGCGCCCGTCAGCCGGGATGTAGCCGGTGAGCTCGGTGACCCGGCGCAGCCGGTAGCGGACCGTGTTCGGGTGGACGAAGAGCATCCGGGCGGTCGCCTCAAGGGACGATCCCTGCTCCAGGTAGGCGGTCAGCGTGTCGAGCAGCGCGCTGCCGCCGGCCAGCAGCGGCTGGTAGACGTGCGCGACCAGGACCGCCGCGGCGTCGGGATCGCCGTCGAGCGCGCGCTCCGGCAGCAGCTCGTCCGAGCTGACCGGGCGCGGCGCGTCCGGCCAGGCGGGCGCCGCCCGCAGCCCGGCTAGCGCGGCCCGGGCCGAGGCGTGCGCCGACCGCAGCTCCCGCACCGCGGGCCCGACCACGAGCGGGCCGGGACCGAACAGCCCGGCCAGCTTCTCCGCGGCGGTCATCGGGTCGTCGGCGCCGCCGAGCACGACGATCAGCCTGCCGCCCTGCACGCCGGCCAGCAGGTCGAGGCGAGCCCGCCTGGCGGCCGCTCGCAGCTCGTCGATGACCGGCTCCGCGTCGTTTCCCTCGATCCCGCCCACCAGCACCGAGACGGGCGAGGAGGACCAGTTGAGCGCCGATGCCCAGGAGTTGAGCGACTCCTGCCCCTCGCCGCGCACCAGGGAGTCGACGACCAGCGCCTCAAGCCTGGCGTCCCAGGCGCCGCGGGCCTCGGCGGTGCGCGCGTACACCTGGGCGGCGCTGAACGCGATCTCGCGCGCGTACACCAGGACCGCCTCGCGCAGCTCGGCCTCGGAGCCGGGCACGGCGAGGGTGTCGACCTGCCCCTCGACGACGTCGATGATCACCCGGACCATCTCCACCGCCTGCTGCAGCCGCACCGCGCGCGCCAGCTCACGCGGGGCGGTGCCGAATACCTCGGTGGCGGCCGGCCGCATCCGTTCCGGATGCTTGATCCAGTCCACGAACGAGGCGATGCCCGCCTGCGCCACCAGCCCGAGCCACGAGCGGTTCTCCGCGCTCATCTTCCTGAACCAGGGGAGCCGCTCGTCCATCGCCGCGATGGCGGCGGTGCCGAGCGTCCCCATCGACCGCTCGATCCGCGCCACCGTCTCCGGGTGAACGCGCGAGGGAGCGTCCGTCCCGCCGCGCCGCCCGGTGCCGGGCCGCCGCCCGGCCTCCCCGGCCTCCCCGGCCTCTTTCGCCTGCATCTCACCAGCGTCCCATGAGCTCCGTGCCCGTTTGGCCGGGGATCCCGTGCTGCGGCGGGCTGCCGTACAGCCCAGCAAGCCCACGGTCCTCGCCAACCACGGCATCCCCGTGATCAACAGCACCGGCCCCTCCACGCCCTACCTCGGCGCCCATCACGCCCACGATCGTGAAGCGTTTTGTTGTCGTGAAGGGTTATCGGCGTGATAGCGCTTACAACCCTTCATGATCATGGTGGGCCGGCCGAGTCGATGGCAGGAGAGGCGGGTTTCCTCAGTTTCTTGATATGCCTCCTGCCCCGCCGCCGGGGCCGAGGGGACCCGTGAAACCTGCTGAGCCCAGAGGAGAACGCGCGTGGCACGCCGGATCGCCCGGCGCGCCCCGCGCGCTCCCCGCCGCGCCGCCCGCTAGCCAAGGGACTCCGACACCGGCAGGTCCAGCTTGTACCTGGCGATCGCCTGGGCGGGCAGCGACGGGTCGACCTGGCCGGCCTTCGCGAGCTGCCAGAGCACCGCGAGCACGATCGACTCCGCGTCCACGTGGAAGAACCGGCGGGCGGCGGGGCGCGTGTCGGAGAAGCCGAACCCGTCGGTGCCGAGCGACGTGTACGACGTCGCGGGCACCCAGCGGGCGATCTGGTCGGGCACCGCGCGGATCCAGTCGGAGACGGCGATCACCGGGCCGGGCGCGTCGCTCAGCGCGGACGTCACGTACGGCACGCGCGTCTCGTCCCCGGGATGCAGCATGTTGTGCGACTCGCAGGCGAGCGCGTCCCGGCGCAGCTCGGTCCACGAGGTGACCGACCAGACGTCCGCGGCGACGCCCCATTCCTCCGCGAGCAGCCGCTGCGCGGACAGCGCCCACGGCATCGCGACGCCCGAGGCGAGCAGCTGCGCCCGCGGCCCTGTCTCGTCAGCAGGCCCTGCCGCGTCCGACAACGACGACGGCCCCGCCGCCGCGTAGCGGTACATGCCGCGCAGGATGCCCTCGTCCAGGCCGTCCACCGCGGGCGCCGGCGGCTGCGGGTACGGCTCGTTGTAGACGGTGAGGTAGTAGAAGATGTCCTCGCCGTCCGGGTGCTCCGGCGTCGCGTCGTACATCCGCCGCAGCGCGTCGCGGGTGATCACCGAGATCTCGTACGCCCACGCCGGGTCGTAGGACAGGCACGCCTCGGACACGGACGCGAGCAGCTGCGAGTGCCCGTCGTTGTGCTGCAGCCCCTCGCCGGTCAGCGTGGTGCGGCCCGCGGTGGCGCCGAGCAGGAAGCCGCGGCCCATCTGGTCGCCGAGCGCCCACATCTGGTCGCCGGTCCGCTGCCAGCCGAACATCGAGTAGAACACGTACACCGGGATCATGTGCGTGCCGTGCGTGGCGTACGAGGAGCCCGCCGCGATGACCGACCCCATCGCGCCCGCCTCGGAGATGCCCTCGTGCAGCAGCTGGCCGCGCTCGGACTCCTTATAGGAGAGCATGAGGTTGCGGTCCACGGCCTCGTAGGTCTGGCCGAACGGCGAGTAGATCTTCGCGGTCGGGAACAGCGAGTCCATGCCGAAGGTCCGCGCCTCGTCCGGGATGATCGGCACGAACCGCTCGCCGATCACCGGGTCCTTCATCAGGTCCTTGAGTATCCGCACGAAGGCCATCGTGGTGGCCACCGACTGCTTGCCCGAGCCGCGCCGGTACTCGTCGAACACCGAGGCGGGCGGCTGGGCGAGCGGCTTGGCCCGCACCACCCGGCGGGGCAGCACCCCGCCGAGCGCCGCCCGCCGCTCGTGCATGTACCTGATCTCGTCGGAGTCCGGGCCCGGGTGGTAGTACGGCGGCAGCTCCGCCTCCAGGGCCGCGTCGGAGATCGGCAGGTAGAGCCGGTCGCGGAACTCCTTGAGCTCGTCCTTGGTGAGCTTCTTCATCTGGTGCGTGGCGTTGCGCGCCTCGAAGTCCTTGCCGAGCGTCCAGCCCTTGATCGTGTGGGTGAGGATCACGGTCGGCTGGCCGACGTGCTCGCGGGCCGCCTTGAACGCCGCGTACACCTTCCGGTAGTCGTGCCCGCCGCGGGACAGGTTGCGGATCTGGTCGTCGGACAGGTGCTCCACCATCTTGCGCAGCCGGGGGTCGCCGCCGAAGAAGTGCTCGCGGATGTACCCGCCGGACTCCACGCTGTAGGTCTGGAACTGCCCGTCGGGCGTGGTGTTCATCGTGTTGACGAGCACGCCGTCGGTGTCCTGGGCCAGGATCGGGTCCCAGTCACGGCCCCAGATGACCTTGATGACGTTCCAGCCCGCGCCGCGGAAGAACGACTCGAGCTCCTGGATGATCTTGCCGTTGCCGCGGACCGGGCCGTCCAGCCGCTGCAGGTTGCAGTTGATGACGAACGTGAGGTTGTCGAGCTCCTCCCGTGCCGCCAGCCCGATGGCGCCGAGGGCCTCAGGCTCGTCCATCTCGCCGTCGCCGAGGAACGCCCACACGTGCGAGCGCGAGGTGTCGTGCAGCTCGCGGGCGAGCAGGTAGCGGTTGAACCGCGCCTGGTAGATGGCGTTCAGCGGGCCGAGGCCCATGGAGACCGTCGGGAACTCCCAGAAGCCGGGCATGAGGCGGGGGTGCGGGTAGGACGGCAGCCCGCCGCCCGGGTGCGACCGCTCCTGGCGGAACCCGTCGAGCTGCCACTCGGTGAGGCGTCCCTCGAGGAAGGCGCGCGCGTAGATGCCCGGCGCCGCGTGCCCCTGGATGAACACCTGGTCGCCGGACTCCCCGTGGTCCTTGCCGCGGAAGAAGTGATTGAACCCGACCTCATACAAAGAGGCCGCCGAGGCATATGTCGCGATATGTCCGCCGACGCCCGCGCCGCCCGGGCGGTTCGCCCGCGACACCATGATCGCGGCGTTCCACCGGATATAGGCGCGGATGCGCCGCTCGACGTACTCGTCGCCGGGGAACCAGGGCTCCCGCTCCGGCGGGATGGTGTTGATGTAGTCCGTCGAGCGGAGGCCGGGGACCCCGACCTGCTGCTCGCGCGCGCGCTCAAGGAGGCGCAGCATCAGGTAGCGAGCCCGCCCGCGGCCGCGGGTGCGCGTGACGGAGTCGAACGAGTCGACCCACTCGCGCGTCTCGTCCGGGTCGATGTCCGGCAGCTGCGTCGGCAGCCCGTCGTTGATGATGGAGTAACGCTGACGTCCGGAAGCCACGCCGGTAGCCTCGCCTTCCGCATTCGGCGGCTGTTTGCCGCGGGTAGTTCATCTGAGCTTTTCAGACAATCGTCGTACGTCTCGGGCTGATTTTCATCTCTACCAAACGGTAACTGGCGCCGCCCCGTCCGGTGGGTCACGGGGTGCCCGGTCGCGGCGAGCCCGTCCTCAGCCGGGGCTGAGCCGGCCCTGAGCCCGTACTGAGCCGGCGCGAGCCCGGGGTGACCGGCCCGATGTCGCGGAATGCGACGGTACCAGTTACCGTACGTATCGGAGCCTCGCTCCGGGATGGCGATCCGCGCCGGTGGAAGGTCAACAAAAGGGAGCGGTTTCCTGCTCGGGGCAGATTGCCACTTGCGCAAGGGGCCGACCCAGTGTGAACTGTCCCAACAAGAAGTACTGACGCGGCCGCTGACGCTTAGGAAGTCGATCGGGGGACGCGGGGAAGGACTTGGAGGAACGTCAGTGAGCGCGACCGCGCGCCAGGCGCAGGATGAACGCGGCCAGGCCGAGCGGCTCGGCATCAAGCCGGGCCAGGTAGTTCAGGAACTCGGCTATGACACGGATTGCGATGAGCAACTGCGCCAGGCGATCACGGCTGTCGAAGGCGTCGAGCTTGTCGATGAGGACTACGACGAGGATGTCGTAGACGTGGTCCTGATGTGGTTCAGGGAGGACGACGGCGACCTGGTGGATGCCCTGGTCGACGCCCTGGCACCGCTGGGTGACGGGGGATACATCTGGCTGCTCACCCCCAAGGCGGGCAGGCCCGGTCACGTCGAACCGAGCGACATCGGCGAGGCAGCACCCACGGCAGGCCTTGCCCAGACATCGAGTGTGAGCGCCGGCCGGGACTGGTCGGGCTCGCGTCTGGTGGCGCCCAAGGCACGCCGGTAAAGATCATCCTGATCCCGAACGGGAGCGGGTGCCTGTGGCCCCGCCCCGCCGGGCCGCTAGGCTTGGTTGGCGTGGGCGCGGGTCACCCGTGTGGAGCGAAACCTCTGTTCGGATCGAGGTAAGGGATCAGGCATGGCAGTTGAGATCGGGGACCAGGCCCCGGACTTCGAGCTCCCCGACCAGCACGGGACCCCGGTGAAGCTGTCCAGCTTCCGCGGTGCCAAGAACGTGGTGCTGGTGTTCTACCCGCTGGCGTTCAGCCCGGTCTGCAGCGGTGAGCTGTGCGCGCTGCGCGAGGACTTTCCCGAGGTCACCAGGGACGACGTGGAGCTGCTGACGGTCTCCGTCGACTCCCTGTTCGCCCACCGCGCCTGGGCGGAGCAGGAGAACTTCCAGTTCTCGCTGCTCGCCGACTTCTGGCCGCACGGCGCGGTGGCCAAGCAGTACGGCGTCTTCGACGACGCGCGGGGCCTGGCCACCCGCGGCACGTTCGTCATCGACAAGCAGGGGGTCGTGCGCTGGTCCGTGATCAACCCGATCCCGCAGGCCCGCGACATCGCCGACTACCAGAAAGCCTTGTCCGAGCTGGCGTTATCGGCGTGGTGGGCGGCGGACAGGAGATTACTCGCGCCTCGTCCTTCGGAAGTGCGCGAGCTAATCTCCCGATCCGCCGCCCTTCGCCTTCCCGGGCTTGGTGCGGGTATCCGGTGGGGCGGCGCTGCGGGGTCCGCGGCGGTGACGCCTTCATGCGACTCTGGTCGGGGCTGACGCCTGACGTTCTCGCAAATGGCTCTGTCGGGGCTGGTGCTTGCTGCTGCGTAACCTTTCGCTCTGGGTGGGGTAACGGTTCGCGGGTGGGGGGAGACCGGGAAGCGGGAATCGGTCATGCTTGAGGTGTGAACGAGAGGGCGAGCCGTGCCCTGTTACCGGTGCGGCGCACGCCAGGGGGATCCCGAGCCGGGCAAGCCGAGCCCGTGGCGCCAGGGGCTGATCCGTGAGCACCAGGTGCTCATCTGCCCGGACTGCCATCCGGCCGCGCTCGCCGAGCTGACCCGCTGCCCGCGCTGCGACAGCGTGCGCCTGGTCAGGCGACTTGACCAGGTTGAGTGCCTGGACTGCCACCTGACCAGGGACGTGCTGGCCGGCCCGGGAGACGCCGAGCCCGCCGGGCCGGCGTCGGCCTGCGGTGACTCAGGCCTGGCCGCCGAGGTCGCCAGCGCGCTGGCGCGGGTACTGGGCACCCAGTGAATCTCACCGGTCAGTGATCCGAATCCCCTGAGCGCCAGCAATCTCAGCGGTCCCAGCATCGCGGCCTGCGGTCATGATCATGAAGAGTTATCAGTGCGATAGCGCCTAAAACGCTACACAACACCACAACTCTTCATGCAAATGCCCTCCGGTGGCACCCTCGACCTGGTACGCGGCCGTCGCCGCGCCCCCGGTGAATCCCGCGGGGAGGGCGACGCACCGGGCGGTGTGACATTGGTCATGATTTCTCCTTGACGGGCACCCGTGCGAGGTTTAGCGTAAGCGCTTACATCGGGGCTTGTAAACGCTTACAAATGAGACAGGTAACAGCTTGGTTACGCTCTATGACGTCGCTCGCCGGGCGGGGGTGTCGATCGCCACCGTCTCGCGCGTACTGCACGGGCAGGACGCTGTACGGGAGACGACCCGCGCCCGGGTGCGCGCGGCGATCGATGAGCTCGGGTACGTGCCCGACGGCGCGGCGCAGTCGCTCGCCAGGAGCCGCAAGGACGTGATCGGCCTCGTGTGCGTGGAGCACACCGGGCTCAGGCCGGACCAGTACGACATCGAGTCGATGAGCTTGCTGTTCTACGACGAGGTGATGCGCGGCGTCGAGGCGCGGATCAGGGAGCTGTCCTGGTCACTGCTGATCACCTTCCTGCGCGAGGACGAGCACAGCGGCGCCATGCTGCCGCAGGACGGCCCGGTGTACTCCCGCCTCACCGCCCTGTCCGGCAAGGTGGACGGCCTGCTGATCGGCGAGGGCGTGGTGTCGGCCGCCGACATCGCCCGGCTGGCCAAGCGGGTTCCCGTGGTGGTGGTGGCCGGCGACACGACGCAGCGCGGCGTGGACGTGGTATCGGCGGACAACTGGTCGGGCGCGCACGCGCTCATCGAGCACCTGGTCACCGCCCACGGCCGGCGCCGCCTGTTCCACGTCGACGGGCCGGCTACCGCGCCGGATGCCACGAGCAGGCGGCTCGCCATGCAGGCGGTCATTGACGCGCACCCGGGCACCGTGCTGACCGGCTCGTTCAACGGGCGGTTCACCGTGCACAGCGGCCAGGAGGCCGCGGAGCGGCTGCTTGAGTGCACCCGCGGGGCGGGCGAGCCGCTCCCCGAGGCGATCGTCTGCGCGAACGACCAGATGGCCATCGGCATGGTGCGCACGCTCACCGCCCATGGCGTCAGGATCCCCCAGGACGTGGCGATCGTCGGCTTCGACGACATCTTCCCTTCCAGCCTCACCGACCCGCCGCTGACGACGGTGCACCAGCCGATGCGCAAGATCGGCGAGCGCGCCTGTGACCGGCTGCTCGAGCGGATCGCCGACCCGACGCTGCGGCCCAGGGTCGAGCTGCTCCCGTCCGAGCTGGTGCTGCGGTCGAGCTGCGGCTGCCCGCGCGGAACGGTGACCAGGCGGCAGGTGGCGACCATGACTCGGAAAAAGGGGACAAGCCCGGCTAAGCCGCCGTCTCCCGCACCTCCTGTGGCGCCGGTCACCTCCCGGGCAGGCCCCCCTGGCCCGCACTCCGCGGCCGGCCTGGCCGGCCTTCCGGCGACCGTCCCGAGCAACGACGACAGTAACGAAAGGTAGGTGGAGGGCATGTCGTTCATCATTCGCCGCCTAGCCTTCTACTTGGTTGCGGCGTGGGTGGCGATCACACTCAACTTCTTCATCCCGCGCGCCATGCCGGGCAACCCCGTGCAGTCGGTCATCTCCAAGTACCCCAACCTGACGCCCGACGCGGAGAAGGCGCTCGCGCTGATGCTCGGCGGCGGGCAGACGCAGGGCTCGCTCTGGTCCCAGTACGTGACCTACCTCGGCCACGTCTTCACCTTTAACTTCGGCGCCGACATCGCCCAGTTCCCCACGCCGGTGACCACGATGATCGCCCAGGCGCTGCCGTGGACGCTGACGCTGGTCGGCGTGGCGACGATCATCTCCTTCCTGCTCGGCACCGCGCTCGGCATCCTGGCCGGCTGGCGGCACGGCGGCTGGCTCGACCGGTCCCTGCCTGGCCTGATGTTCCTGCAGGCGGTGCCCTACTTCTTCCTCGCCCTCGTGCTCGTCGACATCGTCGGCGTCGAACTGCACTGGCTGCCCGTCGGCCAGGGCTACGACGGTGCGACCACCCAGCCCGGCTGGAGCCTGACCTTCATCGGCAGCGCCGTGCAGCACGCGGTCCTGCCCGCGTTCACCATCGTGGTCACCTCGATCGCCGGCTGGATGCTGCAGATGCGCAACGTCATGATCACCACGGTCGGCGAGGACTACGTGGTGGCCGCCCAGGCGAAGGGGCTGGCGAGCCGGCGGGTCATCTACACCTACGCGGCCCGCAACGCGCTGCTGCCCCAGTTGCAGGGCTTCGGCCTGGCGCTCGGCTTCGTGGTCTCCGGCGCGCTGGTGATGGAGATCGTCTTCGCCTACCCGGGCATCGGGCTGCTGCTGCTCAACGCGGTCTCGTCCGACGACTTCCCGCTGATGCAGGCCATCTTCCTGGTGATCACGTTCGCAATCCTCATCGCCAACCTGGTCATCGACCTCGTCATCGTCTTCTTCGATCCGCGGGTGCGGGCACGGGAGGTGGCACGATGAGCGAGCTTGCGCGCGAATTGGTAAGTGCGGCGCGTCCGCGGATGCGGACTCCGGGCGCCAGCGAGGTGGCCTCATGAGCGCCGTCGCCGGCGTCTGGCGCAACCTGCCGCTCAAGGCCAAGGTCGGCACGGTGCTCTTCGGCTTGTTCGTGCTCGCGGCGATCATCGGCCCGCAAGTGGCGCCGTACGACCCGTCGTACGCGAACCCGGACCCGAGCCTGCTGATGGCCCGCCCGTCGGCGCAGCACCTGCTCGGCACCACGCAGACCGGCCAGGACGTGCTGTCCCAGATGCTCATCGGCATCCGGCTCACGATCGAGCTCGCGCTGCTCGTGGGGGTGATCGCCGGCATTCTCTCGGTGCTGGTCGGGGTCACCTCGGCGTTCCTCGGCGGACTCTGGGATGAGTTCCTGTCCCTGGTCAGCAACGTGTTCCTGGTGATACCCGCGCTGCCGCTGCTGATCCTGCTGCTCGGCTACCTGTCGCAGAAGGGGCAGCTGGCCACCATCCTCGTGCTCAGCATCCTCGGCTGGCCGTGGGGTGCGCGGGTCATCAGGGCGCAGACGCTGATGATCCGCAACCGCGACTTCGTGGCGGCGGCGCGTGAGTCCGGCGAGAAAGGCTGGCGGATCATCGCGTTCGACATCATCCCCAACGAGATCAGCCTCATCGCCGCCAACTTCGTCAACACGGTCCTCTACGCGATCGGCGCCTCGGTCGCGCTGGCCTTCGTCGGCCTCACCGACCTGAACAGCTGGTCGCTCGGCACCATCCTGTACTGGGCGGAGAGCCAGCAGGCGCTGCAGCTCGGCGCCTGGTGGTGGTTCGTGCCGCCGGGCCTGGCGGTCGCGCTCATCGGCACCTCCCTGGTGCTGCTCAACACCGGCATCGACGAGCTCGGCAGCCCCCGGCTGCGCGCCTCGCGCGGCGCGGCGAAGATCGCCGGCCAGCGCGTCTGGGCCACCGACCCCACCCCGGTGCTCGCGCAGCTCACCGCGAGCCGCGGCCGGGTCGGGGCGTTCCTGCACTCCTTCTCGCGCGGGTCGCTGCTCGACGAGACGCCAGCCGGAGGTGAGCTCCGATGAGCCCGATCCTGGACATCAGCGACCTGTCGGTGGTCTACCGGACGCCGGGCGGCGACGTCCGCGCGGTCGAGCGGGTGAACCTCACCCTCAGCCCCGGCGAGGTGGTCGGCCTGTGCGGCGAAAGCGGCTCGGGCAAGTCGACCCTCGCCTACGGCGCGACCCGGCTGCTCCGGCCGCCGGCCCTGGTCACCAGCGGCAGCGTGCGCTACAGCGGCCGCCGGATCACCCAGGGCGGCCATCCGGTCGACCTGCTGGCGATGAGCCACAAGGAACTGCACCAGATGCGCTGGCGGGAGGTGGCGATCGTCTTCCAGAGCGCGATGAACGCGCTCAACCCCGTGCTGCGCGTCCAGGACCAGCTCCTCGACGCGGTCCGGGCAAACCTGCGGCTGCCCCGGAATGAGGCGAGGGACAAGGCGGCGTCGCTGCTCGACCTGGTCGGCATCCCGCGCAACCGGCTCCGCGCCTACCCGCACGAGCTGTCCGGCGGCATGCGGCAGCGGGTGATGATCGCCATGGCGCTCGCCGCCGACCCCGAGGTCGTCATCATGGACGAGCCGACCACCGCGCTCGACGTGGTGGTGCAGCGCGACATCCTGGCCCAGATCGTGGAGCTCAAGGAGACGCTCGGCTTCGCGGTCATGTTCATCACCCACGACCTGTCGCTGCTGCTCGAGCTGGCCGACCGGATCGCGGTCATGTACGCGGGCTGGCTGCTGGAGACCGGCACCGCGCACGCCATCATGCGCGAGCCCGCGCACCCGTACACCAGGGGACTGCTCAACTCCTTCCCCTCGCTGCGCGGCCCCCGCCGGGAGCTGGCCGGCATCCCCGGCTCACCGCCCGACCTGCGTGACCCGCCGCCCGGCTGCCCGTTCATCCCGCGCTGCGCGCATGCCATCCCGGCCTGCTCGAGCGTGGACATGGCGCTCGCCCCGGTGGGCGGCCCGGTGACCGGCGACCCCGCGGCCGTCAGCCACCTCACCGCGTGCCCCATCGTGACCCCGGAAGTGAGCCAGGCCGGGGTGCTGTCATGAGTGAGCCGATCATCAACGCCCTGCCCGTCACCGGCGAGCCAGTCCAGGAAGCATCCGCCGCTCCGGCCGTCAACGCGGACGCCGAGCAGGTCGGCGAGGCGGCCGTCGTCGAGTCGGCCGCCGCGGGCCATGGCCCGCTGGTCATGGCGGCGACCGGGCTTAACAAGGTCTTCCACCTTGGCCGGGGCGCGTCCCTGCAGGCGGTCCGGAACGTCTCCTTCGGCCTCTACAAGGGCGCGGTCGTCGCCCTGGTGGGAGAGAGCGGCTCGGGCAAGTCCACGGTGGCCAAGATGCTCGCCGGCCAGGAACGCCCGACCAGCGGGCAGATCACCCTGGACGGCAAGCCGATCGACGTGCGCAGCGGCCACGCGTTCCGCCGCTACAAGAGCGAGGTGCAGTACGTCTTCCAGGACCCGTTCAGCTCCTTGAACCCGGTGCACACGGTCGGTTACCACCTGGCCCGCCCGGTGCGGCTGCACCAGCCCGGGGTGAAGGACGTGCATGCCGCGGTCACCGCGCTGCTCGAGCAGGTCAGGCTGACGCCCGCCGCGCAGTTCGAGCCGAAGTACCCGCACGAGCTGTCCGGCGGCCAGCGGCAGCGGGTCTCGTTCGCGCGAGCGCTCGCGGCCCAGCCGACCGTGCTGCTCGCCGACGAGCCGGTGTCCATGCTCGACGTGTCCATCCGGCTGGAGATGCTCAACCTGCTCGACGACCTGCGCACCAGGCTCTCCCTCGCGCTGCTGTACATCACGCACGACATCGCGTCCGCCCGCTACTTCGCGGACGAGGTGCTGGTGATGTACGGCGGGCAGGTGGTGGAGCGCGGGCCGGCCGAGGAGGTCACCCAGCAGCCTGCCCACCCCTACACCCAGCTCCTCATCGCCTCCGCTCCCGACCCGGACAACCTGGGCAGCACGCTCAAGTCCGGGAACGTCGCGGCCGGTGGGGTGAAGGCCGGGAACGTCGGCCCGGCCGCCGTCGGCTGCCCGTTCAGCAGCCGCTGCCCGCTCGCCGACGACAAGTGCCGGCGGGACAACCCCGCCCTCCAGTCGCTCGCAGCCGCCCGCGCGGCGGCCTGCTGGCGGCTGGACGTAGCCGCCCCGTCCCTGGCGGGCGGCACCACCTGAAATCCGCGCGACCCACCACTACGAAGACGCCACTCCTTTCAGTCATTAGCCCCGAGAGGAAAGGTCAAAGTTGACAATCTCGAGAATCAGCAAGAGAGCGCTGGCGCTGACCGCGGCCGGCCTCCTTGCCGCGGGCCTCGCGGCCTGCTCGTCGAGCACGAGCTCGGCGCCGCCCGCAGCCGGCGGCAGTTCGTCCGGTTCCCCCGCGTCGTCTGGCGGCTCAAGCCCCAGCGGCGAAGTGGTCATGGAGAGCTCGCCTGAGAGCAGCATCACCGACAACTTCAACCCGTTCGTGTCCACCGCCGCCCCGCAGGGCATGGGCGCGACCGGCCTTGTCTACGAGCCGCTGATCCAGTTCGACCTCGCCAACCCGACGGTCCAGTACCCGTGGCTGGCCACCAAGTACGCGTGGAGCAACGGCGGCAAGTCGATCACCTTCACGATCCGCCAGGGCGTGAAGTGGAACAACGGCACGCCGTTCACCCCCGCCGACGTCGCGTTCACCTTCAACTACGTCAAGGCGCACAGCAGCGGCACCAGTGACATCAACCTCGGCGGGCTGACCATCAGCAGCGTGTCGACCTCGGGCGACACGGTGACCGTGAACTTCCCGACCGCGCAGTACATGAAGCTGGAGCAGATCGCCGGGCAGGCGATGCTGCCCCAGTCGGTCTGGGGCTCGGTCAGCAACCCGACCACGTTCGCCGACCCGAACCCGGTCGGCACCGGCCCGTACAAGCTCGGGAACTTCACCCCTGAGGGCTTCACGATGGTCGCGAGCACCAACTACTGGCAGAAGGTGCCGGTCGCCAAGGTTTACTTCCCCGACTACACGTCGAACACCGGCGCGCTGAGCGCCCTGTTCTCCGGGCAGATCGACTGGACCGGCAACTACATTCCCAACCTCCAGCAGGACTTCGTCAACAAGGACCCGGCGCACCACCACTTCTGGGAGGCGGCGGGGTCGTCCAACGCCCTGTGGCCGAACCTGAACACGTGGCCGACCAATCAGCTCCCCGTCCGGCAGGCGATCGACGTGGCGATCAACCGCACCGTCCTCGGCTCCGAGGGCGAGTCCGGCCTCGAGGCCCCGCTGACCAACGCCTCCGGCATCACCCTGCCCACCTACCAGGCGTGGCTGGCCCCGTCCGTCGCCAGCATGACGCTGCCCGCTGACGGCAGCGCGGCGCAGGCCGAGTCCATCCTCACCAAGGCGGGCTACAAGAAGAACGCCGCCGGCTACTTCGCGCTGAACGGCAAGGAGGTCGCGGTCACCATCGTCGACCCGGCCGCCTACACCGACTACGCGCAGTCCGGCGCGCTCATCGCCCAGGACCTGAAGGCGGCGGGCATCAACGCCACCTTCAGCGGCATCACGGTGAACGCGTGGAACGCCGACATGGCCACCGGTAACTTCCAGCTCGCCATCCACTGGAGCAGCGGCGGCATCACCCCGTACTTCCTCTACGACACCTGGCTCGACGACAGCCTGATCGCCGGCGGCCAGGGTGACTTCGAGCACCTCAAGAACCCGACCATCGACGCGGAGCTGCAGAAGCTGAACGGCGACCAGACGGTGGCCGAGCAGACCGCGGACCTCGCCCCGATCGAGCAGTTCGTGGCCACGCAGCTGCCGGTCATCCCGACCACCACGGCCGCTGACTGGTTCGAGTACAACTCGCAGCACTGGAACGGCTGGCCGACCCAGCAGAACCCCTACGACAGCGGCCAGCCCTCGGGCGGTAACAACGGCCCGGGCACCGGCAGCGACGAGGTGGTCCTGCTCCACCTCACGCCCGCCTAGCCGCAACCCGGTAACAGCGGAAGCGGTATCCGCCGCTTCCCGCCGCGCGGCCCGCCCGGTCTCCCCGGGCGGGCCGTCGCGCATTATCCAGAACGAGCGCGCTCCCCGCCTCCGGCCCCCCTCCCGCCATTTCGGACCTCCGCCCGGCCGCACCGCCTACCCGGTTGCGGTTTGAATGAAAGTGTTTGCCCGGGGTAGTCGCACGCCATGACAATCTCTGCCATCATCGCGTGGCTGATCATCGGACTGGTGGTCGGCGGCCTCGCGCATCTGCTCGTGCCGGGCCGGCAGCGCATCGGCATCCTGCTGACCCTGCTTTTCGGCATCGTGGGCGCGCTGATCGGCGGCTTCATCACCGCCGCGATTCTCGGCGCGGGCCACTTCATCATCACCTTCATCGTGTCCCTGGTGGTCGCCGCGCTGCTGATCGCCGCGGTCAGCCACCCGTACGGCCGCCGCTACGTGTACGGCCACCGCAGGCGCGGCCTGCTGCGGTAACGCACCGCACGGCACGGCAGGTCTCCCGCGGCACCCGCGGGGGGCCTGCTGTTTCTTATCCGGGACCCGCCGCCTTATTTACGCTGACCCGCCCCCAGGGAGTGTTTACCGGCGGACTGGCCCGGTAGCGGAGCAGGGAACGACGAAGAGGAGGGAAATCATGGGTATGGACGATACCGACATCATGCCCCCCGGTGCGGACGGAGAGCCGGGCCTGCCCCCGGAACGAAGCGGCATGGCAGGTGACGTCATGGGCCAGGGCGGCGTGGCCCGCGAGCAGGCCGGCACGCCCGGTGAGGTGATGGGCCAGGACGCCGGGCAGCAGCAGACGGCTGGCTTCGTCCCGCAGCAGGGCGGCAAGGTCCGGGACATCATGACTCCCGCCCCGGTCGGCGTCTACTACAGCCAGACCATCGGCGAGACGGCGCGGGTGATGCGCGACAGCCAGGTCGGCGCCGTGCTCGTGGTCAACGACGGCGCGCTGGCCGGCCTGGTGACCGACCGGGACCTGGTCATCCGCGGCCTCGCCGACGGCATGGGGCCGGACTCCCCGGTCGGGCCGCTGTGCAGCGGCGACCTGATCGGCGTGACGGCCGACGCGGACCTCGCCCAGGCCGCGCAGCTCATGCGGGAGAACGCGGTCCGCCGGCTGCCGGTCATCAACGAAGGCCAGGTCGTCGGCATCGTGTCGATGGGTGACATCGCGATCTCCGAAGACGCCGGCTCCGCCCTCGCCGCGGTCAGCCGCGCCGAAGCGAATATTTAGCAGTACCACTCGCGGGGGGACGACCCCCCTGCACCCCCGGGTCATGGGGGGCCTGCGCGGCCCCCCCATAACCCCCGCGGTGAGGGCGGCGCGGTTTTCGCGCCGCCCTCACTCTGTGGTTGGGGTTAATGCCTTGTGGTGGCGCAGCAGGCAGCGCTCAGGACGCGCTGCCTACAGGTCCATCGGGCTGGTGCCGGTGCCGCGAGTCCGGCGGAGCTCCACCGCCGGGTCCTCCGGGTTCTCGTCAGGGAAGACCTCACCGTCCCGGCGCGGTGCCACGGACCGGCCGCCGCCGACGTGTGTACCGCCCTGCACCCGGCCGCGCCTGGGCTCGAGGCGCGGCTGCCGGGGAGCCTTGGCTCGCATCCCCCACCAGATGGCGGTCAGCAAGGCGGCCAGCACCACCACGCACATGACGGCAATGAGCCAGGTCTCCGATGCGGACGTCCTCATCGCTGCCTCCTTTTCACTGATACCGCGACCGCTACCCAGGCGAGCCGGGATAACCCCGCTGGAGGGGCCTGGCGCCGTTTCATCCGGCCCTCACGGGTAGGGGAAAAACGTGTCTACCGAAGTGCGAGAAGAGCTGGCAGGGCTGCAGGAAGCCCTGCTTAACTCCGACAGCGTCGAGCAGTTCCTGCACGAGCTCGCCGTGCTCGCGGCGCAGACCGTCAGCGACGGGATGTCCTGCGGCATGGCGGTACGGCAGCGGGGACGCGCTTCCCGGACGGCCATGGCGTGCAGCGACCCGCTGGCGGCCGAGGCGGACCGGGTGCAGCACCAGGCGGGCGAGGGCCCCGCCGCGCACGTACTGCGGCACGGCCGCCGGGTCCGCATCCAGGACACGGCGACGAACGACCGCTGGCCGCGCTTCTGCCGCGAGGCGGCGTCACTCGGGGTCCGCTCCTGTTACGCGCTGCCGCTCGTCAGCGACGGCGAGCCAGTCGGCGCGCTCATGCTGTACGCGCGCCGGCCGGGGGCGTTCGGTCCCGAGGAAAGCAAGCGGGCGGAGAAGTTCGCCGCTTACGCCTCGGGGGCGCTCACCCTGTCCCTGCGGATGGCCTCCTGCCTTGACCTGAACGACCAGCTCCGGTCGTCGATCGTGTCAAGGGCGGTCATCGATCAGGCGGTCGGCGTGATCATGGCGACCGAGCACTGCCCGCAGGACAAGGCGTTCGCGATGCTGCGCAGCGTGTCCCAGAACACCAACGTCAAGCTGCGAGACCTGGCGGCGACGATCGTGACGCGCGTCAGCGGCGAGCCGCCTGGGCTCACGGCACCGTTCGAGGACGGGTGATGCTCATGGATACCCGGATGCGAAGCTGGCTGGACGGCGACGAGCGGCTGTCGCTCACCGAGCCGCACTGGCTGGCGGAGCGGACGTTCCGGCAGGACGACATCCCGGCCATCCGCCGGTTCGCCGAGGCGTTCGGCGCGCGCGCCGGCCTTCCCTCCGCACGGCTCGCCGACTTCGTGCTCGCCGCGAGCGAGGCCGCGGCGTGCGTTACCTCCTGGGGGCCGTGCATCACCCGGGTCCGGCTCTGGCTGACCGGCCGCCGCGCGTTCTGCGAGGTCCGCAGCGACACGGTGGTGCGGCGCCGCGCCGCGCAGGGCACCGCGTGGCCGGACGGGCCGTGCGGGGAGGAGGCGGCACTGCGCCGCTGGGTGCTCAGGCAGCTCTCCGACTACGTGTCCGTGGCATCCGGCCCGGACGGCTCCTGGGTGCTGTTCTCCATGAGCGTGGCGGGCGGCTGAGTCAGGGGCCGGTCAGGCGGGAAGGCCGCGGCCGGTCTGGTCGGGCAGCGAGGCCACGGCGCCGGCCAGGCTCGGGTACACCTCGATCAGCCGGTCGATGCCGACGAGGTTAAGCACGCGCAGCACCGATGAGGCCGTGACGGCCAGCCGCAGGGTGGCGCCAGCGGCGCTGGCCCGCCGCGCGGCCCGTACCAGGGCAGTGACGCCGGCCGAGTCGAGGAACGTCGTTGACGTCATGTCCGCTACCAGGCCGGCCGCCCCCGCGTTGAGGGCGGAAAGCAGCGCGTCGCGAAAGCCGTCCGCGTTCGTGATGTCGATTTCCCCGGTCGCGGAGACCACCGCGACCTGGCCGGACCACTCCAGGGGGAAACGCTCGTCGCGCGCAGAGCGCTCATCGGACACAACAACCACCGCCACTTCACGGCAACAAGAGGCGGGCCGCGTCTCCGGACCCGTGCGCAACACGCGCCCCACGCGTGGAGCGACGTAGCAAGCATTATGGCGGTACTGCCGCTCACGGACAAGCGGCACCCGCGGTCACAGCTTACGTGAGGTGCCGCACTTCATCGGACGGCGTTTCTCCCGCCCCACCGGGGTAGTTGACGCCCGCGGAGGAGACATCATGCCAGTCGAGCCGGACCAGCGGGAACGCGTCCGAGACCCGCTCAACGGGTACGGCCGCACCTGCGCGCAGGACGCGGGGATCCGGGTGGCCGACCAGCCGGCCCCGCTGTACCAGCTCCTCGTCCTCGCCACGCTGCTCAGCGCGCGGATCTCCGCGGGCATCGCGGCCGCGGCCGCGCGCGAGCTCTTCTCCGCCGGCTGCCGGGCTCCCGCCGCGATGAGCGAGGCCAGCCAGCAGGCAGCTGGCCGCCGCCCTCGCCCGCGTCTCGCTGACCCGCCCGTCCCCGGTGAACCAGGCAGCAGACGACTAAGCCGCCAACCCCGATATCCCTCCGGGCGGGCGCGGCGCCCCGCACCCCCCGGCGAACAGAAGAGAAAGACGAGGACACCATGCGACTAGGGTCAGTGATCCTGGTGATCTGGCTGATTATCGGGCTTGTCGCTGCGGCGCAGCGCGGCTACCTCAATGACAAGGTCAGCTGCGCGAGCGCGGGCACGGTCATCGTGACGGTCCTGGCCGGCCCGCTCAACTACATCGGCGTCAACCCGAAGCTCTCCTGCCACTAGACGGCGCGGCGCGGGCCCTAGCCCTCCGGCCGTTCTTCCGACGCCTTCCTCCGCAGCGACTCGACGAGCGCCGCCACGTGCCTGCGGTCCTCCGCCGAGAGCTCGTCGATGCTGGCGATCAGCAGGTCGCGCTCCTGGTCACCGGGCCGGTCCTGGCCGGGCGGCGCGTCGTCGTAGTAGTGCAGTCCGGTGGACTCGGCGGCGGCGGCGCGGACCAGGGAGACCGGCACGTCAAGCCCCCTGGCGAGCGCGTCGATGGTCGCTGGCCGCGGCGGCCGCACGAGGTTGCGGGTGGTGGCGAGGGTGTAGACGGTGGACCGCGGCAAGCCGCCGCGCCGCGCGACCTCACCGTAGGACCAGTTCCGCTCCCGCAGCCGCTGCTGGATCAGGCGCTGCAGCGGAGCGGCCGGGCGCTCGGCCGCCGCCGCTGGCTCCGCTGACTGTTCGCCTGGGAGATTCGGCCCGCCGCCTGCCGACTGCACCGTCATACTCACCAACTTAACCCGTTTTACCTGCGGGTACCGCTTCCCGCCGCGTCCTGTTGACTGAACAGAGATGCTACTGTACGGTGGTGACCGTACAGTACGTACGATGATAATCGTACACGAAGACAACTGGTAGATCCAACGAAGGAGGCTTCCAATGTCCAACGAAACTGTCATCTCAATGCGTGAGCTCGAGGACGAGACCGCCGAGCTGCTGCCCAGCCGCGAGACGCTGTGCTGCCCCTGCTACAACCCGTGCTCGCCGTGCGGGCCGAGCATCAGCGTCGATATCGACATCAGGCTCTGCCTCTAATGCTCACCGCCCGGAGGGCCGCCCCGCTCTCCGGGGCGGCCCTTCCCCGTCTTCTTCGCGGCCACTGAAGGAACGCAGACCGTGACACCTGTCTCCCCCGACCTGGCCTGGCCCCCGCGGCTGGCCGCCGGGACCGAGCTGCTCGGCGAGTTCAAGAACAGCGGCGTGACCGACCCGCCGTCGCTCGTCCGGCGCGCCGACGGCCAGGTGATCCAGCTGTCCAGGCTCGTGTACCTGGTCGCCGCCCTGCTTGACGGCACCAGCGGGCCCGACGTCATCGCGGCCAAGGCGACCGCGGAACTCGGCCGCACGCTGTCCGCTGAGCAGGTCGGCTACCTGATTACCGCCAAGCTGGCGCCGCTCGGCCTCGTCGCGGGCACCGGCGCGCCCGCCGCCCCGCCGACGGCGAACCCGCTGCTCGCGCTCAGGGCGCGGGCCACGCTGCTGCCCGCGGCCGCGGCGGACGCCGCCGGGTCGTTCCTGCGGCCGCTGTTCAGCTGGCCGGTGATCGTGGCCGTCACCGGCGGCGTGGCCGCCCTTGACTACTGGATCCTCTCGGTGCACGGGCTGGCCGCCGCGCTCCGCCAGCTACTCAACGACCCGGTGGACCTGCTGCTGGTGGTCGGCTTGTCCATCGCCTCCGCGCTGTTCCACGAGTGCGGGCACGCGGCGGGCTGCCGCCGTGGGGGCGCCCGGCCGGGCAGGATCGGCGTCGGCATCTACCTGGTGTGGCCGGCGTTCTTCACCAACGTCACCGACGCCTACCGGCTCAGCCGGGCGGGCCGGCTGCGCACCGACCTCGGCGGGGTGTACTTCAACCTGATCTTCATGCTCGGGCTGGCCGGCGCCTACGCGGTCACCTCCGCGAAGGTCCTGCTCCTCGTCATCGCGATGACGCACCTGGAGATGCTCGAGCAGCTGCTGCCGTTCGTCCGCTTCGACGGCTACTTCATCCTCAGCGACCTGGTCGGGGTGCCCGACCTGTTCGCCCGCATCGTTCCCGTGCTGCGCGCCAGCCTGCTCAGCCGACGGGGCGACCCGCGCGTCACCGCGCTGCGCCGCCCGGCGAGGATCGTCATTACCGCCTGGGTGCTGATCGTCATCCCGCTGCTCGCCCTCACCCTGGGGTACATCACGCTGTTCCTTCCTGCTGCCAACCGGGCGCTGTGGCACTCGGCGACCCGGGCGGGGCAGCTTGCCGCGACGGCCCTGACCGGGCACCAGTACGCCGCCTCGGGCGTCGACGCGCTCGGCGCGGCACTGGCGGGCGTGTCGATCGCGGGATCGCTCTACGTCACCGCCGCGCTGCTGCGCCGTGCCGTCTCCCTCGGCGCGCGCTGGTCGGCCGGCCGTCCCCGGCGCCGCCTCGTGGCGGTCTTCGCCGGGATCGCCTGCGCGGGCCCGCTCGTGCTCTTCTGGCTCGTTCAAGGCGAGTTCCGTGACTGGTGACCGCCTGGCCTGGACCACCAGGGCAGTCACGGACAGCGGTTGGGCCCGGCCGGCGTCCCCGTCGCGGCCGGGCGCTTCCCCGGGCGCTCCGGACAAGCGGGGTCCGGAGCGCCCCCGGGGAAGTCCTGCCGCCACTCCCCGGAGGCCGGACGGAGCCGCCCCGCATGGACTGAGGAAAACCGGGATTTGTACGGTGGCAGACGTACAATTTGCCCGAAATATATCGTACGATTGGGTCAATCACCGCCGCTCGGACAGCTTCGCCTGGTCTCCGGCTACCTCGGTCAGCCGGGTCCGGCGAGAGTCTCCTGCCATGCGGCGGCGGGGTACGTGTGGCAGGAGCCCCTTTTTCGTCCTGGCCCGGCGGCTTGGTCACGCCGGCAGGCAGAGACGGGATGAAAAAGGTGAAGAGGAGGGCCGCCCAGGCCTTACCGGACGCACCTGGGCGGCTCTTCTCGCCCCCGCGGCATCGCCGTGGCTCTCACTCGCCCGCATGGCTCTGGTCGCCGAGGCACAGCAGCCGGATCTCGGCCACGCCGAGTGGCGGCAGCCGCCGGTGCGCCGCCGGGTCCATCCGCCCGAAGCCCGCCTGCAGGATCTGCAGCGTGTCACCGTGCGACACCAGCAGGATGTCGCGCCCCGCGTAGCGCCCTTCCAGGTCCGCGACCAGCCCGGTCACCCGGTCGAGCACGGCCGTCGCCGGCTCGGCGCCGGGGCCGGGGCCGGCGGGAGCGGTGCCCGCCTCGTCGGCGGCCCACACCCGCGCGTAGTTGACCGTCGCCGTTCCCTCCAGGTCACCGAAGCACCGCTCGCGCAGCGCCGCCGCGACGACCACCGGCGGGGCGCCGAGCCGCGCGCGCACGATCTCCGCTGTCTGCCGGGCGCGGGCGAAGTCGGATGAGCAGATCAGCGTGTCCGCGGGCAGCCCGCAGTCCCGCGCCGCCGCCTCCGCCTGGCGCCGGCCACGCTCGGACAGCCCGTAGTCGCCGCCCCGGTCGGTCTCGATGCGGCTGACGATGATCCCGCTCACGTTCGCCTTGCTCTCTCCGTGCCGCATGGCGTGATAGCGGTTAGCGAGGCGGTGCACGCCGCTCAGGTGGTTCATGGCGCGCCCGACGCTACCATTGCCGCCGGAGCCGGCGCGGTACTCAAGGGCGCCGGCCAGGCGGTTCCGCGGGCTTAGGCGATCACGTTCGCGACGGTCGTGCCGAGCTCCACCGTCCTGCTCACCGTGCACAGCGAGTTGTGCGAGCGGCGCACCGCGCCGGGCAGCAGGTCGCGTGCCGCGTCGCCGCCCTCGCCCGGGGGGAACCGCACGCGGAAGGTCACCTCGATGTCCTGCAGCCGGCTGCCGCGCTCGTCGCGGACCTTCTCCGCGCCCACCGCGACGGTGAACTCCGTGGGCTCCGCCCGCCGTGACGTCAGGATGTCCACGTCGATGGCGGTGCACGCGCCGATCGCCGCGAGCAGCAGCTCGACCGGCGTGAACTCACCGTCGGAGCCGGTGCCGACCGAGATCGTCCCGCCCGATTCCTTCGTCACCGTGTACCTGCCAGGCGCCGTCCGCGCGATGCTCACCTGCCGGTGCCCGTCTTGTGCCATTACCCTCGCCGCCTCTCCGCGCGTGCCGCCAAGCCCGTCCCGTCCAGCGTGCCAGAACGCCGCGCAGGCCGGCTATGCCCAGCCGCGGCGGCCGGGTAAACGGTGCCCGCGGGCAGGAGTAACCGCCCGTGCGCCGGGTACCCGATGGCGGTCATGGGCAACGCACACGTAACCCTCGTCACCGTCACGGTCAACGGCAAGCCGCGCACTGTCATGGCCGATAACCGTCTTTCGCTGCTTGACTTGCTGCGCGAGCGGCTCGGCCTGACCGGCACGAAGAAGGGGTGCGATCACGGCCAGTGCGGCGCGTGCACCGTGCTCGCCGACGGGCGGCGGGTCAACGCCTGCCTGGCGCTCGCCGTCGCCTGCGACGGCGCGAGCGTGCAGACGGTGGAGGGCCTGGCCGGGCCCGACGGCCTGCACCCGCTGCAGCAGGCGTTCCTGCGGCACGACGCGTTCCAGTGCGGCTACTGCACGCCGGGCCAGCTCTGCTCGGCCGTCGGCATGCTCACCGAGCCCGGCCCGAGCGCGGTCACCGCGGACCTGACCGCCGACCCGCCGCTGACCCCGGGGGAGATCAGGGAGCGGATGAGCGGCAACCTGTGCCGCTGCGGCGCCTACGTGAACATCGTGGCGGCGATCAGCAGCGAGGCGGCGCCGGCCAGCGAGGTCGCGGGCCCGCAGGCCACCATCTCCGGCGGAGACACCGCGCCTTACCCGCCGGCCCGGCACACTGAGGCGGGGGCCTGGGCGCCAGGATCAGGGGCGGCGGTGTCATGAGGCCGTTCAGCTACGCCAGGGCCGGCAGCCCCGCCGACGCCGTCGGCCAGTTCCGCGCCGGCGCGGCCTACCTCGCGGGCGGCACCAACCTGGTGGACCTGATGCGGCTCGGCGTGACCGCCCCCGATCACGTGATCGACGTGACCCGCGCGGTCAGCCGCGAGATCGCGAAGCGGGAAAGCGGCGGCCTGACCATCGGCGCGGGCGTGCGCAACAGCGACCTGGCCAGTCACCCGCTGGTCCGGGAGCGGTACCCGATGCTCGCCCGCGCGCTGCTCAGCGGCGCCTCCGGCCAGGTGCGCAACGCGGCCACGGTCGGCGGCAACCTGCTGCAGCGGACCCGGTGCCCCTATTTCCAGGACGTCGCCCTGCCGTGCAACAAGCGCAGCCCCGGTTCCGGCTGCGCGGCCATGGCGCCCGGCGCGGACACCGCGCACCTGGCGGTCCTCGGGCACTCGCCATTCTGCGCGGCCACCCACCCCTCGGACATGGCGGTGGCCCTGACCGCGCTGAACGCCCGGGTGTGCGTCGCCAGCCCGGCCGGCGGCGGCAGCGGCACGGCGAACACCGGCGGCATCCGGGTGATCGAGATGCCCGGGCTGCACCGGCTGCCCGGCGGCATGCCCGAGCAGGACACCACGCTGCGGCCCGGCGAGCTGATCACGGAGGTCAAGCTGCCGCCGCCGCCGGGCGGCCGCCAGGCGTACCGCAAGGTCCGCGAGCGCGCGTCGTTCGCGTTCGCCCTGGTGTCGGTGGGGGCGCTGCTCGATGTGGGGCCGGACGGGCGGGTGCGGGACTGCCGGATCGCGCTCGGCGGCGTGGCGCACGTGCCGTGGCGGGCGCACGCCGCCGAGCGGGTGGTGCTCGGGGCGGTGCCGTCCGCCGAGGTCTTCGCGGCGGCGGCGCGGGCGGAGTTGCGCTACGCCCGCCCGCTGCCGGGCAACGAGTACAAGGTGACCCTGGCCCGTAACCTCATCACCGCCGTTCTCGGGGAGCTCATGCCATGACGGACACGGTGGGCCGCGAGGCCGGGCCCAGGGGCGGTGACAGCGCCGCCGGCGATACCGCCGCCGCCGCCACGGCGCCCGGCGGTCACCGGGTGGAGGGGACGGACAAGGTCACCGGCGCCGCCAGGTACGCCTACGAGCACCCCGTCGCCGGCGCGGTCTACGCCTTCCCCGTCACGGCTCCCGTCGCGAGCGGAACGATCGGCGCGCTCGACGCCGCCGCGGCGCTCGCCATGCCCGGGGTCATCGCGGTGCTGCACGGGGGCAACACGCACCCGTTGGGCGGCAGGGAATTCGAGCTCTCCCTCTTCGAGGCAGCCGAGGTCACCTACCGCGGGCAGCTCGTCGCCCTCGTCGTCGCCGACACGCTGGAGCACGCCCGGGCCGCGGCCGACGCCGTCCAGGTCAGCTACGAGCCGTCCGGGCACGACGTGGCGCTGCGCGCGGACCACCCGCGCCTGTACCGCCCGGACAAGGTCAACCCGGGGATGCCGGCCGACACCGGCTACGGCGACGTCGCCGCGGGGCTGGCGGGCGCGGCGGCGCGGGTCGCCGTCACCTACACCACCCCGGTGCAGCACAACAACGCGATGGAACCGCACGCGGCGATCGCCTCCTGGGATGAGGCCGGCGTGCTGACCGTCTACGACACCACCCAGGGACCGTCGGCGGACCGGGACACCATCGCGGACGTGCTCGGCCTGGCCGCCGGGCAGGTGCGGGTCATCTCGCCGCACGTGGGCGGCGGCTTCGGGTCCAAGGGCACCACCCGGCCGCACGCCATCCTGGCCGCCGTGGCCGCCCGCGCCGCCGGCCGCCCGGTCAAGGTGGCGCTCAGCAGGCAGCAGATGTTCACCCTCACCGGCCACCGGACGCCCACCATCCAGCGCGTCGAGCTCGGCGCCGCCCGCGACGGGCGGCTGACGGCGGTCGCGCACGACGTGATCGAGCACACCGCCTTGCGTACCGAGTTCGCCGAGCAGACCGCGGCCTGCACCCGCGTCATGTACGGCACGCCGGCCATGCGCACCACGCACCGGCTGGCCCGGCTGAACGTGCCCGCGCCGTCCTGGATGCGCGCGCCAGGGGAGACGCCGGGGATGTACGCGCTCGAGTCGGCGATGGACGAGCTGGCGGTCGCGCTCGGCATGGACCCGGTGGAGCTGCGGATCGTCAACGACCCGGCGGCCGAACCGGACAGCGGCCTGCCGTTCAGCTCGCGGAACCTGGTCGCGTGCCTGCGTGCGGGCGCGGAGCGGTTCGGCTGGGCGGGTCGCGACCCGCGGCCAGGCGTCCGCCGCCGTGGCCGCTGGCTGGCCGGCACCGGCGTGGCCGCGTCCACCTACCCGGCGCGGCGCCGCCCGTCGACGGCGACGGCCGAGCTGACCGGGGACGGGTACGAGATACGGATCGCCGCGGCCGACATCGGCACCGGCGCGCGGACCGCGCTGCGCGACATCGCCGCGTCCGTGCTCGGCGCGGATCCCGCGCGGGTGCGGGTGGTGCTCGGCTCCAGCACGCTGCCCGACGCGCCGCTCGCGGGCGGCTCCATGGGCACCGCGTCGTGGGGCTCCGCCGTGGCGGCGGCCTGCGAGGCACTGCTCAAGGACGGCCGGCACGGGCGTGCGGACACCGCCGGCGACGTGGCGGGGGACGAAGGGTGGGCGCGGCACTCGTTCGGCGCGCAGTTCGCCGAGGTGCTGGTGGACCCGGCGACCGGCGAGGTCCGGGTGCCACGGCTGCTCGGCGTGTTCGCCGCGGGCCGCATCATCAGCCCGGTGCTCGCCCGGTCGCAGTTCATCGGCGGGATGACCATGGGACTGTCGATGGCGCTGTTCGAGGAGACGGCCGTCGACCCGTCGGCCGGCGCCTTCGTCCGCACGGACCTGGCCCAGTACCACATCGCGACCTGCGCGGACGTACCGAGCGTGACGGCGTTCTGGATCGACGAGGACGACCCGCACCTGTGGCCGGGCGGCGGCAAGGGCATCGGCGAGATCGGCATCACCGGGACGGCCGCGGCGATCGGCAACGCCGTCTGGCACGCGACCGGGCGCCGGGTCCGCGACCTGCCCATCACCCCGGCCAAGCTGCTTAACGGGGAACAGCGCAACGCAGCCGGGGAGCCACGCGGTGCAGAGAGGAACAACGGGGAATGAGTTTGCATGATCTCTTCACCCGGGCGGGCCGCGACCGGGCCAGGCGGCGCTTCCGGCTGCGCCTGGGCCGGCGCGGACCCGGCCGGCGCAGGCCCGCCAAACCCGCGCGGCTGACCGCGCGGAGCCGGCGCCGGCTCGCCGCGATCGACCGCGCGCTCACCGTCGAGACGCCGCGCCTGGCGTCCATGTTCGCCATGTTCAACCAGCTCACCGCACAGGAGGCCCCAGCGGGCACCGAGCGGCTGCCCTCGTACCGCTGGCCGCGCCCGCGGCCGGCGCATGTCGCGGTCTTCGCGACCCTGGCGGCGATCGCGGCGCTGTGCGTCGCGCTGAGCACGCAGGTGCACACCGTGATCCGGCCCTGCCTGACCTGGTCGTCCGCCACGGGCAGCGCGTCATCGAATAAGCCGTCCGCGTCGCCGTCCACCGCGCGGCCCACCAGGCCGGCCGTGTTCGGGCCGGTGCGCACCCTGACTTGTCAGGCGTACGCTACTACTAACAAGTAGTTAATCGCCGCAACGGTCGCCGCGGCGCGGCCCCGGGCGCGGGGAGCGGGCGGCCAGCTGACAGGCGGGGAGCGACGTGACGGTTGAAGACCTTGGCCACGAGGCCACCGAGCTTGTCAGCCTCGCCAACGGCGAGGCGAAGTCGCTGAGCAAGCTGGCCGAGCTGGCGGTCAGGCAGGTGCCCGGCTGCGCGGCCGCGCACGTGACGATCTGGCGGGACGGCGAGCTCGCTGCGGCGGCGGCCAGCCACCCCGACCCGGCCGAGCTCATCGATCTCGAGGCAAGCACCGGCCCGGGCCCGCTGGCCGCCGCCGTGCACGACGGCCGGCCGGTGAGCTGCCGTGACGCGATCGACGAGGAACGCTGGCCCTGGTGGGCCGCCGAGGCGCTGCGCCGCGGCCTGCGCAGCTCGATCCACCTGGTCAGGCAGTCCGCGTCGACCACGCTGGTGCTCGCCCTCTTCGGCGTGCGGCCGGGCGCGCTCGACGCCGACGGGGTCCCGATGGCGGAGATGCTCGCCCGGTTCGGCAGCACGGTGTTCGCCAACAGCCTCGCCTACGGGCAGGCGCAGCGGACCGCGACGCAGCTCAAGGACTCGGTGGCGGCCCGCGCGGTCACCGACCAGGCCAAGGGCATCCTGATGCACGCGCTCGGCTGCGACGCCGACGAGGCGCTGCGGTACCTGCGGCGCGAGTCGCAGCGGCGCCACGTCAAGGTCACCGAGGTCGCGGCCCGGGTCATCGCCACTTACGCGCCGGGCGGCCGGGTCGCGCCCGCTTCCTGAGCAGGTTCCTGAGCGGGCGTGCCGGGTGGCGCCAAGAGGCGCTAAGCGGCGTCAGGAGGCGCGCGCCTCCGGAGCCTGGCTCCAGGCCCTGCGCGCCGGGCGGCGGTGCCGCCCGCGCAGCACGCGGATGCGCTCCTCCGGCGTGGTGCCGCCCCAGATGCCCGCCGGCTCGCGGGTCCGCATCGCGAAGTCAAGGCACTCCTGCTTGACCGGGCAGTCGTCGCAGATCCGCAGCGCACGGGCCACCTGCGGGGTCGCGGCGGCACCGACGGCGACGGGAAAGAACAGGTCGGGATCTGCGGTGAGGCAGGCGCCCGCGGCCCGCCAGTCGGTCGCGTACTCGATCATCAGACGTCCTTCCCGGAAAAGCTGGGTTCGGGGTGTTAGCGGTCCCTGGTGCACGCATGGCTGCCCCCGGCCGGACAGGCTATTCAGCCCGGACAGGGAGAAATCTTCCAAGATTGCACTAAGACCGCGCTACGCCCGCTAATACCGCGCAGGCGACATCCCGGGCCAACGCGGGCGGGGCCGCCAGCCAGGGGCGCGCCCGGCCGCCCCGGGCGGGCCGTTTGGCCCGGGGGCGGCCGGGTAGCCGGACCGCGTTCACGACAAACCAGCAGGTCAGACGCGGCCGTGCAGCGAGCGGCCGGGGGAGGTGGCAGCATGACGAACGAGCCGGGCGGCGAGCAGCACGGCACCGAGCAGCACACGGCCGCGTACGGCGACCAGCGGGTGCACCGGGCCCGCGGCGGTGAGACGCACCAGCGGGCCGCCGACGGCGTGACGCGCCTGACCACCGCCCAGGGCGTCCCGGTCAGCGACGACCAGAACACGCTGCGGGCCGGCGGGCGCGGCCCGGCGATGCTCTAGGTCTTCGCCTTCCGGGAGATGATCTTCCACTTCGACCACGAGCGGATCCCCGAGCGGGTGGTGCACGCCCGCGGCTACGGCGCGCACGGGTACTTCGAGAATTACGAGCCGCTCACCGACATCACGCGGGCCGATCCCTTCAGCGCGGCGGGCCTGCGGACGCCCGTCTTCGTGCGCTTCTCCACCGTGGCGGGCAACAAGGGCTCCGCCGACCTGGCGCGCGACGTGCGCGGGTTCGCGGTCAAGTTCTACACCCGGGAGGGCAACTGGGACCTGGTCGGGAACAACATCCCGGTGTTCTTCATCCAGGACGCGATCAAGTTCCCCGACGTCGTCCACGCGGCCAAGCCGGAGCCGGACCGGGGCTTCCCGCAGGCGCAGACCGCGCACGACAACTTCTGGGACTTCGCGACGCTCATGCCCGAGTCGACCCACATGCTCATGTGGATCATGTCGGACCGGGCGATACCGCGCTCGTTCCGC
>DASWAE010000134.1:0-19068 GCA_036391275.1 Trebonia sp.
CCCCCCGCCACCGGTGCTTACCACGGCGGCCAGACCGCGCCGGCCTCGGCGAGCAGCTCGGGTCACCAGGCCGGACAGTTGCAGCCGGGGGCTGAGCGCATAGAGGCAGCAAATCACTGACACGACGCATAGGCGTCGGCCTTTCCCGCCCATCCTGCCGGGTCCGTCTCGAACATGTTGTACGGGACGTTGGCCTCGAGCCAGTTCAGGTCGCACTGGCAATAGGAGACTGACCCGCCGTAGTTCTGCTGGCAGTAGCTCACAACGGCGCTCTGCGCGCTGGCCGGGTACTGCGAGCTGACAGTGGACTCCGAGCTGGTCGTGGCCAGCTGAGCCGAGGCGGTCGGGACTGGTGAGTATCCCGCCGGGTTCTGGGACGGGCCGAAAGCCGGGCCTGACGCGGGAGTGCCGCCGTGCGCGGTCACGAACGACACGATCGTCACGAGCGAGGCGAGGCCTCCCAGTGTCCCGCCCACGGTGAATGTCTTCTTGCGGTTGGACCAGCCGCCAACCTGGTCGCCCATAGCCGGCTCCTCCACGACAGGTAAGTCCTACTAGCTAAGAGGGTGAACCTTTGACCCTGATACGGCACTAAGCCGTCCGCGCGTCACTGCCGCGAAGCAGCGGCTCACGGAACGTAAGCGCTGACCGCCTTATGACAGCGCGCGATCCGCCTAATTGAAGAATTGGGGTAGGCGTTGCGGTTGTGAACCGTAGCGTTCAGAGGGTCTGACGCGCCGGGCTCCCGAACCGCCGGCCGGCCGCGCGAGCGGCCTGGCTTTATAACGAGGTGCCGGCCCGTCGGGTCCTTGCCGTGGCGTGGCTCGAAAGAGGCGCGAGCGTTGCCGTCACCCCTGCTTGATTACATGCACGAGAACTGATCGCGTTCACGCACCAGGGGGATCGACTTCATGCGTCGGTGCGATCGGAACTGGCGCGCATAACCACCTGCTGGCTGCCCGGGACTAGCGGGCATGGACACGATGGCTTCCGCCCCTACCGCCGGCCGCACCGTCGCGTTTGCGTGGTTGATGGGGGTCAGCATGAACCGGCGGGAACGAGCCACGGAGGCCTGCGCCGGACGCGGATCTCAGCGGAATCGCCGCTGAGCCTGATCGCGGCTGCGTTACTGAGAGTGGTCGCGCGCCGCCGTGGAAGAAGTCCCCTGGCTTTCACCCGCTGGCTGCCTTGGCCGGCCACGGCGCCGACGGGAACGGGGAGCCCATCGCGATCATGCTGCGGGCCTAATGCACGTGGGTGAGCACCAGCGCGAGCACGTACAAGAGCAGGAGTCCTCCCGCTATCCATCGCGTCCGCGGATCGCGCCGTATGAAGCCACCCGGCTCGAAGCCTGGCGGCGGGCCAGGCGGGGATGGCTGCCCGATATAGGCAGTTAGCGGGACTGTCACCACGATGCCGTCAAGGGTCACCGTGAACTCGGCACGCCGGTACCCGCTCGGTGCCCGGGCTGGTGCCTGAGCGGACAAGTAGAACACGACGCCGGAAGAGGCCAGCCTCGTCATTTGCACGTTTGTCCACCACTCTCCCCCCGGGTTGCTCGTGATGCGGCTGGGCGGCGCTCCGGTCCAGGTGACGGCGACCTTGCGGTCGGCCGCGGGTCCCCCGGGAACGAGACGCCCGAATTCCACCGTGGCCGGCTGGACGAAGACACCGGCAGCCGCGCTCGTCGCGGCGCCGGCGCGTGCCCTGCCCTGCTCGTCATGGGCCCGGTCGTACCCCGCTCGCGCCGCCGGGTCGGACAGCAGGTGAAATGCCTGCTGGACCTCATCGAAACGCTCCGCAGCGCAGGGATCATGGTTCACGTCCGGGTGGTACCGCAGGACTAGCTGATGCCGTGCCCGCGCGATCTGCTCGCCGGTAGCATCGCGGGACACACCGAGCACGGAGTACGGATCAGGACCCAGCGCCACGCCCTCATTATCCCGCTAAGGGAAGCGCTTTCGATGGCAGGTCGTTCGGCGGCAACTGCGGCGCATAACTCATCAATCTGCGCTCGTGAGCACACCTGACGCGTCCAAGGGGCGACGGGGCGAATAATCGGCAGGGATCCGGACGCTTCCAGTTCCGAATGCCGATCGCGCTGCGTGATGCCGCCGGGATCTGCCGTTCTGCCCGCTCACGGCGCCGCAGCCACGGCGTTGTTAGCCGGCGCGAGGACGACCGCTTTTGCGTTAACCCGTTGCCGCGCCAGCGCTCCCTGGCTGTGCCTGGTAACCAGCAGGCCACTGCTGTAGCGCCCACAGGTTGCCGTCGGGAGCGCTGAAATACGAATACAGGACGCCGCCCATGTCCTGGACATCGTCAGCTCGACGCCCCGTTCCGTCAGGGCGGCCCGGGTCGCTGCCATGTCCTCCACGACAAGGTGGAGGCCTTTGACCGAGCCCGGCACCACGCCGGTAACCGGGCCACCGTGACCGGTAACGGCCGCCGGCCCGGCAGCGGCGCTCACGCGCACCCGCCGCATCACGTACCGGTTCACCGGCTCCCCGGCCACCAAGATCAGCGGGGACAAAACGATTGCCAGCGGCCACACGGCAAGGGAGACAGCCGCCTGAGCGGCCGGCCATGCGCGCTTCACCCAGCCAGCATAAGGCCCGCCGGCTCCCAGTCAGGACGACGCGTACGGCGGTGAGGAGTAGCGCGCCACGGTGAAGGCGATGACGAGCGGCACGTCGAGCGCGTAGATCACGAGCATGACGATCACGAGGGCCAGCGGAGCGCCCCGGGTGTGGTCGCGGACGAAGGCGAAGCCGATCATCCCGGCCGAGATGACGTAGGCCAGCAGCGCCCACCGGAAAGCCAGGAAGAACCGCGGCCACGCGAACTGCTCCAGCCTTGACAACAGGAACCCGCTGGCCAGGGCCAGCACGGCGCTCACCGCGGTGAGCGCGGCGGGCACGGCCAGCGGCGGCTGGCGCGGGACGTAGGACGCCATCAGGATGCCCCCGGTGACGACCAGGGACAGCGAGCAGACCGTCAGCTGGGCGACCGGCGGGAGGCGCCTCATTGCGTCGCCACCCTGGTCATGATGATGAGGGTCGCGACCTGCATCAGGCCGGTAATCCCGGCGGTGTAGATGAAACGCCGCATCAGCGCCGCGATCACCTGCCCGTCCGGCCGCTGCTTGCGCATCTCGACCAGGACGGTGATGTTGGCCGGCTCGAGCACGCCGAGGGCGATCACGGCCATCACCCCGACCACGCAGTAGGAGGCGATCAGCCAGGCGTGGTTCGGGTTGCCGGGCGCCAGGTTCCCCTCCTTCAGCGCCAGCTGGAACCCGGCCGCGAGCGTCATCAGCACCAGGGTGGGCATGAGCAGCACCATCTTGGGCATGAACCGGGCCGTGAACTCGGCCCGGGCAGCGGCCGGCAGCCGCCCCAGGATCGGCCCGACGATCAGCCCGACGAACAGGTCGACCGCCGTCCACAGCGCGCCGCCCGCCACATGGCAGAAGGTCAGCGCCCACAGCCAGTTCCCCGCGATCGACGCGATGACGAACGCCACCACCGCCGCCACCACCGGCAGCCCGCGAAGCGGGACGACCTCGACCCGCCACCGCTGCGGACCCGAGGCGCCCTCAACGGTTCCTGCCTGCACATCTCCGACACCAGCCATGTCCACCCCCGTCCTCATGATCACCCCTGCGGCCGTCAAAGACCACAATCAGCATCCAGGCAGCGTCCAGCCACGCCGATCCGGCGCCGCAGTATGAGAGGCTGCCCGACCGCGCTCCATTATCGACGTCGGCCGGCCAGTCCGCGACCAGGAAACCCGCTGGCCTGGGTGATTGTGACGAGGTTGGCTGGGCTGGGTGACCGCGCGGCGCGGGGTCACCGCGTCCACGGCGGGACGATCCAGGAGCCGTCTGGCAGGACGGCGCGGATGCCGGCGCTGGTGGTGACCCAGGCGGTGGCCGGGTCATCGGCCGGGTTGTCCACCCCGAACAGGGCGCCCGCCGGGACCACGATCACGTCGCCGGCGGCCGCCTGCTCGGCCCGGCCGTCCACGCTGGCGTGGATGGTCCCGCTGAGCACGTACAGCACTTCCTCCCGGGACACGTGATGCGGGACGCCGGTGGTGCGGGCCGGGAACTCTACGTGCCAGGCGCACAGTTCCCGGCTGCCTCGGTCCGGGCTGGCGTAGGCGGTGAACCTGGTGCCGTGCATCGTGTGCACGGCACCCTGGCTGGCGTGGATGACCGGCATGGGACCCTCCGAATATAGGCAAGTAGCTTGCCTATATGTTCAAGCAGCTTGCCTAATCTGTCAAGCTGGCCCCATGCGGAACCATGATGCCCAGTCCCTGGCCTTCAGCCTGCTCGCCGCCAGCCGCGCCCTGGTCGACGGGGTCTCCGCCGGGGTCAGCGCCCGCGGCTTCACCGACCTGCGCCCGGCGCACGGGTTCGCCTTCGCCCGGCTCTCGGCCGGCGGCGCCACCATCACCGAGCTGGCCGGGCACCTGGACGTGACCCGGCAGGCCGCCGCGCAGCTCGTCGACGAGCTCACCGCCAAGGGGTACGTGGAGCGGCGCCCGCACCCGGAAGACGCCCGTGCCCGGCTGATCGTGCTCACCGGCAAGGGCCGGGCCTGCACCCAGGCCGCCGAAGCGGCCATCGCCGACACGCTCCGGGCCTGGGAAGCCACCCTAGGCCCGCAACGGCTGCTCGCCCTCCGCGACGACCTGCTCCGGATCGCACCAGGCGGCCCGCTCCGCCCTGCCTGGTGACCCGCCCCCGCGGCACAGGCCAGGCCGCGCCCGCACCAGGCAGGCGGCCACTCCCGCGACCACCCGCACAACCGGCTACCTGGCGTCGCGGCATCCGGTAACGGTCTCATCGCATACGCGGCGGATCTCATTTCTTCCCGCACGATCTGCCGGATGTCGGCCCGGCGGGCACGGCGCCAGGTCAGGACTACCGCGAAGAGGGCCGCCAGGGCCAGGAACGCACAGGTAACGGCGACGTGGACGGACACCTGGGTAGCGCGGAACTCGGCCGGGACGCCTGCGGCTGAGTTGACCGCCGCCACGATCGGCCTGGCGAAGCTGAACAGGCCGCCTGGCGCGCTCAGGTGCGTGGTCGCCCGCTGTCCGGGCGGTAGCCAGCGAAGGTCGCTGAAGTGCAGCAGCGAGCAGGCAGTCACCGCGGCGGCGGAGAACCCCAGTGCCATGGCGGCGCTGCGGATGACCACGGAAGGCGCCGGCCGTGGCCCGTGTCTTTTGCCCGCGCTCAGGACCGGTGCCGCGATGCCGATGACGACAGCGATCGCGATCAGCCAGATGCGGTACTCCGCGACGAGCCAGGTCCAGGCGTTCAGGTGCGCCAGTGACCATCGTGCCAGGCCGGAATTCATCGCTTCCTCCCTCACGAGGATGAATTTCGGATGCTTCAGCTACCCGGAATTTCCAGTTGTAGCGGCCGGCTGCCCGGATGCGCTGCCCGGCACTCGCTGGGAAGATGGTTCACGCGAGGGCGATGAGGAGGAATATGCGATCCAAGGTCGGGCTGATCACATACGCGGACCGTTTCGGCGGGGACCTGGCGGGGTTGCGGGCTCTGCTCGGCGGACCGTTGCGGGGGCTGTTCGGCGGGGTGCACGTGCTCCCGTTCTACCGTCCGTACGACGGGGCTGACGCGGGCTTCGACCCGGAGGACCACACTCAGGTGGACCCGCGTCTCGGCTCGTGGGCGGATATCGCGGCGCTGAGCGCCGAGTACCAGCTCATGGCCGACGTGATCGTCAATCATGTCTCCTCGTCCTCCGCGCAGTTCAAGGACTGGCTGGCCCGCGGCCCGGCCTCGCAGTTCGCGGGGATGTTCCTCACCTTCGGCACCGTGTTCCCTGACGGCGCCACCGAGGACACGCTGACGCGCCTGTACCGGCCGCGGCCGGGCCTGCCGTTCACCCCGTATGTCCTCGCCGACGGCAGCAAGGCGCTGGTGTGGACGACATTCACGCCCCAGCAGGTCGACGTGGACGTCCGCCACCCGGCGACGCGCGCCTACCTGCTGCAGGTCCTCGACCAGCTGGCCGGGGCGCACGCCGCCCAGGTCCGGCTCGATGCCGTCGGGTACGCGGTCAAGACGCCCGGCCTGACCTCGTTCATGACACCGGAAACGTTCGACTTCATCGGCCAGGTCACCGCGTGGTGCCGGGAACGGAACCTTGCGGTCCTGGTCGAAGTGCATTCCCACTACCTGCGCCAGGTGGAGATCGCCCGGCAGGTGGACTACGTGTACGACTTCGCCCTGCCGCCGCTGGTCCTGCACGCGCTGACCGCGGCCGACGCCGGCCCGCTGCTCGCCTGGCTGGAGCAGCGGCCCGCCAACGCCTTCACCGTGCTCGACACCCACGACGGGATCGGCGTGATCGACGTCGGCCGCGACACCGCCGGCTCCGGCGCCCCCGGGCTGCTCGACCCGGACCAGCTAGCCGCGCTGGTGGAGACGATCCACGCCAACAGCGGCGGGACATCGCGGCAGGCCACCGGGGCGGCGGCGTCCAACGTGGACCTTTACCAGGTCAACTGCACGTTCTACGACGCGCTCGGCCGCGACGACGGGCGCTACCTGCTCGCGCGGGCGCTCCAGTTCTGGACGCCGGGCATCCCGCAGGTCTACTACGCCGGCCTGCTCGCGGGGACTAACGACATGGACCTGCTCGCCCGGACCGGGGTCGGCCGCGACGTCAACCGTCACTACTACACGCCCGCGGAGATCGACGCGGACCTGGCCAGGCCCGTCGTGCAGGCCCTGGGCCGGCTCATCCGCTTCCGCAACGCGCACCCGGCGTTCGCGGGAACCATGACCAGTTCAGGAAGCGCCTCCCGGATCGTCATGAGCTGGACCAACGGCACTCACGAGGCCGCACTGGACGCCGACCTGGCCGCCGGCTCCGCCCAGGTGACCTGGACCGAGAACGGCGGCCGCCGCCAGGCACCGCTGACATCGCTACCTTGAGCGAACTCAGCGGCTCCAGTGGGGATCCCGGCCGAGGTAGCGCAGCAGCTCCGCCGCGTGGTCGTCCCCCGGGCTGGCCGGCAGGGCTGGCGCGTAAGCGCCGAACTGCCGCAGCGGCTCTACGATGGACCGTGCGGCCGGAAGAAGCCGCGCCGCGAGCCCGTCGGGCAGGCCACCGGGCTCCCCTAGCGCCACAGCGATATCCCAGGCATGCACCGCGGCATCCAAAGCGCAGGCCGCCGCCGCTGTCGCGGCCGGCAGGGGCCCCTGCGGAAGCGGCGTCGGCACCGCGTCGTCATCGGCCCGGACCCTCGCCCACGCGGTCCGGGCAGCCGCGAGCGCCGGCTCGATGAGCTCGTCAACGCTCCCTTCGATAAGGCCGGACGGCGTAAAGGGGTTCTCGGCGGGCCCGCTCCCCACGCCGGTCGCCGCCGCCCAGGCCAGCTGGTCCCCCACGGCGTGCTGGAAGACCTGGGCGGCGGTCCAGGCGCTGCATGGCGTGGACGCGCCGGCGTTGGCGTCGCTGATCAGCATGGCAGCGTTGCGCAGCAGGCCAAGGGAGTCGGTGATGACGTTCCAGGTGTTCTCGGACATGGCGGTCAGTTCTCCTTGCTGTCGGCTGGGACGGTAGCGGGGCGAAGGGGACGGAAGAAGCGACGGATGTCGCGGGCGAGCTGGTCCGGGTTGGTATAGGCGCTGTAGTGGCCGGTCACGCCGGGCAGTTCGGTCCAGGAGGTGATCAGGGCGTGGTCGCGCTCGGCGAAGCGCCTGATGGACCGGAAGTCACCGGCCGCCGCGGCCGCTAGCCCGATCGGGACCGTGGTCGGGCCGGCCTGGGCGGCGGCCGGCTGGTGGGTGTCTTCGAAGTAGTGGCGGATTGACGTGCCCGCCGTGCCCGTGAGCCAGTAGAGGCTGACGTTGGCGAGGACGAAATCATCGTCGAGGTCCTCGTCGAAGAGCTGGGCGTTCCAGGCGAGGAGCCCGGCCGGGGAATCCGCCAGTGCGTGGGCAAGGGTCTGCGGCTGCTGGCCCTGCAGCACGTTGAACGCTCCCTTTTGCTGCCAGAACCACTGCAGGACCGACATGGCCGCCTGCTCGTCCTCATCCAGGCCGGCGAGTTCCGCCGGGTCACCGCTCGGGAAGCTGAACAACTGCGTGACGTGGACCCCTGCTACGTGCTCTGGCGCCCGTCGGCCGAGCTCGGGCGAGATCACCGAGCCGGCGTCGTTGCCGATCGCGCCGTAGCGCTCGTAGCCGAGGCGGGCCATCAGCTCGGCCCAGGCCGCGGCGATCCGCCGTGTGCCCCACCCAGGCTGCAGGGCCGGGCCGGAGAAGCCGTAGCCGGGCAGCGACGGGAGCACCACGTGGAACGCGTCCGCCGGATCCGCTCCGTGCGCGGCCGGGTCAACGAGCCGGCCGACCAGCTCGATGTACTCGAAGGCCGATCCCGGCCACCCGTGACTAAGCACGACGGGAAGCGCGCCGGGCACCGCCGAGCGAGCGTGCAGGAAGTGCACCGGCTGCCCGCCGATCTCGGTGCGGAACTGCGGGTAGGCGTTGAGCCGGTCCTCCCAGCCGCGCCAGTCAAACTCCTGCCACCGGGCGACTAGGCGCCGGACCCGGCTGAGCGGGACGCCGTAGGCGCCGTCGGCGGTCCCCGCCGGCTGCTCGGGCGCCCATCGCGTCAGCGTGAGCCGGTGCCGCAGGTCGTCTAGGTCTGCGTCGGGAACCTTGGGGGTGAACGGCTGGATCACGGCCACTCCTTGAATGGAACGGAATGAACAGTTCCACTATAACAGAACGAATCGTTCCGTTCCAGTGGTAACCTGAAGGCATGCGCGACACCGAAGCTCCGCTCAGCGGGCGACGCCGGGAAGCGGCCAGGAACGACGTCGGCATCCTCGACGCCGCCCGGTCGGTCTTCCTCGAGGACCCGTCGGCGCCCATCTCCGCGGTCGCCGCCCGCGCCAAGGTAGGCATCAGCGCCCTGTACCGGCGTTACCCGAGCAAGGAGGACCTGCTGCGGGAACTCGCGCGTGACGGCCTAACCCGCTACGCGGCCGAGCTCGAGGCCGCGCTCGCGGACGACAGGGATCCCTGGCTCGCCTATGCCGACTGCCTCGCCCGGATCCTGGACGGCGGAAGCCAGGCCCTCGCCCAGCGGCTCGCCGGGACGTTCACGCCGACACCGGAGCTGTCCGCGCTCGCCCAGCGGGCCAGCGCGCTGGCCGCCGAGGTGCACCGGACCGCACAGCGCCACCAGGTGCTCCGTGACGACGTGGAGCCGATCGACGTCGTCTTCCTCCTGGAGATGCTCAGCACGGTCATCCTGCCTGGCGCGGACGGCGGGCACGCCCTGCGGCACCGCTACCTGGCCCTGCTCCTGCAGTCGCTGCGCGCGCCTGGCGCCGGGCCGCTCCCGAGCGGCCCTGACCCGGCCGAGCTCACCGGCCGGTGGAGCGGCCGCCGTAAGGACGCCGGGACGCGCGCTACAGCGGGGTGACGTAGGCGCCGGAGATGCCGCCGTCGACGAGGAAGGTGGAGGCGGTGATGAACGAGGCGTCATCGCTGGCCAGGAAGGCGACGGCGGCGGCGATCTCGGACGCCTCGGCGAACCGGCCGATGGGGATGTGCACCAGGCGCCGGGCGGCGCGCTCGGCGTCCTTGGCGAACAGTTCCTGCAGCAGCGGCGTGCTGACCGGGCCCGGGCACAGCGCGTTGACCCGGATCCCCTCGCGGGCGAACTGGACGCCGAGCTCGCGGGACAGGGCGAGCACGCCGCCCTTGGACGCGGTGTAGGAGATCTGCGAGGTCGCCGAGCCCATCACGGCGACGAACGAGGCGGTGTTGATGATCGATCCCTTGCCCTGGGCCCGCATGTAGGGGATGGCCGCCTTGCAGCAGAGGTAGACCGACGTCAGGTTGACCTCCTGGACCTTGCGCCACGCGTCGAGGCCGGTGTCCAGGATGGAGTCGTCCTCGGGCGGGGAGATCCCGGCGTTGTTGAACGCGATGTCAACCGAGCCGTACTCACCGTGCGCGGCGGCGAACAGCCGCTCCACCGCGCCGGGGTCGGTCACGTCCGTGGGCACGTACAGGCCGGAGACCTCGTCCGCGGCGGCCTTGCCCGCGTCCTGGCTCAGGTCCGCCACCACGACGCGGGCTCCCTCGCTGGCGAATCGCCGCACGGCGGCGAGGCCGATGCCGCTTGCCCCGCCGGTGACGACGGCCACCCGGCCGTTCAGTCTGTCCACCTGTTCACTCCTCGGTCGAGATGAATACGTTCTTGGTCTCGGTGAATGCCAGGACCGCGTCCGGGCCGAGTTCCCGGCCGAGGCCGGACTGCTTGAACCCACCGAAGGGCGTCCAGTACCGCACCGACGAGTGCGAGTTCACCGACATGTTCCCGGTTTCCCAGGCGCGGGCGACCCGCAGCGCCCGCCCCAGGTCACGGGTCCACAGCGACCCGGAAAGACCGTACTCCGTGTCGTTGGCCAGCCGGACGGCGTCCGCCTCGTCCTCGAAGGGCATGACGGCGATCACCGGGCCGAAGATCTCCTCGCGCCACTGCCGGTCCTGCGCCGAAACCGGGGCGAGCACCGTGGGCGGGAACCAGAAGCCCGGCCCGTCCGGTGCCGTGCCGCGGAACGCCACGGCGGCCTGCTCGTCGATGTAGGAGCTGACCGTCTCGCGGTGCCGCGCCGAGATCAGCGGCCCCATGGCGGAGGCCGGGTCGTCCGGGTCGCCGACCGTGAAGTTCTTCACGGCGGGCTCGAGCAGTTCCATGAACCGGTCGAAGGCGCTGCGCTGCACCAGCACCCGTGACCTGGAGCAGCAGTCCTGGCCGGCGTTGTCAAACGCCGCTCCCGGCGCCGAGGCGGCGGCCCGCTCCAGGTCGGCGTCGGCGAAGACGATGTTGGCGTTCTTCCCGCCGAGTTCGAGTGTCAGCGGCTTCACCTGATCGGCGCACAGGCGCATGATCCGCTTGCCCACCTCGGTGGAGCCGGTGAAGACGACCTTGCGCACGAGCGGGTGGCCGACCAGGTGCTCGCCCGCCTCCGCCCCGGGGCCCGGCACGACCTGGAAGACGTCCTCGGGCAGCCCTGCCCGCAAGGCGAGTTCCGCGAGCCGCAGCGCGGTCAGCGGCGTGTACTGCGCCGGCTTGACGATCACGGTGTTGCCCGCGGCCAGCGCCGGCGCGAATCCCCAGCCCGCGATCGGCATCGGGAAGTTCCAGGGGACGATGACGCCGACGACCCCCAGCGGCTCGTGGAACGTGACGTCGATTCCCCCGGACACCGGGATCTGCCGCCCGGACAGCCGCTCCGGGGCGGCGGCGTAGTAGTTCAGCACGTCGCGCACGTTGCCCGCCTCCCAGCGGGCGTTGCCGATGGTATGGCCGGCGTTGCGCACCTCGAGGGCGGCCAGCGCCTCGATGTCCGCGTCCACCGCCTCCGCGAAGCGCCGCAGCAGCCTGGCCCGGTCCCCCGGCGCCACCTGCCGCCAGGCCGTGAAGGCGCGGTGCGCGCGCTCGACCGCCTCGTCGACCTCCGCGCGGCCGGCGGACGGCACCGTTTCCACCACCGTCTCGTCGACGGGGCTGATCACGTCGTACGTACTCATGACACGCCTTCCCTGATACGTTCCCGGTAGCGCTGCCCGGCGCTAACCAGCGCCGCGAAGAGCCGGCCGTCTTCGCCGTCCTCCTCCGGGTGCCACTGCACGCCGATGGCGAACGACTGGCCGGGCACCTCGACGGCCTCGACCGTGCCGTCACCGGCCCGCCCGGTGACCTTGAGGCCGGGAGCGAGCCGGGCGAGCGCCTGGTGGTGGTGGCAGGAGACGCGCAGCCGGGAGCCGATCAGTTCCGCGGTGCGCGTTCCCGGCTCGATGTTCACTTCCACGGCGCCGAAGACGCCAGGCGACGGCTGGTGGCCTTCATGGCCGGCCACGTCGGGCAGGTGCTGGTGCAGCGAGCCGCCGAGCACCACGTTGAGCAGCTGCAGCCCCCGGCAGATGGCGAGCAGCGGGATGTCGCGGTCGAGCGCGGCCCGGGCGAGCGCGATCTCCCACTCGTCACGCGCTGCGCGCGGCGCCGAGGTCCGCTCCCCCGGAGCCTCGCCGTACCGCGCCGGGTCGACGTCGGCGCCGCCGGTCAGCACCAGGCCGTCGATGCGGTCGAGGACCTCGTCCGCCCCGGAACGTTGCGGCGGCAGGAGAATGGCGACGCCACCCCCTCGTTCGGTAGCCGCCACGTAGCTAGCGTGCAGCAGCGCGAACTCGCGCTGCCACACGAGCGTCCTGGCGGGCTCGGCGTAGGTGGTGAGCCCGATGACCGTCATATGCGTTCGAAGTACCGGCGCAGTTCCCAGTCGGTCACTGCCCGGCCGTACGCTTCCAGTTCCACCCGCGCCATCGTCGCGTAATGGCTGACCACGTCCTTGCCGAACGCGTCCGCCGCCAGCCGCGACGACTCCCACAGGGCAAGCGCCTCGCCAAGCGTGGGCGGCACCCGCGGCAGCCCGTCCGCCGTGTAGGCGTTCCCGGTGAGCGGCGGTTCCAGCGGCATGCCCTGGTCGACCCCGGACAGGGCGCCCGCCACCAGGCCCGCGAGGGCCAGGTAGGGGTTGACGTCGCCACCGGGCACCCGGCACTCGACGCGCAGCGAGGGGCCGTGCCCGACGAGCCGCAGCGCGCAGGTCCGGTTATCCGGCCCCCAGGCGACCGCGGTCGGCGCGAAGCTGCCCGCGGCGAACCGCTTGTAAGAGTTGATCGTCGGCGCGAGCAGCAGCGTCAGCTCGCGCAGCCCGGCGAGCAACCCGGCCATGATCGACTCGCCGGCGGGCGAAAGCCCGTACGGCCCGTCGCCGGCCATCACCGGCGTGCCGTCAGCGGTGCGGAACGACAGGTGGATGTGACAGGAGTTTCCCTCCCGCTCGTTCGGCTTGGCCATGAACGTGAGGGCGTACCCGTGCCGGGCGGCGATCTCCTTCGCGCCGGTCTTGTAGATCGAGTGCTGGTCGGCGGTGGTCAGCGCGTCCGCGTAACGGAACGCGATCTCGTGCTGGCCGAGGTTGCACTCCCCTTTCGCGGACTCGACGTACAGGCCGGCGCCGGCCATCGAGTTCCTGATGTCGCGCAGCAGCGGCTCGATCCGCCCGGTGCCGAGCACGGAGTAGTCGGCGTTGTACCGGTTGGCGGGTACGAGGTCCCGGTAGCCGCGGTCCCACGCCTGCTCGTAGCTGCCCTCGAAGACGACGAACTCCAGCTCGGTGCCGGCCAGGGCGGTCCAGCCGAGCGCCGCGGCCCGGTCGAGCTGCGCCCGCAGCAGCTGCCGGGGTGACACCCGGACCGGGGCGTTCTCCGCGCCGGGGGTGCCTTCAAGCCCCGCCACGTCGGCGAGCAGCAGCACGGTGCACGGCTGCCAGGGCACCGGCCGCAGCGTGGCCATGTCGGGGATGAGCATGAAGTCGCCGTACCCGGTCTCCCACGAGGCGAGCTGGTAGCCGTCGACGGTATTCATCTCCGTGTCGACCGCGAGCAGGTAGGCACACGCCTCGGTGTTGTGCGCCACCACCTCGTCGAGGAAGAACCGGGCGTGGAACCGCTTGCCCTGCAGCCGCCCCTGCATGTCGGTGATCGCGACGACGACCGTGTCGACCTCGCCCGCCTCAACCGACGCGCGCAGCGCGTCCAGTGACAGGATCACGCGAGCGACTCCAGCTCGGCCTCGATCGCGGCCAGTTCCTCAGCCGAGCCCTGCACCTTGGGACCCTTGAACCACTTGCGGGCGGAGACCGCCCAGTAAATCGCGGCGAAGCCGAGCACGGCCACCACGGCGATCACCGTGTAGTTGAAGCTCTTCCAGGTGACCGGGTACGCGGTGGGCAGCATGAACAGCACGAAGATGATGGCTACCCAGACCACCGCGATGGTCCCGATGGGCCGCGACCAGCGCCCAAGATGCCACGGTCCGCGCACGAACGCCGAGCCGAGCCGCAGCCGCAGGAACGTGGGCAGCACGTATGCCACGTAGAGCCCGATGACCGCGATCGACGTGACGGCGTAGTACGCGACGCTGTTCCACAGGTAGGGCAGGGCCAGGATGAACGCGCCCACCGCGGCCAGCCAGACCCCGTTGGTGGGGGTCCTCGTCCGCGGGTTGACCTTGTGCCAGAACGAGCTGCCGGGCAGCGCGCCGTCCCGGGAGAACGCGTAGATCATCCGGGAGTTCGCGGTCACCGACGACATGCCGCAGAACAACTGCGCGACGATGACCACGACGAGCAGCAGCTTGCCGCCGGTGTTGCCGACCGCGTCGACGAAGATCTGCGCGGGCGGCACCGCGTTGCCGACCTCGTTGGTGTAGTTCTGGATGGCGAACGTCACGCCGATCAGCAGGATCCAGCCGGCCACCAGGGAGACGACGATCGACATGACGATGCCGCGCGGCCCGGCGGTCGCCGCCGACTTGGTCTCCTCGGTCATGTGCGCGGACGCGTCGTACCCGGTGAACGTGTACTGGGCGAGCAGCAGGCCGAGCAGCGCCACGTAAATCCAGGAACCCGGACCAGTCCAGCCGGTGTTGTTGACGTAGTGGGTGAACACGAACGAGGCCGACTGGTGGTGCGACGGCGCGATGGCGAGCACGCCGACGATCAGCAGCACGCCGATGATGTGCCACCAGACGCTGACGTCGTTCAGCAGCGCGACCAGCCGGACCCCGAACGAGTTCAGCAGGCCGTGCAGGATCAGGATCCCGGCGAGCAGCTCGATCGTGTGCGACGGCCGGTCGTCGAAGCCCCACTGGATGTCGAGCAGCGCGTTGAGGAAGAACGCCGCGCCGAAGTCGATGCCGGCGGTCACCGCGACCTGACCGAGGAAGTTGAACCAGCCGGTGAACCAGGACCAGGCGGCCGCGTTGCGCGGCGCGAGCTTGGCCGACCAGTAATACAGCCCTCCGGCCGTCGGGAACGACGAGCACACCTCGGCCATGGCCAGCCCGACGAACAGCGTCATGACGCCGACGAACGGCCAGCCCCAGGTGATCAGCACGGGGCCGCCGGTGTTCATGCCGTACCCGTACAGGGTCAGGCAGCCGGACAGGATCGAGATAATCGTGAAGGACACCGCGAAGTTCGAGAAGCCGGACATGTGCCGGCGAAGTTCCTGGGCGTAACCCAGTTCGTGCAGCCGCTGCTGATCGGCGTCCACCGCTACAGCCGCGGTCTCATCTGCCGCCACGGACCCTCCCCCTCTTGCCTTTATCTGCGCGCTGGAGAGGTAGCAGCCCGTCCAGTAGACAAATTGACCCATCACGCATAAAGCGTGTCAAGATCACAGGTGATGCCTACGGTCACAGAGTGACTAAAGGGAGCTTGTGAGGCTTTCCGTTACACAGAGTTCCACTTAGCAGGTCGCCATGGCCTACACCGGAAGCTGACCGTGAGCGTCGCCCGGAAGCGGGTCGTGCCCGGCGATGCGCCCGGTGTGTTCCCAGTCGTCGTCCACCGACGCCCGGTGCAGGACTTGCGAGCAGGCGCCGCAGACCGCCTCGACCGGGTAATGCCATGCGTTGCGAAGGTCGGCGGGCGACCCGGTGCAGTTGCCGGGGCCGGCCCGGTAGGCGCTGCCCTCGATGACCCGGGTGGCGTGCGGGCGGTCTACGCCGGGGACGCGGCTGTGGACGGCACGGCGGCCGGCCTGCGGAGCCTCGCCGGGTAGCAGGTCGGTGCCCTGCATGGGGTTCTGTGTCATGATCGCAGCCTCGAGTGATGGCGCTTGCGCGGTGGGCATATCCGCAATGCCCTCAGTGTGAAACCCGCCAATGCTCACGTCAATACATTTCGGAAATATTTCGACATAGAAATGTCGAGCCAATTTCATCGAAATGTTGCGATATGCTGGGCCGTTACCAGACCGTCTCGATTAGCCGCACAGGAGATGCCGCATCGGCCACCCTCCTTGGTTTTCGATAGTTTCGACAATGGCTGAAATATTTCGAGACCTGTCGTGACTTCCGGGACTGCGCCTCTCGATTTGTCCCGGTCTGCGACATCCTGGCCGCCCCCGAGCGCACCGCCGCGTTCCTCGCGAGGCACGGGATGTAGCCGGGGTTACCGCAGCGGAGCGGGCAGGTACCTGGCGCCAGGGCCGTCGGTGCGGGCGATATCGCCCGGGTTGGACATCGCGCAGCGCTTAAGCGACAGGCAGCCGCAGCCGATGCAGGAGTCAAGGCCGTCGCGCAGTTTCTCCAGCGCGGCGATCTGCGCGTCAAGCCGGCTCCGCCAGGAGCGGGACAGGCGGGTCCAGTCGGCCTTGGTCGGGGTGCGCGAGTCGGGCAGCGTGGCGAGCGCGGCGGCGACCTCGTCCAGCGTCAGGCCGACGTTGCGCGCCGCCCGGATGAAGGCGAGGCGGCGCAGCACGCCGCGCTCGTAGCGGCGCTGGTTGCCGGTCGTCCGCGTCGCGTGGATGAGCCCCTCGCGCTCGTAAAAGCGCAGCGCGGACGGGGCGAAGCCGCTGCGCGCGGCTACGTCGCTGACCGAGAGTAGGTCGCTGGTCTGCATGGCCGCCTTGACTTAAAGTTGACTTCAACTACAACAATAGGCGGCATGACCAGCACAACGCAACCAGCCGGCACAACGCAACCAGCCGGCACAGCTCAGTCAGCCGGCACCGGACGGCCAGTCGCCCTTGTCACCGGGGCCGGGCGCGGGCTCGGCCTCGCGCTGGCCCGCGCGCTGCTCGCCGGCGGCTGGACCGTGGTGACCGACGCGCGCCGCGCCGCCCACCTCGCCGCCGCCCTGCCCGGTGCCGTCGTCGTGCCTGGCGACGTCACCGACCCCGCCCACCGGGACGCGCTCGCCTCGTCCGTCCGCGGACTTGGCCGCCTCGACCTGCTCGTGAACAACGCGAGCGACCTCGGCCCGTCGCCGCTGCCACGGCTCGCCGACGTGCCGCTCGCCGCGGCGAGGCGGGTCTACGAGGTCAACGTGCTCGCGCCGCTCGCGCTGACCCAGCTGTTCCTCCCGCTGCTGCGCGCGTCCCGCGGCACCGTGCTGAATATCAGCTCCGACGCGGCCGTCGAGGCTTACGAGGGATGGGGCGCGTACGGGTCGTCCAAGGCGGCGCTCGACCAGCTGACCGCGGTGCTCGCCGCGGAGGAGCCGGACCTGGGCGTCTACGCGGTCGACCCCGGTGACATGCGCACCGAGATGCACCAGGCCGCGTTCCCTGGCGAGGACATCTCCGACAGGCCCGAGCCGGAGTCGGTGGTGCCCGCGCTGCTGCGGCTGATCGCGACGCGCCCGCCGGGCGGCCGGGTCCGCGCCGCCGACCTCGCGGGGACGGCAGTCCGATGACGGTCGACTTCGTGCTGCCGCAGCGGCTTGAGGCCACCGAGCCACCGCCCCTCAGGGACGGCGTCCGGCTGCTCGTCGCCCGCCCTTCCGGCATGACGCACGCTCGGTTCGGCCAGCTGGGCGATTTCCTCTCCCCCGGCGACCTGGTCGTGGTCAACACCTCCGCCACGCTCGCCGCGGCGGCCGACGCCAACCGGGCGGGCGGGCCGGTGGAGGTGCACTTCTCCGCCGAGCTCGACGACGGCGCCTGGGTGGTGGAGGTCCGGCCGGCCGGGGTGTCCGCCGGCCCGGTCACCGACCTGCGCCCCGGCGAGGTGATCACCCTGGACGCCGGCGCCGCGCTGACCGTGGACCGGCCGCACCCCGCCGGGCAGGCCCGGCTGTGGCGGGCCCGGCCGCGGATCGACGGCGGGGTCCGGTTGTTCCTCACCCGGCACGGGCGGCCCATCCGCTACGCGTACGTGCCGCGCCCGTGGCCGCTGCCGGATTACCAGACCGTCTTCGCCCGCGAGCCGGGCAGCGCGGAGATGCCGAGCGCCGGGCGGCCGTTCACCGCCCAGGTGGTCACCGACCTGGTCACCCGCGGCGTGGCACTCGCCCCCGTCGTGCTGCACACCGGCGTGTCCTCGCAGGAAGCGGGCGAGCCGCCGCAGCCGGAACGGTTCCGCGTCCCCGAGGCGACCGCACGGCTGGTCAACGTCACCCGCGAGGCGGGCGGCCGGGTGATCGCGGTCGGCACCACGGTGACCCGGGCGCTCGAGTCGGCGGCCAGCCCGGGCGGCTTCGTCCGCCCGGGGCACGGCTGGACGGACCTCGTCCTCGGCCCCGCCCGGCCCGCCCGGGCGGTCACCGGCCTGGTGACCGGCTGGCACGCGCCGGGCGCGTCGCACCTCGCGCTGCTCACCGCGGTGGCCGGCGCGGACCTGGTCGAGCGGGCTTACACCGAGGCCGTGCGCTCGGGGTACCGCTGGCACGAGTTCGGCGACAGCTGCCTGCTGTTGCCCTAGGGTCAAGAGTTCCGAGGCGGCGCGGGGGCCCTACTTGCCGGTGAGGCGGCGCTTCTCGTTGCGGACCAGGCCGCCGCCGATGATGAGCCGCTGGATCTCGCTGGTGCCCTCGTACAGGCGCAGCAGCCGCACGTCGCGGTAGATGCGCTCGACCGGGACCTCGCGGATGTAGCCGGTGCCGCCGTGGATCTGCACGGCCTTGTCGGCTACCTCCCCGGCCATCTCGGTGCAGAAGAGCTTGGCGACCGACGGGGCGATCCGGCGGTCCTCGCCGGTGTGGTACTTGCGGGCGCACTCGCGCACGAGGGCCTCGCCGGCCAGCACGCCGGCCTGCATGTCGGCCAGGTGCGCCTGGACGAGCTGGAAGTCGCCGATAGGGGTACCACCCTGCGTTGCGGTGGCGGCGTAGGTCACCGACTCATCGAGCGCCCGGCGGGCGGCACCCACCGCGACGGCGGCGATCTGCACCCGGCCGCGGGCAAGGGATGACATCGCGGCCTGGTAGCCGGTGGCCTCCGAGCCGCCGATGAGCGCGTCGGCGGGCACCCGCACCGCGGTCAGCGTGACGTCGGCGGTCCACGAGCCTTCCTGGCCCATCTTGCGGTCGTGCGGGCCGACCTCGAGCCCGGGGACGCCGGCCGGCACCAGGAAGACGGCGATGCCGGGATCGCCGGCCGTGGCCTCGCGGGTGCGGGCGAAGACCAGGAACAGCCCGGCGACC
>DASWAE010000135.1:0-41848 GCA_036391275.1 Trebonia sp.
AAGCTCGCTCATGAGGACACCTCGCTGGCGCTCGGAGTCCGCATTCGCGGACGCACTGTACTTACCGATTCGCTCGCAAGCTCGCTCATGAGGACACCTCGCTGGCGCTCGGAGTCCGCATTCGCGGACGCACTGTACTTACCGATTCGCTCGCAAGCTCCCTCATAGCGGGTACCCCGCCCCGTCCGGGATGACCAGCCAGGCCTGGCCGTCCTCGAGCACCAGCCGCGGGCAGATCGGCTCTATCGCGCGGCGGGTGGCCAGGATGCCGTCCACGCCGGCGCCTGCGGCGACGGCGGCGGCGAGGTGGTTCAGCGTCGCCGCCGTCGGCGGGAGCAGCGAGATCTCCCCCGCCCGCGCGGCATCGATGGCACTCGCCGGGCGCAGCCACGCCACGTGCTCCGCCTCGGCCTCATGGCCGGCCGCCCGCTGGCCGTCCGGCAGCGCGGCGGCGAAGAACCGCGCGTCGAACCGGCGCGGCTCGCCCTCGGGCGTGACCCAGCGGTCCCACGGCACAAGCAGGTCCGCGCGGAGGACAAGGCCGCGCCGCGACAGCAGCTCGGCGAGGGTCAGCGTGCCCGCGGCAAGCGCCGCCCGGTCCGCATCCCACGAGGGCCCGTCAGGCACGGCGAGGGGCGAGTCCGGTGCCCCGTCCGGCGCGCCGGCCAGCAGCACGCCCGACTCCTCGAACGTCTCCCGCACCGCCGCGCACACCAGCGCCCGTGCCACCTCGGCCGAGGCGCCGAGCCGGGCGCCGAATTCCGCAGGGGACGGCCCGTGCCAGCCCACCTCGGTGCCGTAGTCCGCGGGGTCCACCGAGCCGCCGGGGAACACGTAGGCACCAGGCGCGAACTTCATCGCCGCGGTCCGCCGCAGCATGAGGGTTTCCACGCCAGCGCCGTCGGCTGCGGTCCGCAGGATGATGACCGTGGCCGCGTCCCTGGGGGCGGCGGGCGCGATCCGCCCCGCCTCAATGTCGGCAAGCCGCGTGGCGAGCTTCTCGCCGAACCAGTTCAGTTGTATCCGCACGCCGCAAGCACCTGTCGTTACCCGACCTCGGCGATCAGCTCGACCTCGACCGGGGAGTCGAGCGGCAGCACCGCCATGCCGACGGCGCTGCGCGCATGCCGCCCCGCCTCGCCGAGCACCTCGATCAGCAGCTCGCTCGCGCCGTTGGCGACCTGCGCCTGCCCGGTGAACCCGGGCGCGCTCGCGACGAAGCAGGTCACCTTGACCACCCGCACGATGGAGTCGAGGCCGCCTGCCACGCTGGCGGCGGCGGCGAGCGCGTTCAGCGCGGCCGTGCGGGCGAGCGACGCCGCATCCTCCGGCGCCACCGCGTCGCCCACCTTGCCGGCCCCCGGCAGCTTCCCGTCAACGAAGGGCAGCTGGCCTGAGGTGTAGACGTAGCTCCCCGTGCGGACCGCAGGCACGTACGCCGCCACCGGCGCGGCCACCGGCGGCAGCGTCAGGCCGAGCGCGGCGAGCCGCTCAGTCGCCGTGGACCCGTTCATTCCTTGGGCCGCTTCATGTAGGCGACGAGCTGCTCTGCGTTCGGGCCGGGCACCACGGCGACGAGCTCGAAGCCCTCATCGCCCCAGTTGTCCAGGATCTGCTTGGTCGCGTGCGTCAGCAGCGGCACGGTCACGTACTCCCACTTGGTCATGGCGCTCACCCTAACGCTCAGCGGCGGGAGTTTCTTCGTCGGCTGCGACCTCGGGAATGACGGGGGCGGGCATGGTCGCGTCGCCCAGGGCCTTGATGTCTGGGCCTGCCGTGGCCTCGAGCTCGGGCGTGCTGGCGTGCGCGATCGCCGCCTCGGCCGCGGCCACCTCGGCGTCGCCCAGGTCTTGCGCCTCCGCGTCGGCCAGGGCGGTCGAACCGGTCGGCGCGGCCGGCCCGGGCGCCATCTTCTCGAAGAAGCGCAGCAGCTCAACGGGGACCGGCATGACCAGCGTGCTGTTCTTCTCGCCCGCCACCTCCACCACCGTCTGCAGCAGCCGCAGCTGGAGGGCCGCCGGGTCCTTCGCCATCACGCTGGCGGCGGCGGCCAGCCGCTTGGACGCCTGGTACTCGCCGTCGGCGGTGATGATCCGCGCGCGCCGCTCCCGCTCGGCCTCGGCCTGCCTGGACATGGACCGCTTCATTCCCTCGGGCAGCGAAACGTCCTTGATCTCCACGCGCTCGACCCGGATGCCCCACGGCTCTTCCGTCGGCTCGTCGATGATGCGCCGCAGCTCCCTGTTGACCGTCTCGCGCTCGGCGAGGAGCTGGTCAAGCTCTGACTGGCCGATGATCGACCGCAGCGAGGTCTGCGCCTGCTGGGAGATCGCGTTGATGTAGTTCTGCACGTTGACCGTGGCCTTGATCGGCTCAACCACCCGGAAGTACACCACCGCGTCCACCCGCACCGACACGTTGTCGCGGGTCATGCCCTCCTGCGCGGGCACCGTCATCGCGATGATCTGCATGTTGACCTTCTGCAGCCGGTCGCCTATCGGCCGGATGAAGGTGAGGCCGGGCTCGACCACCTGCGGCTGGACGCGCCCGAACCGGTACAGGACGCCCTTTTCGTACTGCTGTACGACCTTCATCGACCGGCCGAGGGCGGTCACGCCGGCAATTATCAGGAGGACGACTATGAGAACCAGGGCCTCCATGGGAGACACCTCCTTGGTAGCGGGAGCCCAAAGGGCTTGATTTCAGCCTAGTCCGCGCCTTCCCGCGCGCGCAGCCATGGCTGGCGGGGGACAGGCGAAGCCACGCCCCGTTCTGGCGCATCCGCTTTTTCCTGCCGCCACGGAGGCCGTCACCGCGGGGACCGGCACGTACCGGTGACCGGCCGGCGATAGCCTCCTAAGAGCGCGGTTATCTTCCGGGGAGAGAACCCTGCACCCCGGTGCGCCCGCGGGCGGATCCGCCGCGGAAGCGGGCGCGAAGCAGGGGGTGTTGCCACGACGAGGGATTACGCATGACGGCGAGGGACACGGACTGGGACGGCGTGCGGTTGCACGTCGTGACGGGCAAGGGGGGCACCGGCAAGACCACCGTCGCCGCCGCCCTCGCACTCGCCCTCGCGCACGCCAGCCGCAAGGTGCTGCTGATCGAGACGGAGGGCAGGCAGGGCATCGCCCGGCTGTTCGACCGCCCGCCGCTCCCCTACGGGGAGCGCAAGATCGCCATCGGCCTCGGCGAGGCCCAGGACGGGCGCGATCCCGGCGGCGACGTCTACGCGCTCGCGATCGACCCGGAGGGCGCCCTCCTGGACTACCTGCACATGTTCTACGGCATGCGCACCGCGGGGGTCGCCCTCAACCGGCTCGGCATGGTGGACTTCGCGACGACGATCGCCCCGGGCCTGGCCGACGTGCTGGTCACCGGCAAGGCCACCGAGGCGACCCGGCGCAAGCAGCCGGGCTCGGCGAGCGGCTTCGTCTATGACGCGGTCGTGCTCGACGCGCCGCCCACCGGCCGGATCGGCCGGTTCCTCAACGTCTCGGCCGAAGTGTCCGGGCTGGCGAAGGTGGGGCCGATCAGGACGCACGCCGACAGCGTGGCCAACGTGATCAAGTCACCGCAGACCGCCGTGCACTTCGTCTGCACGCTCGAGGAGATGCCCGTGCAGGAGACCCTGGACGGGATCGCCGAGATGCGCGCGATCCCCGGCATGCAGGTTGGCGGCATCGTGATCAACATGGCCCGTCCCGCGGTACTCAGCCGGCCTGAGCTGAAGGCACCGCCGGACCTGACGGCCATGGCCGCGGCACTCGGCGCGGCCGGCCTGTACGACACCGACTCGCTCGCCGCCGCCCTGGCCGGCGAGCTTGGCGAGCACGCGCGGCACATCGAGCTCGCGGACCATGAGCGGTCCGAGCTCGAGGCGACCGGCCAGCCGATCTACGAACTGCCGCTGATCGCCGAGGGAATCGACCTGGCCGCCCTGCACCGGCTGGCTGCCGACCTCCGTGACCAGGGAGCCGCATGAACCCGCGCCTTGACATCGACCGGATCATCGACGACCGGCGCACCCGGATCATCGTCTGCTGCGGTTCCGGCGGCGTCGGCAAGACCACCACGGCGGCCGCGATCGGGCTGCGCGCCGCGGAGCGCGGCCGGCAGGTCTGCGTGCTCACCGTCGACCCGGCGCGGCGGCTCGCCCAGTCGATGGGCCTCACCTCGCTCGACAACACCCCGCGCCTCGTCGACGGCGTCGACGAGGCGGCGCGCGGCAGCCTGCACGCGATGATGCTCGACATGAAGCGCACCTTCGATGAGGTCGTCGAGGCGCACGCGGACCCGGCGCGGGCGGCGCAGATCCTGGCGAACCCGTTCTACCAGTCGCTTTCCTCGAGCTTCGCCGGCACCCAGGAGTACATGGCGATGGAGAAGCTCGGCCAGCTCCGGCGGTCGAACGAGTGGGACCTGATCGTGGTGGACACGCCGCCGAGCCGGTCGGCGCTCGACTTCCTCGACGCGCCAGAGCGGCTCGGCCGGTTCCTCGACGGCCGGCTGATCAGGGTGCTCACCGCCCCGGTGAAGGCGACCCGGCCGTTCGGCCGGGTACTCAACGCCGGGTTGTCGGTGATGACCGGCGCGCTGACGAAGCTGCTCGGCGGGCAGGTGCTGCGCGACGCGCAGACGTTCATCACGGCCTTTGACACCATGTTCGGCGGGTTCAGGGAACGCGCGGAGGCCACCTACCGGCTGCTGCAGGCGCCGGGCACGTCGTTCCTCGTGATCGCCATGCCCGAGCCCGACGCGCTGCGCGAGGCGTCCTACTTCGTCGAGCGGCTCGACGAGGAGCGCATGCCGCTCGCCGGGCTCATCCTCAACCGGGTGCACGGCCCGGCCAGCAGCGGGCTTGTCAGCGGCGGGCTTGTCAGCGGCGAGGCCGGCTCAACCCGGCTGAGCGCGGCGCGCTCGCTCGCCGCGGCCGAGACGCTGGAAGCCGCGAGCCAGAACGGGGGCGGGGCATCCCAGGCACCGCCCGGCTACTCCGCCGCGGCGGCGGCGCTGCGGCTGCACGCCGAGCGGATGAACCTGGGTGAACGGGAACGGCGGGTGGCGGGGTCGTTCATGTCGGCCCACCCAGCCGTTCCCGTCATCGAAGTACCTGCCCTGCCGGAAGACGTGCATGACCTCGCCGGGCTTCGCCGCGTCGGTGCGGCTTTCGCGGGGAACAGCTAGCTTTCGCCCGGCGCCGTTGCCGGCCAGGCATCGCTGCCAGCGTGCGATGAGGTGTTGCAGGCTCAGGCGCTAGCGACGAGTTCGTCGATGCCCTGACGCTCGTAGCGGTCACGGGCCCGCTCGAGCAGTTCGCGCCACGACGTGACGTCGGGCCTGCGGCGCAGCAGAGCGCGGCGCTCGCGTTCGGTCATCCCGCCCCAGACGCCGAACTCGATCCCGTTGTCGAGCGCATCCGCAAGGCACTCGGTACGGACCGGGCAGCCCCGGCAGATGAGCTTGGCGCGGTTCTGGGCAGCACCCTGGACAAACAGCTCGTCAGGGTCGGTCCCCTTGCAGGCGGCGCGTGTGGTCCAGTCGGTGATCCACATGTGCCCAACTCCTCTTGATCGCCGGGCACACGTGTACCCGGGCGGTCTGCGTTGACGGATTGCATCTCCGTGAGGGTGTGCGGCCACCCAGTCACGGTTACCTGTTCGTGATAAAGGAACTTACGGAAGTGATGGCATAGCTGCCAAGACCCCGGTATGGCCATTTCAGAGATAGCCCTGATGGGCTATGTACAGCCAGGCTTGTAGTCATTATCGAGTCGGCCGACCACCCCGAGTGACGAAACCGGCCAGCGTGCCGCCCTAGTGACAGACGTGCTGCCAGCAGTACCGTGCGCGTCGGCGTACGCTATGACGCGTGCAGCTCTGGAACTACATAGCCAGCAAGACGAACTCTGTCGGGCGCCTGCTCTTGATGGCGGGGCTCGGCGGCGTGCTCGTGGCGGCAATGGCGCTGCCCGTCGTGGCGGCCACCGGCATCCTGGTCAGGAACACGGCGGACAAGTTCACCACGCTGTCGGTCGACGCCACCAGCTTGCCCCAGCGGTCGGCCATCTACGACAGCAAGGGCCGCCTGCTCACCTACGTGTACGGGGTAGACCTCGGCAACGGCAAGAAGTACACGGGCGTCGACCGGCAGCCCGTGGACTACAGCCAGATCTCGCAGGCCATGCTCACGTCCATCGTCGCCATCGAGGACGACCGCTTCTGGCAGCACGGCGCGCTCGACGTCAAGGGCACCCTCCGGGCGCTGGTGAACGACCTCGAGCACAAGCCGATCCAGGGCGGTTCCACGCTCGAGCAGCAGTACGTGAAGAACGTGCTCATCCTGCAGGCGCTTGACAACCCGGCGGCGCAGGCGGCGGCGTCCGCGCAGACCCTGTCCCGCAAGATCGACCAGCTGCGGATGGCGGTCCAGATCGCGCACACCATGACCAAGCAGCAGATCCTCACCGGGTACCTGAACGACTCTTTCTACGGCAGCGGCGCCTGGGGCATTGAGGCGGCCGCGGAGACGTACTTCAGCACCTCGGCGGCGAAGCTCAACCTGGTCCAGGCAGCAACCCTGGCGGGGATCGTGGAGAACCCGGCGCAGTACGACCCGATATTCAACCCTGTCTCCTCGCTCGAGCGGCGCAACACCGTGCTCGCCCGGATCTCGCAGACCAACCCGCAGGCGCTCAAGCCCGCCGACGCGGCCAGGCTCGAGCAGCAGCCGCTCGGGCTGCACCCCGGGATCGCGGAGAACGGGTGCACGGCGGGCAGCGTCGGGAACGCCGCCTTCTTCTGCGACTACGCGATGCACGCGCTGCTGCTCGACGCGCAGCTCGGCAGCACCACCCAGGCGCGCGCCAAGCGGCTCGCCACCGGCGGCCTCAAGATCTACACCACCGTGGACGAGCGGGACCAGTCCGCCGCGACCAAGGCCGTCAACTACGTGATGCCCGCGCACTCCAAGACTTACAACCCGGCGCGCAACGTCGCGAGCGAGGTGCTCATCCAGCCGGGCACCGGGAAGATACTCGCGATCGCGAATGACCGGCCCTACGGCACCGGCGCCGGGCAGACCGAGATCGACTACGCGGTCAACTCGCAGTACGGCGGCGGCGCGGGCGTGCAGACCGGCTCCTCATCCAAGCTGTTCACCCTCATTACCGCGCTTGAGCAGGGCGTGCCGTTCGGCTTCCAGCTCACGGTGCCCGGCAGCGACTCAATCAGCGGCTATACCGACTGCGCGGGCGGCCCGACCAATGTGTTCAACGTGACGAACTCCGAAGGCCCGGGCAAGACCACCGACTCGCTCTACACGGGCACCACGTCGTCCATCAACGTGTTCTACGCCCACCTTGAGCAGCAGGTGGGGCTGTGCAACGTGGTCAAGACGGCGGTCGACCTGGGGGTCACCCGGGCCGACGGGAAGTCGCTGCTCGCCGACGACGGGTCACAGCCGCGGGCCGATGCCCTGCCCGCCTTCACCCTCGGCGTCGTGAACGTGTCCCCGATGTCCATGGCGGCCGCGTACGCGACCCCGGCGGCGAACGGCGTCTACTGCTCGCCGATCGCGCTCACCAAGATCATCGATGACGCCGGCAAGTCGCTTCCCGTCCCGTCCGCTCACTGCCACCAGGCGATCCCCGTGCGGGTCGCGCAGGCGGTGAACTACATCCTCCAGGGCGTGTTCACCGCGCCGGGTGCTACCGCGGCCGGACAGGGCCTCGCCAACTACCCGGCGGCGGGCAAGACCGGTACCTCCAACGTGGAGAACGGCATCGGCACCCCGTACGCGGCCTTCGCGGGCTACACCACCAAGCTGGCCGGGTACGTGTCGGTGTTCAACCCGATCTCCCCCACGGTCAAGGACACGATGGCCTCCACGAGCGCCTGTTACCGCTCCTGGTACGGCTACCTGGACTGCCCGCCCGAGATGTTCGGCGCGAACGCCCCGCTGTCGGCGTGGCACCTGACCTTCGACCACGCCAACCTCTCCGGGTCGGTGGCGTTCGACCCGGTGCCGCCGGGGAGCTCGCTGTGGAACGCGGGCGACGGCCAGACGGTCAAGCAGCCACCCAAGAAGGGCAAGGGCGGCGACCAGGGCGGCACGGGTAACGGCGGCCCGGGTAACGGCGGTCAGGGGAACGGCGGTCAGGGGAACGGCCCCTTCCAACCAGGGCCTACGCCCACCGGGTGACCGTAGCCGGGCCTGAGCCCGGCTACTGCTCAGCCAGCAGCCAGCTGGCGGCGTACCTCCGCCGCGACCCTGGCACCGTCTGCGCGCCCCGCTACGCGGGGCGTGACGGCCTTCATGACCTTTCCCATGCCCGGCAGGCCCGTCGCCCCTGTCTCGGCCACAGCGGCCGTCACGAGGCCGCGCAGCTCGTCATCGGAGAGCTGCGCCGGCAGGTAGCCCGCCAGCACCTCGCCCTCGGCCCGCTCGGCCGCCGCCTGGTCGGCCCGTCCCGCCGCCTCGTAGGCCTCCGCGGCCTCCCGGCGTTTTTTCGCCTCGCGCGTGAGTACCTTGAGCACATCGTCGTCCGACAGCTCGTGCACGGCCGAGCCGGCGACCTCCTCGTTGGTGATCGCGGTCAGCGCCATCCGCAGCGTGCGCAGCCGCACCTGGTCCCGCGACCGCATCGCGTCGGTCAGGTCGGCGCGGAGCCGCTCCTTGAGTTCATTCACATCCCTATCGTGCCTGACGGCCGCGGAGGACGTGGCAGTATGAATAGGTGGGAGCACGAACGATCACTTCTGTCGCAGGCGTCGCGGGCCTCGCGGTCATCGGCTATGCCTCCGTTATCGAGCGCAACTGGTTCGCGCTCCGCGAGCAGGAGGTGCCCGTGCTGCCGCCGGGCGCGCCGCCGCTGCGCGTCCTGCACGTGTCCGACATGCACCTGACCCCAGGCCGGCACCGGCTGATGGCGTTCGTCAGGTCGCTTGCCTCGCTCGCACCTGACCTCGTGGTGAATACCGGAGACTCGATCGCCTCGGCGGAGGCCATCGGCCCGCTGCTCGGCTCACTCGGCCCGCTGCTCGACGTGCCCGGGGTGTTCGTCTACGGCTCCAACGACCTGTACTCACCGAAACCCGGGAACCCGGCGCGGTACCTGTGGCGGACGAGCGCGGGTGACCACCTCCGCGACGAGCCCGACCTGCCCTGGGAGAAGCTGGGCGGTGAGCTGGCCGCGGCCGGCTGGCTTGACCTCAACAACCGGCGCGGGCAACTGACCGTCAACGGCCTCGACATCGCGCTGGCCGGCGTGCACGACCCGCACGCCGCGCGGGACCGCTACGACCTGGTGGCCGGGCCGGCCGACCCCGCCGCCGCGTTGCGCCTCGGCGTAATGCACTCGCCGGAGCCTCCCGTGCTTGACCAGTTCGCGGCCGACGGCTATGACCTGCTGCTCGCCGGGCACACCCACGGCGGCCAGCTGTGCCTGCCGGGATTCGGCGCGCTGGTCACGAACTGCGGCATCGACCGCGCCCGGGTGCGCGGCCTGTCCCTGCACCCTCAGGTGTCCCCGGCGACGGGGAAGACCGCGTGGCTGCACGTTTCCGCTGGCCTTGGCACCTCTCCGTGGGCGCCGGCCAGGTTCGCCTGCCGGCCCGAGGCGACTCTGCTCACCCTCGTGCCCCGATCGGCTTGAGCGTGCGCGAGCCACTCCGGTTATCCGCTAAACTAACGGAGGTTCGCCTGAGAACCCCAGCAGCGGGGTGTGGCGCAGCTTGGTAGCGCGCTTCGTTCGGGACGAAGAGGTCGCAGGTTCAAATCCTGTCACCCCGACGCTGTGAAGGCCCAGGTCACAGACCTGGGCCTTCGGCTTACCCTGGCCTCCTTCGTCGTGATCGCGGCCATGCATGACCTCTTGCACGGCGATCAGGTCGGGGGCCAGCTCGCGCAGACCCTGGTTCAGCACCTTCACCCGATCCCGGCTAACACGGTCCGCCGGGTCGGCGCCGCCTGCCGCGCAGGCCGCAGCCGGAAATAAGAAAGCACCATGAGAGGGTAAAACGATGTAACCCGGACGAGCGGGTTACGCGTCCCTTAAATGAGGGGATGAGAACCGTGCCGTTGCCCTGGGTCTCAAGCAGGGCCGCGGTCGGCCGTCACCTGCGGGTTCGCCCCTGAACGCCAGATTTCAGAGGAGCATGGCCACCATGTCGCAGCATGTTCTCCGCGCGAATTACGTGGACGTGCTGCCGATGCTCGGCGTCGCCATGCTTCTCCTCTGGCTCGCCCTCACGGGGGTCAGCGTGCGGCAATGGTGCGCGCAGGCGGCGCTCACGGTCACGGGTTACTTGCGTCCCCGCCCGGCCCGGCCGGTTGAGGACGCGCTGCGTGCCGCGTTCGCCGAACTGGACAGGGACCTGGCAGGACTCCTCGGCGACCGCAATCCGCGCCGCCGGAACCGGTAGCAGACTAGGAGCCCGCTGAATTAGGAGCCCGCTGAATTAGACCGTTTCTGGGACCACAGCTGTCAGGTCTTTGCTCGTCAGACTCATGCTGGTACATCCGAGCGTGGCAAATTCAGCAGGCTCCTACCCGGCCGTGATGGATCGCCGGCCGCCGATCAGCCCCGAGCGCGGTACCGGCGGCGCCACCGGGATGGGCGCGGTCTTCGGGCCGCCCTTGCCCGCGGCACGCTTCTTCGGGTCGGTGTCGAGGCGCAGCGCGAGCGCCGGGCACATCTGCACGGCCTGCTGCGCGTCCTTCTCCAGCCACGGCGGTACCGGGATCGGCAGGATGACCGGGTAGCCGGTGCCGTCCAGGTGGATCAGCTCGGGCATCAGGTGCGCGCAGAGCCCGTGCCCCTCGCAGCGCGACCAGTCCACCATGAGCTGCTTCGCGTTGACCGTCTCCGGGCCGTCGGGCAGCGGCAGCATGCCGCGGACCGGCCGGCCGCAGGTGGAGTGGAAGACATGTGCCGCGAGGTCTTCCGTGAAGACCTCGAGCGCGGACAGCACGAAGCGCGCGGTGCCGTCGGGGTGTGAGCAGGCACCGCGCCCGTTGACCGCGGCAGCGGCACGGCGCGCCACGTCAAGGGCCTCGATGCCGCCCGAGCCGTCGACGATCGCGGCGAGCGCGCGGGCGATCGACGGCAGTCCCAGCTTGCACGGCCCGCACTGCCCGGCCGACTCGCCGGCCAGGTAGCTGGCGACCCGGGACACCTCGCCGAGCGGGCAGGTGCCGTCACCGAGCGGAAGAACGATGCCGGAACCGAACGTCCCGCCGGCCGAGGCGAGTCCTTCCCGGCCGATGGGGACCTGGTAGGCGTTCTCGGCGTCAAGCCACATCCCGTGGTAGCCACCGACCAGGACGCCATCGCCCGCCGGCGCCTGGCAAATGTCGAGCACCGCACCGAGCGGAACCCCGGTGGGGCACTCCACCACCGCGGGGTGCTTCGCCGACCCGCTGACGCTAAGCAGCACCGTGCCGGGCTCCTCGGGCAGGCCGACCGAGGCGAATCGCTCGGGGCCGAGCAGCGCGAGCACCGCGACCTGCGCGAACGTCGACGCGTTGGAGAGCAGGGTAGGCAGGTCGTCAACGCCCTTCTCCGCCGCGAGGGTCTTGCGGCCCGGCGGGATCGGCCGCTTGCCGTTGATGCCGCGCACCAGCGCGCCCGACTCGCCCGAGATGAACCGCTCGGGCTGCTGCACGACGCGGACCAGCGCACGGAGCCCAGGCTCGGCGGCTATCGCCGCTTCAATCGACCGGTTGGCGAGTTCGTTGCCCGTCACCCCGACGATGATCTCCTCAGCCTCGATGGCCTCGGCGACCAGTGCCGCGCCGCTCAGGATCAGGTACGGCGACCTGATCATCAGCATCTTGTCCTTGAACGAACCAGGCTCGCCCTCGGTGGCGTTCACCACGACCACGGGCGGCTGACCCGTCTTGTGCGCCGCGTCGACGACCGCCTTGAGCTTGCGCGCGAACGGGAAGGCGGCACCGCCCTGGCCGCGCAGGTCGACCTGGCCGGCCGTCTCGATCAGCTGCACCGCCGACATCCGGGGCAGCGGGCCGAAGATCTCCGTGTGCGCGGCGAGGTCGAGACGCCCCATGCGGTCGAGGCCGGCCGTCATCCGGGCGGCACCGATCCGCATGATCGTCGGAACGTCAAGCTCCGCCGCGTTACTCGGGTTCATCAACGCGCGTCACCGCCATACCTGTGCTCACGGGATCCCCGGTAGCCAGGCATGCCGGGGCCGGGCTCGCGGTACCGGAAGTTCGGATCGGTCTCTGGCAGGCCGTCCCACGGCGGCTCGGCGGGAGAGCGGCCTCCGTCGTGGCCGGCGGCCTGCCAGCCGGGGCCCGTCGGCCAGCCGGGGCCCGCCGGCCACCCGGGGCCGGCCGGCCATTCGCCGCTGCCGTCCAGGCGGCCAGGCGGCATGGTCCCGCCCGTCCGCGGCGACGGCCCGGTGGCCTGCCGAGGACGAGGTCCGTGCTGCGCCTGCCTCGGGCCTGGACCCCCGTGCCGCCACGGGCCGTCCGCAGGAAGCTGCACGGGGCCGCTCGGCGGGCGGTACTGCGGGTCGGTCTCCCAGGCCGGCGGGCCGCCATAGCCGGCCTGCGGCAGCGGCCCGGTAGGGACGCGGGGCATGGGTCCCGTCGGCCAGAACTGCGGCCCTGGGCCGGCGCCCGGCCCGGTTGGCATGCCGGGCAGCTGACCGGTCGGATAAGGCGGAAGAGGACCAGTCTCGGCCAGTGGCACCGGCCCGGTGGGAAACCTGGGCACCGGACCGCTGGCATACGGCGGCACCGGCAGCGGACCGCTGATGGAGGAGGGCGGCACGGGGCCCATGGCCGCCGGCGGCATCGGCCCGGTAGGAACGCGCGGCAGCGGCCCGGAGTTCGCCACCGGCAGCGGCCCGGTAGGAACGCGCGGCAGCGGCCCGGAAGGGACGCGCGGCAGCGGACCGCTGGCATAGGGCGACAGCGGGCCGCTGTCCGTCAGCGGCATGCGCCTGGTCCCCGCCACCGGCAGCGGCCCGGTGCTCGCCTGGGGCATGGGCCCCGATCCCGTCGCCCGCGGCGCGCCCAGGTAACGCTGCGGCCCCTCGTAACCCGGCTCATAGTACGGCTGGCCCTGGCCCGCGGGGGTGCCTGCGGGCAAGGCGGTAAGCACGGGCGCGGACAGCACCGGCTGGCCGCCAGTGCTGGCAGTCGCGCCGTAGCCGTTGCCGCGCGACGCAGCGAGCTGCGCGAACATGGCCGCGGCGCGCAGCGGGGCGGACGCTGAGCCTGCCGTCTCCTTCACCGGCGGCGCGCTCAGGTTCTCCTTGGGCTTGAGTGAGTCACTGAACACCCGCACCGCGAGGCCGAGCAGGACGACCGCGATGAGGAACCCGTAGCTCCAGTCCACGTAGGGCTTGCCCGGCCGGCCGCCAAGCAGGCCATGCCACACCCCGAAGACGAACGCCGCGTAAGAGGTGTAGTGAATCGCCCGCCAGCGCCAAGCCTTGCCATGCGCATTGAACCGACCGCGCATGATGCCCGTTATTACTAGCAGGATGACGAGGTCAGAGGCGATCGTGCCAAGGCCGAGGTAGAAGGTGCGGAACGGCGACAGGAACGGAATTACCGCGTCGAGCAGGTGGACGCGCTGCGCGAGGATCTCGGTGAGGATGTGGATGATCAGGAAGGTCACGGCGCCGAACGACGCCGCCCGGTGCGCCGACTGGATGAACACCCGGTGGCCCGGGTTGAGAAACGTCCGGTCCGTCGCCACCAGGCCGAGCATGACCGACGCGGACAGGCCGATCAGCGCGAAGACGCCCGCGTAGAACAGCATGAAGTGCTGCGTAGCGGCGTCGATGACGTGCCCGACAGGGGTCAGCGCCAAGAACGCGATGATCACGATGATGCCGGTAATCGCCACCGTGTAGATCTTCGTCGAGTGCTCGGCCGCCACCCCGCCTGAGGATGGACGAGCATACTCACGGCCGCGGGCGCGGCTGCGAGTCGGTGCCACGAGGTTACCTCCTGGACAGTCTGTAGACGTTGCCCACAGCGAGTCACTCCACCGCGCCCGCAACCGCGCCGGAGATGCGTCACTCGGCGGACAGACACTATCAGCGCCCATAACCTTTGGGACACGAAACGATATATATAACCCCTGTTAACTAGTTAAGCCTCGTCGATTCGGACTTTAAACGACAGAAGGGCATATACCACCAGACGAGAGCCGACGGTATATGCCCTTGCGTAGTTGGCTACGACTAGTCCGTAATTAATCCGTAAGCTCTGCGGCGACAAGCTCGGCTATTTGCGCCGTGTTGAGCGCCGCGCCCTTGCGCAGGTTGTCGCCGCAGACGAAGAACTCGATGCCGTACGGGTCGTCGAGTGACTCCCTAACCCGGCCCACCCACGTCGGGTCGGTGCCCACCACGTCGGCCGGGGTCGGGTACTCGCCGCGCTCCGGGTCGTCGTTCAGCACGACGCCCGGCGCGGTTCGCAGCGTCTCCCAGGCGGCTTCCCTGCCGACCGGCCGGGAGAACCGGGCGTGCACCGCGACCGAGTGCGTGGTCACCACGGGCACCCGGACGCAGGTGGCATTGACGCGCAGCCCGGGAAGCCCGAGGATCTTGCGCGACTCGTTGCGGATCTTGAGCTCCTCCGAGGTCCAGCCGGCGTCCTTGAGCGAGCCCGCGAACGGCACCACGTTGAGTGCGAGCGGTGCGGGGAAAGGCCCGAGGTCGCCCACCGCGCCGCGTACGTCGCCGGCCCGCTGCCCGAGCGAGCGGGTACCGCTCACCTTCTCAAGCTGGCCGTAGAGCGTGTCGATGCCCGCCTGCCCGGCGCCGGAGGCCGCCTGGTAGGAGGCGACGACCAGCTCCTCGAGCCCGAACGCCCGGTGCAGCGCGCCGACCGCGACGATCAGCGAGAGCGTGGTGCAGTTCGGGTTGGCGATGACTCCCTTGGGCCGCCGCAGCGCGTCACCCGGGTTGACCTCGGGGACCACCAGCGGCACCTCGGGGTCCATCCGGAAGGCGCCCGAGTTGTCCACGCAGACGGCGCCGCGCGCCGCGGCGACCGGCACCCAGGCCGCGGACACCTCGTCAGGCACGTCGAACATGGCGACGTCCACGCCGTCGAATGCCTCCGGCGAGATCGCGACGACCTCGACCTCCTCGCCGCGGACGGTTAGCCGCCGCCCCGCGGAGCGCGGCGAGGCGATCAGCCTGATCTCTCCCCAGACATCCGCCCTGGTGGAGAGCAGGTCAAGCATCACCGTGCCGACCGCACCGGTCGCGCCGACGACGGCAAGGGCGGGACGTGAAGCGCTCATCGGCCGGTCCCTCCGTACACAACGGCCTCGACCTCATCGGCTTCCAGGTCGAACGCCCGGTGCGTCGCGTTCACCGCCACGTCGACGTCGTTCTGGCTGACCACGACGGAGATCCTGATCTCCGACGTGGTGATCATCTGGATGTTCACGCCCGCCTCGGCGAGCGCAGCGAAGAACTTGGCGCTGACACCGGGGTGCGAGCGCATGCCCGCGCCGATCAGCGACACCTTGCCGATCCTGTCGTTGTAGAGGAGGTCCTGGAAGCCGATCTTGTCCTGCGCGGCGCGCAGCGTCTCCAGCGTCTGCTGCCCGTCCGCGCCCGGCAGGGTGAACGAGATGTCGGTGCGGCCGGTGGCAATCGCGGACACGTTCTGCACGATCATGTCGATGTTGATGCCCGCCTCGGCGACGATCCCGAAGATGGTGGCGGCGGCGCCGACCTTGTCTGGCACGCCGACCACGGTGATCTTGCCTTCGCTGCGATCGTGTGCGACCCCAGAGATAATGGCCTGCTCCATACCGGCTTCCTCCGACTCATCGCCAGCGTGCCCGCTGACCCAGGTACCAATCTTGTCGCTGAACGAGGACCGCACGTGGATCGGCAGGTTGTACCGCCGCGCGTACTCGACGCACCGCGGTATCAGCACCTTCGCGCCGCACGCGGCCATCTCGAGCATTTCCTCGTACGTGATCCGCGGGATCCGGCGGGCGCCGCGCACCAGTCGCGGGTCCTCGGTGAATACCCCGTCCACGTCGGTGTAGATCTCGCAGACATCCGCGCTCAGCGCAGCAGCCAGGGCGACCGCCGTGGTGTCCGAGCCGCCCCGGCCGAGCGTGGTGATGTCCTTGGTGTTCTGCGATACGCCCTGGAAGCCGGCCACGATCGGGATCGCGCCCTCCCCGAGCGCGGTGGAGATCCGGCCCGGCGTCACGTCGATGATCCGCGCCCGGCCGTGCTCACCGTCGGTGATGACGCCCGCCTGAGACCCGGTGAACGAGCGCGCCTCCATGCCGAGGGCGGCGATCGCCATCGCGAGCAGTGCCATCGAGATGCGCTCGCCCGCGGTAAGCAGCATGTCAAGCTCGCGTCCCGGCGGCGCAGGGGTCACCTGGTTCGCTAGGTCCATCAGCTCGTCGGTCGTGTCGCCCATCGCGGACACGACGACCACCACCTGATTGCCCGCCTTCTTCGTCGCGACGATGCGCTTAGCTACGCGCTTGATACCCTCCGCGTCGGCTACCGAGGAACCACCATATTTCTGCACGACAAGGGCCATTGGGCGCGCCGCTCCTCCCAGGTCAGTTAGCGGACCGCCGTCGAGTTTAGCCGGGCTCCGGCACCTGGCCCAACCAAGTTATCTGCCCGCCTCTGGGCCTCGTTCTTCCCGGGGACACGCCTTCTACCAGGAAAATTTCGCGCCTAAACGTCAAGCAGGCGGCGCCCCTCAAAGGCGCGCCCGAGCGTCACCTCATCCGCGTACTCCAGGTCACCGCCGACCGGCAGCCCGCTGGCCGGCCTGGTCACCCGCACGCCCATCGGCTTGACGAGCCGGGCGATATAGGTCGCCGTCGCCTCGCCCTCCAGGTTGGGGTCTGTCGCGAGGATCAGCTCGGTGACGGTGCCGTCCGCCAGCCGGGTCATCAGTTCCCTGACCCGCAGGTCGTCGGGGCCAATGCCGTCGATCGGGCTGATGGCGCCGCCGAGGACGTGATACCTGCCACGGAACTCACGGATCTTCTCCACCGCGGCGACGTCCTTAGGCTCCTCGACGACGCAAATGACGGTGGGATCCCTGCGGGTGTCAAGGCAGATGCGGCACTCCTCGGCTTCGGCGACATTCCCGCACGTCTTGCAGAACCGGACGCGCTCGGTCACCTCGAGCAGGGCGGCGGCAAGCCGTTTGACGTCCTCGGGATCGGATGCGAGCAGGTGGAACGCGATCCGCTGCGCGCCCTTGGGTCCTACGCCTGGCAGCCTGCCAAGCTCGTCGATGAGGTGCTGGATGACGCCTTCATACATCGCGGACGCTAACCCTCCGGGTGCTTGCCCGGCGCGTCGTTGGGCGCGCCGTGCGCCTGGCCCTCGTCGAAGCCCTCGTCCTCGTCCTCGTCGTCCTCGTCGAGGTCCTCGTCGTCCTCGTCCTCGTCCTCGTCGTCCGGGTAGGCCAGGCCGAGCTCGCCGCCGAAGCCAGGCAGGCCGAGACTGGACAGGTCGAATCCGCCGGGAGCGCCGAACCCGCCGGGAGCGCCGCCGAACCCGCCGCCGCCGAGTGCGCCGAGGTGCCGCTGCTGCAGGTCAACAGCGGCTTCCCACGCATCGCGCACCGCCGCGAGCACGAGGTCCGCGATGGTCGCCGCGCTCTCCGCCGGGTCCGCGGGGTCGATCGCGCTCGGGTCGATCGTCAGGTCGAGTAGCTGCCCGACGCCGCTGACCACCGCACGGACGGCACCACCGCCCGACGTCCCGGTCACCTCGCTGTTGGCGAGTTCCTGCTGCGCGCTCAGCGCCTGCTGCGCCGCCGCGAAGATCTGCTGCATGTCAAAGCCGCCAGGTCCCATACCGGAAGCCTACTTCCGGCCACCGACGCTTTAGCCAGTTCCCTCGGCCGCCCCGCCGCATTACTTCGAAGCAGCCGCATGCGGCCGCTCCGTAAGGGACGCAGGTGGCGCATGCGACCGCTCGGCAGGGGATCAGCGGCGGTCGCTGGGGCCGTGCAGCGTGCGCAAGGGGATCGGGGTCGTTGAGGACGGTGAGCTGCCTGGTATCCGCCGCACCAGCCCGGCAGGCCCTGTTTCATGAAGCGTCTTGGTCGTCCTGAAGAGTTTCAGGCGTGGGAGCACCGATAACCCTTCCGGATCATGACCTTGAGCCGTGACGCTGGTGCCTATGGGACCAGTGGCATTCAGGATGCTCGCTACTCGACGTTTCCGGGTGCCCGTGTGCGTCATCGCCCGCGCCCGCGGCCGTTTTGGCCTAGTCGTCGTACTCGGCGATGATCTCGGCGCCAAGCTCCCGCTGGATGAGGGCCATGCCGGTGAGTTCGCTGATCGCCGGGGCGGACATGTCCTCGTCATCCGGGTCAAAATCCTCGTCATCCGGTGACGGGGGCGGCGGCAACGGCGGCAGGTCACCGCCGGCGCTGACCGGTCCGCCGAACGACGGCGTGCCGCTGCCCGTCCCGTTCCCCGCCCCCCACGGCTGGCCGGCCCCGGCCCCGGAGCTGCCTGGGCCTGCACCGTACGGCTGCCCAGACGGCAACGCCGCCGGGGGTACTCCCGGTCCCGCCGCCGCGCTGGAAGACGGGTAGTCAGGCCGCGGGACATCCGGTGACTGGCCCGGTGCCTGCCGGCCCGGCGCCTGCTGGCCCGGTGCTTGCGGGTCCGGCGACGGCTGGCCAGGGGACGACGGCTGCTGGCCGTTGGGCGCGGACGGCGCGGACGGCGGGCCGGGACGGCGGGCGGGCGACGGGGCGTCGCCGCCGCCGGTTACCGCGCGGATCACCACGTTGACGCCGAACATGGCGGCGATCGCCTGCTTGAGCAGGTCCTCGTACTTGCTGCCCTGGAAGCCCTTCACGTCACCCTGGCGCGGGAAGCGGAGGGTGAGCACCCCTTCGTCGAACGAGGCCACGCTCGCGTTGCCGATGACGATCGCGGCGACCCGGCCCTTGGCCTTGATCGCCTCGACTACGCCGGGCCACGCCTGCCGGAGCACGTCAACCGTCACCGAGCCGCGCGGCCCGGCGGCGGCCGCAGGAGCGACGGCCGCACCCGGGGCATGCGTGAAGGCGGGCGCGGGCCGCTGCGAAGCGGCGGACGGCTGCGCCTCGGCAGCCGCGGGTGCCTGCGGCTGCGTACCGGACGCGGGCGGCCGTGGCTGGGCAGCCGGCGAATCCGAGACCGAGGGCTGAGCGGACGGGGACTGCGCGGCCGCGGACCCGGCGCCGTCCGCCTCTCCTGGCGCCTGCGGCTGCGGGCGCGCCTGCGCGGCGGGCGGCAGGTCCGCCGACGCCGGGCGTTCGCCGGCCTGGGGGGCGGGGGCGGCGGGCGCAGGCTGGGCCGCGGCTGAGGCCTGGCCGCCCGCCGGGGCCATGCTTGGGGAAGGGGCAGGCCGCGTCCGTTCTGGATGCTCTTGACCAGCGCCGCCGGCGGCCGGCCTGCCCGCGCCTGCCGCGCTGGCCTCCAGCCGCTCGAGGCGGGCGAGCAGCGAGCGCTCGTCGCTCGCCGCGGCCGGCAGCAGCACCTGCGCGCACATCAGCTCGAGCAGCAGCCGCGGGGACGTGGCGCCGCGCATCTGGTCCAGGCCGACCGCGACGATGTCGGCGGCGCGGGTGAGCGACGCGAGGCCGTACCGCTCGGCCTGGCCGCGCAGCGCGTCGGCCCGGTCCGGCGGCACGTCGAGCAGCCCGCTACTGATCGCGTCTGGCACCGAGGCGAGCACGATCAGGTCGCGGAACCGGTCGAGCATGTCGGTGGCGAACCGGCGCGGCTCGTGACCGCCCTCGATGACCCGGTTCACCGCGCGGAACACCGCCCCGCCGTCGGCGGCGGCGAACGCGTCCACGATCTCGTCGAGCAGGCTCGCGTCGGTGAAGCCGAGCAGCGCGACCGCGCGGGCGTACGTGATCCCGCCCTCGTCCGAGCCGGCCAGCAGCTGGTCGAGTATGGAGAGCGAGTCACGCGCCGAGCCGCCGCCCGCGCGCACCACGAGCGGCAGCACCGCGGGGTCGAACGGGACGTGCTCGGAGTTGAGTATCTCCTCGGCGAGCTCGCGCATCACCGACGGCGGCATGAGCCGGAACGGGTAGTGGTGCGTCCGCGACCTGATCGTCGGGATGACCTTCTCCGGCTCGGTGGTCGCGAAGATGAACTTGAGGTGCGGCGGCGGCTCCTCGACGAGCTTGAGCAGGGCGTTGAAGCCCTGCTGCGTCACCATGTGCGCCTCATCGATGATGTAGATCTTGTAGCGGCCGGCGACCGGAGCGTAGAAGGCACGCTCCCGCAGGTCACGGGCATCGTCTACGCCGCCGTGGCTAGCCGCGTCGATCTCGATCACGTCGATGCTGCCGGGACCGGACGGCCCGAGCGCGACGCATGAGTCGCACACGCCGCATGGATCGGGCGTGGGGCCGTTGACGCAGTTCAGGCTTCTGGCGAGGATGCGCGCGCTTGACGTCTTGCCGCAGCCGCGCGGGCCGCTGAACAGGTAGGCGTGGTTGATCCGGCCGCTGCGCAGCGCCTGGCGGAGCGGTTCGGTGACGTGATCCTGGCCGCGGACTTCGGCGAAGGTGGCGGGACGGTACTTCCGGTACAGGGCTAGGGACTGCCTGGGGGCCTCGTCACCCCGGCCTGTCCCGGTCGCGTGGGAGTCTGCCGCCATGACCTCATCCTAGAAAGAAGAGGGACCCCCCGCGCACCCGTCAGAGCCCGCGTACCCTTGCTGCCTTCCGGCCCTGGGGGGGTTGGCGAGGTAACGCCGCACGGGGGGTCGGTAGGTAAGTCTAGCCACCTCTGGCACCACTCGCGCCCGCCGGGGCCAAGACCGGGACGGCCGCACCGCCGCGCACCGACCACGCGGCCCCCAACCACCGCACCGCCCGCGCTGCCGCACCACCACGCCGCCGGACCGCCACGCGGGCCAGGCCGGCCTGACTGCGCACGCTGCCGCAAATCTCCGGTAAGCTACCCGGCGGAGGACTCGCCTAGTGGCCTAGGGCGCACGCTTGGAAAGCGTGTTGGGGGCAACCCCTCGCGGGTTCGAATCCCGCGTCCTCCGCTCGGTTCACCGTGTTCAGTGGGTTCCGCCCACTTTCCCTCAGCTCGCGGAGGATATTGCCCGGGGGGACGACCCCCCGGAGCCCCCCGGTGCGGGCTTCGCCCGCGAACACCGCGCGGCACATGCGGGGGCCGGGCTTACGCCCGCGAACACCGCGCGGCGCATGCGGGGGCCGGGCTTACGCCCGCGAGCACCGCGGCACATGCGGGGCCGGTCTTACGCCCGCGAACACCGCGCGGCGCACGCGGGGCCGGCTCGCGCCCGCGGCCCCCAGCGGGGCACGGGCGGGGCCGGAGTTACGCTCGCGAAGGCCCGGCGCGGCACAGGCCGCAGAACGCTGGCACAGGTGCATTCTGATGGCCATGAAGGTGTCAAGCCCGGGGCGTTGCCGCTCTTCTTGAGGGCGGCGCCACTATGGTTATGCCGCTTCTTTTGGTTTCCCGGCAAGGGTTTGGGAAGCAGTCGCCGGTAGCGGGTGAGCGCCCAGAGGACGGGGTATCCACTTCCGGGTTGTCTTTCTTACATAGATACGCATGGTAAGAAGTCACCGGCACGTTTTACGACGAAAGACACGGATGGTGGCCATGGCCAAGCCTGCGGGAGCGCTCGACGGGAGCGGCACCCAGGGTGCCCCCCAGCCGGTGAGTCAGCGCACGAGTCAGCCGGACCCCTTCTGGTACACGGCGAAGCGCCGCTTGCTCGGGCCGCCGCTGGTCAACGAGGAACTCGGCGAGCAGCGGCTGTCCAAGCCGCTCGCGCTCGGCGTGCTGTCGCCCGACGGCATCTCCTCGTCGGCGTACGGCACCGAGGAAATCCTCATCGCGCTGCTGCCGATGGCCGGCCTCGCGGCGTTCACCCTCATCCTGCCGATGACGCTGGCCATCTTGCTGGTGATGACGCTCGTGGTGCTCTCCTACCGCGAGGTCGTCATGGTCTACATCCGGCCGGGCGGCTCCTACGTCGTGGCGCGGGAGAACTTCGGACCGCGGATCGCGCAGATCTGCGCGGTGGCGCTGCTCATTGACTACGTGGTTACGGTCGCCGTGCAGATCGCCGCGGGCACCGCCGCCGTGGCGTCCGCCATCCCCGCCGTCGGCCCGTACAAGCTGGAGATCTGCGTCGGCGTCGTGCTGCTCATGTGCTACGGCAACCTGCGCGGCATCAAGGAGGCGGGCAAGTCGTTCGCGGTGCCCACCTACCTGTTCGCCGGCTCAGTGATCCTGATGATCATCGTCGGCCTGGTCCGCGAGGTCATCGGCAACCTGCACCCCATCGACCCGCACACGCTGCACGGCACGTACACCATCGGCTCAGGCACCGAGGGACTCGTCACCGGCGTGATGATCTTCACGCTGCTGCGTGCGTTCGCCAACGGCGGCGCGTCACTGACCGGCATCGAGGCGGTCAGCGACGCGGTTGGCGCCTTCCACCCGCCGGAGGGCAGGAACGCCCGCAAGGTCCTCGTCACCGAGGGCATCATCCTCGGCGTGCTCGTGGCGGGCATCGGCTGGCTCGCGCACACCACGCACGCCACCCCGTACCAAAGCGGGTACCCGACGGTGCTCGCCCAGGAAGCGCAGATCGTCTTCGGCAGCGCCTTCACCGGGCACGCAATGTTCTACCTCGTGCAGCTCGCGACCATGCTGATCCTCTACACCGGCGGCAACACGAGCTTCAACGGCTTCCCGTTCCTGACCAGCTACGTGGCGGGCGACTCGTTCCTGCCCCGGTGGCTGCTCAAGCGCGGGCACCGGCTGGTCTTCTCCAACGCGATCATCCTGCTCACGGTCACCTCGGTCGCACTGCTGATCATCAAGGACGCGGACGTCAACAGCCTCGTGCCGCTGTACGCGATCGGCGTGTTCACCGCGTTCACGATGGCCGGCTTCGGTATGGCCAAGTTCCACCACACCCGCCGCGAGCCGGGCTGGCGGCATAAGTTCTACATCAACCTCGCGGCGGGCGCGCTGTCTGCGATCGTCGTGGCCATCTTCGCGGTGGTGAAGTTCACCGAGGGCGCCTGGGTGGTGCTCGTGCTGTTCGCGATCTTCGTTCCCGCGCTGATCAGGCTGAACGCCGAGTACCGCGGCGAGGCCGAGGTGCTTGACACGGTCAGCGGCGAGCAGCCGCCGCCTCCGCCGCACTACACCCGCCGGGTGGTCTACGTCTTCGTGGACAGCTTCGACCTGGCCACCCTGGCCGCGCTGCGCTACGCCAGGTCGCTGCGGCCCACCCAGATCCGCGCCGTGCACTTCGTCATCGACAGCCTGCGCGCCGAGAAGCTGCGCGAAAAGTGGACCAGGGCCGACCGCGGCGTCGCGCTCGACTTCATCGACTGCCCCGACCGCCGGCTCACCAAGGCGGCGACCGACCTGGCCGAACGCGAGGTCGAGGACCCCGGCACGCACGTCACCGTGATCCTGCCGCGGCGCAGCTACTCGCCGCTGCTTGGCCGCCTGCTGCACGACCGCACGGCGGACAAGATCGCCGCGGCCGTGAGCCGGATCCCGCGGTCCGCCGCGACGATCGTGCCGTACGACGTGCCCAGCCGGGTCGCGGTGCTGCAGGCGAAGCACGCGTCCGCCAAGGCCGCCAAGGCCGACGGGACCGACGCCGTGGTCACCGGGCCCGCCCCGGCGACAGCGGAGGACCTGGCGGCCACCGCGCAGGAACTGGGGCGCGAGTCCGAGGTGGTCTCGGCCCACAGCGTGCCCGGGCGTGCCAGGCACTCCGGCAACGGCGCCGCCAGGCCGGGCGTCGCGATGATCGGCAACGTCACCGGAGGCAAGGTCACCGTGGAGGGCAAGGTCCGGGTGGTGGAGATCCGCCCGGTCGAGCGGAACTCGGTGCTCGCGATCGAGATCAACGACTCGACGGGCAACCTCACCGCGATGTTCTACGGCAGGTCGCACATTCCCGGCGTCATCTGCGGTGCCCGCGTCCGGTTCACCGGCTCCGCCCGCATCCGCGGCGGCCAGCCGGTGATGATCAACCCCGCCTACGAGCTGGTCTCGCTGAGCGAGGAGGGCTAGCGCCTAGCCGCGCTCGCCTACGCACCGCGGGGCAGCAGTTCGTACGCCGGGTTGATCATGGCCGGGCCGTCTTCCCGCATGGACACCTTCCCGGCGAGCCGGACGCGCGCGCCCGGCTCGAACCCCGGGATGCTCGTCCTGCCGTAGAACTTGGCGGTGAGCGTACCGGTCTCGTCCGCGACCATCGCGTCGAACACGCAGCTGTTCTCGACCGGGTGGATCGCCACCGACCGCACCTTGCCCTCCACGGTCGCCTTCCGCGCCCCGCTCAGCTCGCTGATCACCGAAACCCCGGCCCGGCGCGCGGCCGCCGCGGTGGTCTCGTCCCGCGCCGGGGTGCCGGCCGGCGCCGGCCCCGGTCCATCCTCGAGCAGAACGGAGGCTGCTACTCCCCGGTCACCAGCCGTGGACCCGTTCCCGGCCGGCCCGGCGCCGGGGTGCTGCCCGACGTCGACGGGCTGGGCGCCATTCCCGGGCTGAGCGCCATCGGCTGACTGCGCGGTGAGGCGCGCCGCGTGCCTGGCGTGCAGCAGGTGCACCCGGCTCTCCACGTCGAACGGGATGATCATGGCGGCGGCGTTGGGCACCTGGCTGACCACCTCGGCGATCTTGTCTGCCGTCCGGTCGTGCAAGATGCGGCCAAGCAGGACCGCGTAGCCGCGCCGCGGCAGCACGACGGTGACCTGCGTGCTCTTCTGCGCGGCCTCCCGGCTGACGAGCTCGAGCGACGCGCGGGTAAGCCGCCGGTCCGGGGTGTCGATCATCTCGAGCGGTACGTCCTGCCCGAACCTCACCCACTTCTCGTGCAGGCTCTGCGCCTGGGCGCTGTCGATGACGAAGTGGACGGCGCGCAGCGTGGTGGGCCGCAGCCCGCGCGCGTACCTGATCGCGGCCAGCGTGGCGAGGTCAACGTCATCCACGAAGATCAGCACCACCCGGCGGCTGTAATTCGGCTGCCTGACCGGCGCGCCCGCCGCCCGGCGGTCCCCGATGTTCTCCAGCACCTCAGACTCCATCCGGTACTCCCGGTTGAGCCGGATGAGCAGGAAGACGAGGACAGGGAAGATAATGACGATCAGCCAGGCGCCCTCGGTGAACTTCACGACGGCGAAGATCACGACGACGATCGCGGTGTAGACGGCCGCGGTCCTGTTGATCACCAGGCGACGCTTCCACCCCTGTTCCTTCACCCGCTTGTGGTACCTCGCCATGCCGAAGCCGGCCATGGAGAATCCGGTGAACACACCGATCGCGTAGAAGGGCACTAGCCCGTTGACCTGGGCGCGCGTGGTGACCAGGAGAATCAGCGACACCACAGTGAGCACGATGATGCCATTAGACAGCGCGAGCCGGTGCCCGCGCTTGGTCAGCCAGCGCGGCAGGAACGAGTCCCCGGCGACGAAGCTGGCCAGGAACGGGAAGCCGCTGAAGCTGGTGTTACCGCCGGTGAACAGGATCAGCGCGGTGGCCGCCTGGACTACGAAGTACATGAAGTGGGCGTCATGGCCGAAGACGGTGCTGGCCTCCTGGGCGAGCACCGTCGGGTACCCGGCCTCATAGGGGATCGCGTGCGTGACGTGCGCGAGCCAGGAGATGCCGGCGATGAGGAAAGCGACGATGGATCCCTGCGTGACGAGGATCTGCCGGGCATGCTTGCCCTCCGGCGGGCGGAGCGCGCTGACCGCGTTGGACACGGCCTCGATGCCGGTGAGCGACGAACCGCCGTTGGCGAAGGACCTCGCCAGCATGTAGAGGATGGCGAAGCTGAAGAACCCCTCGGTATTGTGCCCGATCGGGAACGTGGCGCCGGAGTACGGGCTGACATGCGGCAGGCCGACGGTCACCTCACGGATGAGGCCGACGATGATCATCAGCGCTACCGTGACCGAGAAGAAGTAGGTGGGCATCGCGAAGGCACGGCCCGCCTCGCGGATGCCGCGCAGGTTGCCGTAGCACATGACAAGCACGACGACCACCGAGATCACGACCAGGATGTTCGAGCCGATCACGGGGACATTCGCCAGCTGCGGGAAGGCGGACACGACCGCCGCGGAGCCCGCCGCGACCTGCACGGCGACCGTCACCGTGTAGTCGATGAGCAGCGCCACGGCGGCGACCTGGGCCACCCGCGGCCCGAAGTTCTCCCGTGCCACCACGTACGAGCCGCCCGCCCTGGTGTAGACGGAGACGACCTCGCGGTAGGAGAGCACCACCAGCGCGACGCCGGCCAGGATCACCAGCGTCATCGGCACGATCAGCACGAACGCGGCCAGGCCGACCACCTGGATCATCTCGATCAGCATTTCCTCGGTGCCGTAGGCGGCGGAGGAGATGCCGTCGCACGACAGCACGCCGATCGCGAGCGGCCGCGACAGCTTCTCCTCGCTCATCTGGTCGTTTACCAGCGGCGGCCCGAGCAGCTTGCTCTTGAGCTTGTAACCGAACGTTTCAGGCAGCCCGCCGTCCGGCATCACGTCGCCGGCGAGCTCGTCAGGGAGTTGATTAATCATCGCGTCCCTAACGCTAGGTTGACACTCCGCCCGTGACCGCAAGCGCGGCGTTAAGCCTTCTGAGCTGGGCGTTAAGGATTCGTCAAGACCGGCCACGGCGCCATGTCCAGCGGATGAAATGGCTTTCAGGATGACTGGAAGTAAGCACCCGATGACATCGGCCCGGCGGCGCGGCGCGCCGCCGGGGTGGCGGCGTGACGAACCACGGCGGCCACCCTGGCGGGGCGGCCTGCCCGCCCCGTACGTGCTGCCGGCCGGCTTCGCCGCCCTGCTCGCCATCGGGACCGTGACGGCCGCGCTCGGCGGCCGGCTGGGCGCGACCGGAGTGCTCATCGGGTGCGCGGTGGTCGTCGGCGGGCTCGCCGCCGTGGCCGAGCCGACCGCCGGGGTGCCGCTCGCCCTCATCGGCTGGCTGACCGTGTCCGGGTTCTCCCGGCCGCCGTATGCCGAGCTGCGGCTGACCGGCGCCGTCGCCGAACGGGCGGCGGTCACGCTGGCGGCCGTCGCGGTGCTCGCGGCCGCCGGCGGCGCGGCGTTCCGCTGGCGCGCGGCAAGAGGGACACTAGAAAGCGTGGAACGGCACGAGCAGAGCGGCATCTCCCGGCGCAGGCAACTGGCCGGCGCGGTGCTTGCCGTGGCCGGGCTCCCCCTGCTCACCGCGCTGCTGGCCGCGCTCCGGCCCCAGCTGAACCTCTCTGACGACCTGCTGATCTACCTCGTCGCGGTGGTCTGCGTCACGGTGGTCGGCGGCTTCTGGCCCGCGGTGTTCGCCGCGGTCGCCGCCTGCCTGCTGCTGAACTGGTACTTCACCCAGCCGCTGCACACGTTCACCATCGCCGAGCCGCGCAACCTGCTCGCCCTGGTGCTGTTCGTCACGGTGGCGGTCGCGGTGAGCAGCGTGGTCCACCTGGCGGCACGGCGCGAGGCGGATGCGGCGCGCAGCGCGAAGGAGACGCAGTCGCTGCTCAGCCTCGCCCAGACGGTGCTCGGCGGCGCGGATACCCCGAGCGACGTGCTCGACCACCTGACGGCAAGCCACGGCGGCCAGGCCGAGCTGCTCGAGCGCGTGGGCGGCCGCTGGATCAAGGTGGCGTCAAGCGGCGCCGCTGGCCAGGAATCCGGGCAAGGTGCGCCCGTCCAGGGCACGTTGCGCTTCGAGGTGCGGCCCGACCTGGCCCTCGAGGTGAGCGGGCAGGCGGCGAGCGCGACGACCTCGCTGCTCGCCGGGTACACCGTCCAGGCGGTCGCCGCGCTCGACCGGGCCCGGCTGCGCACTCAGGCGGCGCAGGCCGAGGCGCTCGCGGAAGGGGACCGGATGCGGACCGCCCTGCTGCGCGCGGTCAGCCACGACCTGCGCACCCCCCTCGCGTCGATCAAGGCGAGCGTGTCGAGCTTGCGGCAGACCGACGTGCACTGGTCGGCGGAAGACGAGGCCGAGCTCCTCGCCAACATCGAGCAGAACGCCGACCGGCTCGACGCCCTGGTCGGCAACCTGCTTGACATGGGCCGCCTGCAGGCGGGCTCGCTCGAGCCGTTCCTGCGCGCCATCGCGGTGGACGAGGTGGCGCCGGTGGCGCTGCGCGGCCTTGACGACGCGGATCACCTGCTGATGAGCGTCCCCGATGACCTGCCGCTCGTCCGGGCCGATCCCGGGTTGCTCGAGCGGGTGCTCGCCAACCTGTTCTCCAACGCGCTGCGGCACTCACCGCCGGACATGTGGCCGATGCTGCGGGCCAGGGAAGATGGCGACCGGGTGGTCATCGACGTGGTCGACCGCGGCTCGGGGGTCCCGGCCGGGCTCAAGGAGCAGATCTTCGAGCCGTTCGCGCGGCTGGACGCGCGCTCCCCTGGCGTGGGGCTCGGGCTCGCCGTCGCCAAGGGGTTCGCGGAGGCGATGGGCGGGACGATCGTCGCGGTCGACACGCCGGGTGGCGGGCTCACCGTCCGGGTGACGCTGCCCGCGCTTACCAGCGAGGTCCGCGCTCCGCTGGGAGCCGACGGATGACCCGGGTGCTCGTCATCGACGACGAGCCGTCGATCCTGCGGGCGCTGCGGATCAACCTGACCGCGCGCAACTACGAGGTGTCGACCGCGAGCGACGGCACGTCCGGCCTGGCCGCCATCGCCCGTGAGCGGCCGGACGCGGTCATCCTCGACCTCGGCCTGCCCGACATGGACGGCACCCAGGTGATCCACGGGGTCCGCGGCTGGTCCGCCACGCCGATCATCGTCTTGTCGGTGTGGGGGGCGGAGCACCAGAAGGTCGCCGCGCTCGACGCCGGAGCCGACGATTACGTCACGAAGCCGTTCGGCATGGACGAGCTGCTCGCCCGGCTCAGGGCGGCAGTCCGCCGGGCGGCCCCCGCCCCCGACGAACCCGTCGTCACCACGCAGGACTTTACCGTCGACCTCGCCGCCAAGCGGGTGACCAGGGACGGCGCCGACGTGCGGCTCACCCCGACGGAATGGCAGCTCCTTGAGGTCCTGGTCCGTAACCGCGGCCGGCTGATCACCCAGAAGCAGCTGCTGCAGGACGTGTGGGGCCCTTCGTACGGGTCGGAGTCCAACTACCTGCGTGTCTACGTCGCGCAGCTGCGCCGCAAGCTGGAGCCGGAACCGTCAAGGCCCCGGTACCTGCTCACCGAGCCGGGCATGGGCTACCGCTTCCAGGGCTGAGCGGCCCCGGTGGCGGCAATACCGGACCGGACGGTGTGACCCTGCCCTTCCGCCGCCCCCCCAGGGAGACTAGAGCGGCAGCCGCGTGATGCTGCCCGATCCGTCCGGCCCGGGCAGGATGTCCGGCGGCTCCTCGATGGCGTGAGCGCGTCCCGCGTCCGCGGTCCCGGTGCCGGCGTTGCCGAAGAAGCCGCCGATGCCCTCTAGTGCCTTGCCGAGCTCGCTCGGCACGATCCACAGCTTGTTCGCGCCGCCCTGGGCGATCTCGGGCAGCATCTCCAGGTACTTGTAGGCGAGCAGCCGCTGATCGGGATTGCCCTCGTGGATCGCCTGGAAGACCGTCGTGATCGCCTGCGCCTCTCCCCTGGCCCTGGTGGCCTGCGCGGTCGCCTCCGCGTCCGCGCGGACCACGGTGGCCTCGGCCTCGCCGCGCGCCCGCAGCACGGCTGCCTGCCGCTCCCCTTCGGCGGTCAGGATGGCCGACTGCTTGGCCCCCTCGGCGGACAGGATCGCGGCGCGCTTGTCCCGGTCGGCGCGCATCTGCTTCTCCATCGAGCCCTGGATGGACGCGGGCGGCTCGATCGCCTTGAGCTCCACCCGGCTGACCCGCAGGCCCCACCGGCCGGTTGCCTCGTCCAGCTCCTTCCGGAGCTCCCCGTTGATCTTGTCCCGCGAGGTCAAGGTCATGTCCAGGTCCATGCCGCCGACCACGTTCCGCAGCGTGGTGACGGTGAGCTGCTCGACCGCGGCCACGTAGTTGGCGATCTCGTACGTCGCCGCCTTCGGATCGGTCACCTGGAAGTAGATAACCGTGTCAATGCCGACTACCAGGTTGTCCATGGTGATGACCGGCTGCGGCGGGAAGCTCACCACCTGCTCCCTGAGGTCGATCAGCGGGCGCAGCCGGTCGATGAACGGTACGACCACGTTGAGGCCCGCGTACAGCGTGCGGTGGTACCGGCCGAAGCGCTCGACGATGCCGGCGCGTGCCTGCGGCACGATCCTGACCGACCTGGCAATGGCGAAAATCGCGAGAGCGATGACTAGGACTAGGAGGATTACCGCGACTATGGTGCCCATCACCATCATCTCCGCCGGGGGACCGATAAGGCCAAGGTAACTCCACCGGGCGTTAAGTTCCAGGGGCGCTCAGTGACGGGGCGCTACTTAGCCCAGGCCCGCCACCGGTTCTGATGACGCTCGATTTCCAGGGGGATGCCAAAGCAACGGGACAGGTTCCTCGCCGTGAATACCTCGTCGATGGGGCCCGCGGTGAGGACGGCACCGCGGCGCAGCAGCATCGCGTGGGTAAACCCGTCAGGCACCTCCTCCACGTGGTGCGTGACGAGCACCATCATGGGCGCCTTGGGATTCGTCGCGAGCGTGGAAAGACGGCGCAGCAGGTCCTCGCGGCCGCCCAGGTCAAGGCCGGCCGCTGGCTCGTCGAGCAGGAGCATCTCCGGGTCGGGCATCAGGGCCCGCGCGATCTGCACCCGCTTGCGCTCGCCCTCGGACAGGGTGGCGAACCGGCGCCTGATCAGGTGGGCGCAGCCGAGCGCGTCGAGCAGTTCCACGGCCCGGGTCACGTCGGAGGACTCGTACTCCTCCTTCCACCGGCCGAGGATCGCGTAAGAGGCGGTGAGCACCAGGTCGATGACCTTCTCGCCCGCGGGCACCCGCTCGGCGAGCGACGCGCTGGTCAGGCCGATCCGTGGCCGCAGCTCGAAGACGTCGACGTCACCGAGCCGCTCCCCGAGCACCTCGACGGTGCCCTCGGTCGGGTGCAGCAGCGTGGCGGCCACCTGGAGCAGGGTGGTCTTGCCGGCGCCGTTCGGGCCGATCACGATCCAGCGCTCGTCCTCGTGCGCGGTCCAGTCGACGTTGCGCACCAACAGCGACGTCTCACGCCGGACAGAAACGCCGCGCAACTTGAGCACCTCGTCAGACACTGCCCCTCCTCACGCCTGCCCGGCCGCCGCCGGGCCGAACGGCCGCCGAGACCGAACCTATGCCACCACGCCGCGATCAGCCATCCAGGTGCCCAGATGAGCCGCCGCGAGTTGGTCACAGCGGCCCGAGGGCGTCCAGGCAGACGGTACCGTGAGGGCGAGATGAAGCAACCGAGGACCACGATCCTGATCACGCTGACCGGCCGTGACCGGCCGGGCGTTACCTCGCGGCTGTTCAGTGCCCTGGCGCGCTTCCCGCTGAGCGTAGCTGACATCGAGCAGGTGACGATCAAGGGCAGGCTCGTGCTTGGCGTGCTGCTCGCCTGCGACGCGTCCCCCGACCTGACGACGATCTACCGCGTCGTCACCGAGCTGGCCAGCGACCTCGGGCTCGAGGCGGAGATCACCACCGGGTCGGCGGAACCGCCGTCACGCGCGTCATCGGGAAGGGTCAACGGCAGGCTGCACGTCACGGTACTCGGCAACCCCTTGCGGCCGGACGGAGTCGCCGCGGTCGCGGGCAGGATCGCGGCGAGCGGCGCCAACATCGACCGGATCACCCGGCTGGCGGGCGAGCCGGTGACCTGCGTCGAGCTCGACGTCTCGGGGGCCGAACCCAGATCGCTGCGGCAGGCGCTCGCCCAGGTGGCCGGCGACAGCGGGGTGGACGTCGCCGTGCAGCGCGCGGGCCTATACCGCCGCGCGATGCGGCTGATCGTGATGGACGTCGACTCCACGCTGATCCAGGACGAGGTCATCGACCTGCTCGCGGAGCGGGCCGGCTGCGCCGACGAGGTGGCCAAGGTGACCGAATCGGCCATGCGCGGCGAACTCGACTTCACGGCCTCGCTGCGGGAGCGCGCCGCGCTGCTCGCCGGCCTTGACGCCGCGGTACTCGACGAGGTGCGGGCCGGCCTGCGGCTCACGCCCGGGGCGCGGACGCTGGTGCGGACGCTCAAGCGCCTCGGCTACAAGTGCGGCATCGTCAGCGGCGGGTTCACCGCGGTGATCAAGCCGCTCGCCGACGAACTCGGCATCGATTACGTGGCCGCGAACACCCTCGAGGTGGCGGACGGCAGGCTGACCGGCCGCGTCCTCGACCCGGTCGTCGACCGGGAGGGCAAGACCGCGGCGCTGCGCAAGTTCGCGCAGGCGGCCGGCGTGCCGCTGTCGCAGACGGTCGCGGTTGGTGACGGCGCCAACGACCTGGGCATGATCGGCGCGGCCGGCCTCGGCGTCGCGTTCAACGCCAAGCCGGTGGTCCGCGACGCGGCCGACACCGCCGTCAACGTCCCGTACCTGGACACCATCCTTTACCTGCTCGGCATCCCGCGCGACGCCGTGGACGCCGCCGACCAGGCGGGCGAGTAAGCGCCTGGTCCCGGCCGGCGCCGCGGCGGCCGTACTTAACGCGATGGCCCTCCGCGCCGGGGATACCCGGGCGGAGGGCCATCCTCTTGGGGTTGCCGCTGACCTGGCCGCGGTTACTCGGCTGGCGGCAGGTCGGCCGCCGACGACGAGCCGGTGGCCACGTGGCCGTTCCCGTTCTGGTGAGCCGCCTCCGGCGGAACGGCGGTCACCGTGGCGTCGGCCGCGGTGGCCGGCGCGGACAGCGCCGCCCCGGTCTCGTCCGGTGAGCCGACGCTGGCCGCGGGCGAGGTGGCCCCGCTGACCTCGGCGCCCGCCGGGACGTCCTCGCCCATGCTGTGCGCACGGCGCTTGGAGATGACGATCGCCGCGATGATGATGACCACCGCGCCGAGCGCGACGCCGACCCGCAGGCCGGTGTTGGCGCTGTACTTCACCACGGAGGTGGCGATGAGCAGCGAGACCAGGTTCATCACCTTGATCAGCGGGTTGATCGCCGGGCCGGCGGTGTCCTTGAACGGGTCGCCCACGGTGTCGCCGATGACGGTCGCCGCGTGCGCGTCGGAGCCCTTGCCGCCGTGGTTGCCGTCCTCGACGAGCTTCTTGGCGTTGTCCCAGGCGCCGCCGGAGTTGGCGAGGAAGATGGCCATCAGCACGCCCGCCGCGATGGCCCCGACCAGGTAAGAGCCGAGCGGCGCGTAGCCGAAGGTGAACCCGACCGCGATCGGCGTCAGCACCGCGAGCAGGCCCGGGGTGACCAGCTCACGCAGCGAGTCCGCGGTGACGATGTCCACCACCCGTGAGTAGTCGGGCTTCTCGGTGTAGTCCATGATCCCGGGGTGGTTGCGGAACTGCATGCGCACCTCGAGCACGACCCGCTGCGCGGCCCGGCCGACCGCCATGATGAGCAGGCTGGAGAACAGGAACACCACCGACGCGCCGATGATCACCCCGACCAGCACGTTCGGCTGGGCCACGTTCAGGGCGAAGGTGGTGCGCGCGGCGGCCGGCAGCGCCGCTTCCACCGAGGTACGGAACGAGCCGAACAGCGCGGTCGCGGCCAGCACGGCGGTCGCGATCGCGATGCCCTTGGTGATGGCCTTGGTGGTGTTGCCGATCGCGTCCAGCTTGGTCAGCGCCTGCGCGGCTTCGCCCTCCACCTCGCCGGACATCTCCGCGATGCCCTGCGCGTTGTCGGTCACCGGGCCGAAGGAGTCCATCGACACGATCACGCCGACCGTGGTCAGCAGGCCGCCGCCGGCCATGGCCACCGCGAACAGCGCGATGGTGGCGTTGCCGGTGGCCAGCAGGTAGGAGCCGAACACCGCCGCGCCGATCAGCAGCGCGGAGTAGACGGCCGACTCCATCCCGGTCGAGATGCCGGACAGGATCACGGTCGCCGCGCCGGTCTCCGAGCTCTGCCCGATGTCCCTGACCGGCCGCCGGCTGGTCTCGGTGAAGTACCCGGTGAGCAACTGGATCGCGGACGCGAGCACGATACCGATCAGCACCGCGCCGAACGCGATCCACTGCGGGTTGCCGTTGTAGCCCGAGATCGAGGCGTCGGCGATGCCCGCCAGCGCGCTGAACTTCGACGGCAGGAAGGTGAAGCAAAGGATCGCGACCCCGATGACCGAGATCACCGCCGAGATGAAGAAGCCGCGGTTGATCGCGGTCATCCCGCTGCGGTCACGCGCCAGCGGCCGGACCGAGAAGATGCCGATCACCGCGGTGATCACGCCGATCATCGGGACGATGAGCGGGAAGATCAGCCCCTTGTCGCCGAACGCGGTCTTGCCCAGGATCAGCGAGGCGACCAGCATGACGGCGTAGGACTCGAACAGGTCCGCCGCCATGCCGGCGCAGTCGCCCACGTTGTCGCCCACGTTGTCGGCGATCGTCGCCGCGTTGCGCGGGTCGTCCTCGGGGATGCCCTGCTCGACCTTGCCGACCAGGTCCGCGCCCACGTCGGCGGCCTTGGTGTAGATGCCGCCGCCGACACGCATGAACAGCGCGAGCAGCGCCGCGCCGAACCCGAAGCCCTCGAGCACCTCCGGCGCGTTGGCCCGGTAGATCAGCACCACGACGGCCGCGCCGAACAGGCCAAGGCCCACCGTGAACATGCCTGCCACGCCGCCGGTGCGGAACGCGATCCGCATCGCGCGGTGCTCGCCAGACTCCTTGGCCGCCGCCGCGACCCGGACGTTGCCCCGCACGCACAGGGACATGCCGGTGAACCCGGTCAGCGCGGAGAACAGCGCGCCGACAAGGAAGAAGGCGCTGCGGCCCCAGCGCACGCTCTCGCCGTCGGCCGGCAGCACCAGCAAGATCCACGGAATGATGAAGGCGAAGACGCCCAGCGTCCTGAACTGCCTCCTCAGGTAGGCCGCGGCACCCTCCTGCACCGCGTGAGAGATCTCCTGCATCTTCGCGGTCCCCTGGCTCGCGGCCAGGACCTCGCGCACCAAGAAGCCCGCGACGGCGAGGGCGGCGAGTGCCACGACCGCGACAATCACAACCCACGTGAGGTTGCCGCCGCTGACACTGACCGGGGCCACCGGTCCGCCCGCCGCGAGGGCGGGATCGAGCATAGACATTCAATCTCCTTCGACGTCTGGCATGCGCCGCTAAGTCAGTCGCTGGCCTGATAACGCTCACTTCAATCCGCTCCCGGCAGCACCCGGAAGCCAAAGGCGGCGTGGCGGGCAGTCTACGCTGCCGACTTAACATCTTGAAGGGACACAGGTTTTTTACTTTCCAGAAGCAAATATTGATATTAGGAAGTGACCTCGAGCCCCGTAAGTCCCACCCGTCACAGTCCCGGTCCGAGCGTATTGTGATTTGCCCCAGTTTGGCCAAGATACGACCTTTGTTCGAGTGCATCCAGTTTCTCAAATGGACGAAAACAAACTAATGTGACGGATGTGATCATAGTGACTCGCCGGGGACCTAGAAGAGTGGTGGCAGCCCGCGGGCCCGGGCCGGAACGGCAAAGCGCCCGGCCCGCCGGCCCTTTCCTTGGCCGCGAGCCGGGCACTGTGATCGCGCCACATACCGGGTTGGTGCAGGTTCACCGGACCGCCTCGGCGGCCGGGGCCGCGGTCATCCGGCCCGGCGCTTCCAGCTCATCGTGACGCTGGTGCCCGCGCCCGCGGACGCGATGCGGACGTCGTCGGCGAGCCCGGCGATCACGGCGAGCCCGACCCCGTCGGGCAGCCGCAGCGGGACCTCGCCGTCAAGCACGGCGAAACTGCCGCCATGCCCGCGGGAGGAGCCCTGGGACCCAGCGCCGTTGCCGTCCGCCGCGGCCGGGCCGTCCGCCGTTTCCGGCACCGCGTCGGTCACCACAACCTCGAACTGCTCACCGTCGTCGGTGAGCTCTACCCGGATGGGCTGCCCGGGACAGTGCCGCAGGTGCGCTTCAACCGCACGCGAGCAGGCCTCGCCGACGGCGAGGCGCACCTCGTCAAGCAGTGACTCGGCTACGCCGCTGCGGCGCGCGACCGCGGTCGCAACCAGCCGGGCGGTCCGCACGTGGACGGGCAGTGGCGTGAAGGTGACTTCGACAGTGGCCATTGTGCAGCGGAAGGCTTACTTCTCCGCCTTCCGGGCGGCGATGGCCTGGTCCACGGACTCGTGGATGCCGAACACCTTGGTGAGGCCGGTGATGCGGAAGATCTTGAGGATGCGCTCCTGCGTGCAGACGAGGTCAAGCGACCCGTCGTGCGCGCGCACCCGCTTGAGCCCGCCGACCAGGACCCCAAGGCCCGTGGAGTCGAGGAACTCGACCTTCTCCATGTTGACTACCAGCTGGTAGTTCTTCTTGTTGACGAGCTCGATGAGCAGCTCGCGCAGGCGCGGCGCGGTGTAGACGTCGATCTCACCTTCGACGTCCACGATCTCGATGCCGTCCTTGTTGCTGTGCGCCAGCTTCAGATCCACTAATCCTCCAGCGCCCCGAGGGCGTCTCTCGCGTCGTGGGGCGACCCCTGCCCGGCATTCAACCACGCTCAGGTGTCATGTCTATACGATTTCATGCTGTCACGACATCCGCCTAGCGGATGACACACTTAAAACCTATGCCCATCGCCGCCTCACCGACAGCCGAAACCCGACAGGAGAGCGCCGCGCTCGCGGTCCTGCGGGCGGTGCAGCGCGCCGGCGAACTTGTGCACCTAGAGCGCATACCCGGCCAACAGGGCCAATCCACCTCCTGGCCGGAATCGGTTCGCGCGGAAGTCGCCGCGGCACTGGCTGCCAGCGGCGTCAGCGCCCCGTGGACGCACCAGGCGAGGACCGCGGGGCTCGCCCGCGCGGGAAGCCACGTGATCCTCGCCACACGGGCCGCGTCGGGCAAGTCGGCGGGTTACCTCGCCGCCGCGCTGTCGGAGGTGCTCGACGGCGGCACCGTGCTCTACATCGCGCCCACCAAGGCGCTGGCCGCCGACCAGCTCAAGGCGGTCTGCGACCTGCGGGTCCCCGGCGTCCGCGCCACCTGCTACGACGGCGACTCGACGGCCGCGGAGCGCGCCTGGGCGCAGTCGCACGCTAATTACCTGCTGACCAACCCGGACATGCTGCACAGCGGGCTGCTGCCCAACCACGTCCGCTGGCGCGGGTTCTTCCGCCGCCTGCGGGTCGTGATCATCGACGAGTGCCACGGCTACCGCGGCGTGTTCGGCTCGCATGTCGCCCAGGTGCTGCGCAGGCTGCGCCGCGTGGCGGCGTACCACGCCGTGCCCGGGTCCCTGCCGGGCACCGGACGGCCGCCCGTTTTCATCCTCGCCTCCGCCACCATCGCCGGCCCCGAGGACTGCGCGAGGAAACTCACCGGGCTCGACGCGGTCGCGGTGACCGAGGACGGCTCGCCTCGCGCGCCGGTCACCTTCGCGCTCTGGGAGCCGCAGTTGTTGCCTGGGGGGGCGACCCCCCGTACCCCCCGAGGCGCGCCCGATGGCACAAACCGCCATCGTATCGGGCGCGCAGATGAGCCTACTGACACTCGCCTACGTAAGAGCGCCACCTCAGAGGCCGCGGACCTGCTCGCCGCGCTGGTCAAGGCGGAGGTCCCGGCGCTCGCCTTCATCAGGTCGCGGCGCGGCGCGGAGACGGTCGCGCTCGCCGCCCGCGACGCCCTCGACGAGGATCTCTCCGGCAACGTCGCGGCGTACCGCTCCGGATACCTCCCCGACGACCGCCGCGGCCTTGAGGCCGGGCTGCGGGACGGGCGGATCACTGGCATGGCCGCCACCACCGCCCTCGAGCTCGGCATTAACATCACCGGACTGGACGCGGTACTCATCGCCGGCTGGCCGGGCACCTGGGCCTCGCTGTGGCAGCAGGCAGGGCGGGCGGGCCGGGCCGGCCGCCATGCGACGGCGGTGTTCATCGCCCGTGACGACCCGCTGGACAGCTACCTGGTGCACCACCCGCAGACGCTGCTGCACCACCCGGTAGAGCCCGCGGTGCTCGACCCGGCGAACCCCTACGTCCTCGGCCCGCACCTGGCCGCGGCCGCGGCGGAACTGCCGCTCACCGAGCCCGACCTCGACCTGTTCGGCGCCGCGTCCGCGAAGGCGGTGGCCGGCCTGGTATCGGCGGGCGAGTTGCGCAGGCGCCCGTCCGGCTGGTACTCCGCCAGGCACCGCCGCCCGGCCGGGGAGATCTCGATCCGCGGCGACCTCGGCCGGCCGGTGCGCGTGGTGGAGGAGGCCACCGGGCGGCTGATCGGCACCATGGACGAGCCGTCCGCGCACCGCTACGTGCACGACGGCGCGGTCTACCTCCATCAGGGTGACTCGTACCTGGTCAGCAAGCTTGACCTGGCGGACAGGGTGGCCCTCGTCGAGGCAGGTGACCCCGGCTACACCACTCAGGCCCGCGACGTCACTGATATCGACCTCATCGCCGAGCGCCGTCGCGTCCCCTGGGGCGACGCCGACCTGATGCTCACCGAAGTCCGGGTGACCCGGCAGGTGACCGGGTACACACGCCTTCGTTCGGGCAAGAAGGGGCGGAAATCGAGGGAGCCGGCCGTGCCGCTCGACCTGCCGCAGCGCACGCTCTCCACGGTGGCCGTCGCCTGGACGATACCGAACGAGCGCGTGGTTCCAGTGGCCGGCGACGACCTCGGCGGTGCCGCCCACGCGGCCGAGCACGCGGCCATCGGCCTGCTCCCGCTGTTCGCCACCTGCGACCGCTGGGACGTGGGCGGCCTGTCCACCGAGTTGCACCCGGCTACCGGCCAGCTCACCGTGTTCGTGTACGACGGCCAGGCAGGCGGCGCCGGCTTCGCGGAGCGCGGCTTCGCGGTGGCCGCCGGCTGGCTCAGCGCCACGCGGGACGCGATCGCCTCCTGTCCCTGCGAGGCCGGCTGCCCCTCCTGTGTCCAGTCCCCGAAGTGCGGCAACGGCAACTCGCCCCTCTCCAAGGCCGGCGCCGTGGCCCTCCTGGACGTGCTGCTCGCCAGCGCCCGCTGAACATGCGGGGGGTGTGGGGGGTCGTCCCCCCACGGCGAACCAGGCGGCGGGAAGCGGACCGGAGGTCCGCGAACAGGCGGGAAGTAGATGGTCCCCCTCGCCGGGGGGGAGAGCGAGGGGGACCATCATTATGTGGTGCCGGCCCTGGGGGGGTTGGCCGGCACCCATCTACGGGAAAGCCTGTCAGCGGGTCACGGGCGTGCTGAGGTCGCGCAGGGGCTGCCGCGACTCGCGTAAAGGAATTACAACATATATGTGTCGGTCATGAACAGATGTTCAGCCGGATAGTTTGGCGCCACCGGATATTTCTGCGGGTGCGGCCGGGGTGACCGGCCGGGGGCGGGCTGGCAGGCGGCGCGAAGGGCCGCCTGGCGGCGCGGCAAGTCCTCGCAGCCCGTGGTCTCAGTGGTTAATGGCATGTGAACGCGCCTACCGATCAAGATCACGAATTGATCACGCGTAGGGGCTTGGATGTGCCGCCCTTTCGACGTACAAAGGTGTCACGGACTGGTCGAACGTCCGGAGCACGACAGCCGGGTACCCACGCGCGAGCAGCCGCGGGAGGCGTGTCGGGCCAGGCCCTCGAGGACTGGCCGACAATTGACATTGCACGCTTGGTAGCCAGACTGTCCTGCATAAGGCGACGGCGCCCCCACCTGGGGCGCCGTTCGCGTGCCTGGCTCAAGTTGACCGGGCCGGGACGGAAAAAGCTCGTAGCACACCGCCGCGGGCGGGGATGTCCGCGCCCGGCGGAATCACGGGGCGCTAGCCTTGAGTCACCTGCGGCAGCGCGCGCTGCCGCGGCGAGGATTCGGGGAGGAACGCATGGTCCGCAGCGGGAGACCGGCTGGCGCCGACGGGCAGCAGTCGCTTGGGGAACTGGTCGCGCTGGCGGCGAAGGACATGTCCTCGCTCATCCGGTACGAGATCAGCCTGGCCAAGCGTGAGTTCAAGCTAGATGCGAAGCGCATCGGCATCGCCGCCGGGATCGGCGCCGTCGCCATGTTCGTCCTCTGCCTGATCGTGGTACTGCTCTGCTTCGCCTACGCGTACGGCCTGGTGGCGGCGTTCGGCATGCCGATCTGGCTGGCCTTCATCTGCGTCGCGGGCACCTGCCTCCTGCTCATCGCCGTGGGCGGCGCGGTCGCGTACCTGCTCGTCCGCCGGGTAACCGGCATGAAGATGACCCGGAAGACCGTGATGGACGACATCGGCATGCTGCGCAAGGCCAGCGCCAGCCCGAACGGCTCCGGAGCGGCGGTCAAGAACCCGGAAGTCAGCGCGGGGGCGGGCGCCAAGGCCGAGATCCCGCCCGCCCGGTCATGACCCCCCTCATGACCGCCCCCATCATGACGGCAGGGCGCACGGCATGCCGGTAGAGCCCGTCATCCAGATCGGCGGTCCCTGGACCCATCGGTCGGTGACGGCCAACGGGTGCCGCTTCCACGCGGCGGTCATGGGCGAGGGGCCGCTCGTGCTGCTGCTGCACGGCTTTCCCGAGTTCTGGTGGACGTGGCGGCACCAGCTCGTCACGCTCGCCGAGGCCGGCTACCGGGCGGTCGCCGTGGACCTGCGCGGTTACGGCGACAGCGATAAGCCGCCCAGGGGGTATGACCTGATCACCGCGGCCGCCGACGCCGCCGGGCTGATCCGCGCGCTCGGCGAGGCCAACGCCACCGTCGTCGGCCACGACTGGGGCGGGCTCACCGCGTGGACCCTTGCCGCGTACTTCCCCAAGGCGGTGCGCCGGCTGGCGATCGTGTCGATGGCGCACCCGCTGCGGATGCGCGCGCGGCTGCTGTCCGCCCCGCTCACGATCTCGCGGGCGTTGTCCGCGCCGGACGGCCCGGTCCGGCGCGGCGGGTACCCGCTCGCCTTCCAGGTGCCGATGCTCCCGGAGCACCAGCTGGTTCGCGACAGCGGCGCCCTCGTCGGCTCGATCCTGTCTTCCTGGTCGGCACCGGGATGGCCTGACGAGGAGGCCCTCCGGGTCTACCAGGCCGCCATCCGCATCCCGCCGGTGGCGCACACCTCGCTTGAGTACCACCGGTGGTTCGTCCGCTCCACCTTCCGGCCCGACGGCCTGCGGTACGCCCGCCAGATGCGGTCACCGGTCGCGGCGCCGGTGCTGCACCTGCACGGCGCCGCCGACTTCTGCATCCCGTCTTCGGCCGCCCGCGGCGCGGGCCGGTACGTGGAGGGGCCCTACCGCTGGAAGGTCATCGAGGGGGCCGGCCACTTCCCGCACGAGGAACGCCCCGAGTCCTTCGACGCCGAGCTGCTCGGCTGGCTCACCGACCCAGAGCCGGACCGGTGACCGGCCCGGCCGGCCGGGACAGGGACGCCGGGGGGCGGGCGCGGAACGCGCGCCCGCGCGACGCGCTCGGCCGGCCGCTTCCCAGGTCCGCGGGACAGGACGTGCCGCGCGTCCCCGACGACCTGGTGGTCTCCCCGGCCGAGGCGGCCGACCTTGGCGGACGCCTGCTCGCCGAGGGCCGGCCGTTCCACGCGCACGAGGTCTTCGAGGCGGCATGGAAGTCCCTGCCGGGGCCGGACCGCGAGCTGTGGCGAGGCCTCGCCCAGGTCGCGGTGGGGCTCACCCACGCGAGGCGGGGTAACGCTAGCGGCGCGGTTGCCCTGCTGCGCCGGGGCGCCGGCCACGTCGCCGCGTTCACGGGCACGCCAGGCGAGGTCGACGCCGGCTTTGTCGCCGCGCAGGCGGCCGGCCTCGCGCTGCGGATCGAGCGGGACGGCCTGGCGGAC
>DASWAE010000136.1:0-12874 GCA_036391275.1 Trebonia sp.
GGGGCGGCGGGCGGCTGCGCGGCCGGGGCGGCACCGGCGGGTGCCTGCTGTCCACCGCCCGTGGTAACGCCGGGGAGGCTGCCGCCGAACGCGAGCTGCGCCCCGGCGCCCACCTCCTCGACGATCGGGTTCTCCTGGAACTCGATCTGGAGGTTGAACAGGTTGCCGACCGACTCTTCCTTGATGCCGTCCATCATCGAGTTGAACATGTCGTAGCCCTCCCGCTGGTACTCGACCAGCGGGTCGCGCTGCGCCATGGCGCGCAGGCCGATGCCCTCGCGGAGGTAGTCCATCTCGTACAGGTGCTCGCGCCACTTGCGGTCGAGGACGGACAGCACGACGCGGCGCTCGATCTCGCGCATGTTGTCGGGCGTGAGCTCGGCCTCGCGGCGGTCGTACGCCTGCTGTGCGTTTTCCTGCACCATCTCGGTGATCATGTCGGCGTTCAGCCCCGACTTGTCGCCGCCCGCCTCCTCGATCACCGCGTCGATCGGCAGCGAGATCGGGAAAAGCTGCTTGAATGCCCGCCACAGCTTCTCCAGGTCCCACTCCTCCGGGTACCCGTCGGCGGTCGCCATGGTCACGTACGAGGCGATCACCTCGTCGATCATGGACCGGACCTGCTCGTGCAGGTCCGCGCCCTCGAGCACCTGGCGCCGCTCGCCGTAGATGACCTGGCGCTGCCGGTTGAGCACGTCGTCGTACTTGAGCACGTCCTTGCGGATCTCGAAGTTCTGCGACTCCACCTGGGTCTGCGCCGACCTGATCGACCGGGAGACCACCGAGTTCTCCACCGGGACGTCCGCCGGGATGCGCAGCCGGTCCATGATCGCGGCGACCCGCTCGGAGTTGAACATCCGCATCAGGTCGTCCTCGAGCGACAGGTAGAACCGGGACAGGCCGGGGTCGCCCTGCCGTCCCGACCGGCCGCGCAGCTGGTTGTCGATACGGCGCGACTCGTGCCGCTCGGTGCCGAGCACGTACAGCCCGCCCGCCGCGACGACCTGCTCGTGCTCCGCGGCCACCGCCGCCTTCGCCTTGGCCACCGCCTCCGGCCACGCCGCCTCGTAGTCCTCGGGCGTGTCGACCGGTGACAGGCCGCGCTGGTGCAGCTCGAGGTCGGCGATGAACTCGGGGTTCCCGCCGAGCATGATGTCGGTGCCGCGGCCGGCCATGTTCGTCGCCACGGTGACCGCGCCGAGCCGGCCGGACTGGGCGACGATCATCGCCTCCTGCTCGTGGTACTTGGCGTTGAGCACGTGATGCTGGATGCCGCGCCGCTTGAGCATCACCGACAGCAGCTCGGACTTCTCCACGCTCACGGTGCCGACGAGAACGGGCTGCCCGGCCTGGTGCCGCTCCGCGATGTCCTCGACCACCGCGTCGAACTTCGCCTGCGCGGTCTGGTAGATCACGTCGGTCTCGTCCGCGCGGATCATCGGCTTGTTGGTCGGGATCGGGACGACGCCGAGCTTGTAGATCTGCATGAACTCGTTGGCCTCGGTCATCGCCGTGCCGGTCATGCCCGCGAGCTTCTCGTAGAGCCGGAAGTAGTTCTGCAGGGTGATCGTGGCGAAAGTCTGGTTCTCGTCCTTGATCTGCACGCCTTCCTTGGCCTCGATGGCCTGGTGCATGCCCTCGTTGTACCGCCGGCCGTGCAGGATGCGGCCGGTGAACTCGTCCACGATGAGGACCTCGCCGTTCATCACGACGTAGTCCTTGTCCTTCTTGAACAGCTCCTTGGCCTTGATCGAGTTGTTCAGGAACGACACGAGCGGAGTGTTGACCGGGTCGTACAGGTTGTCGATGCCGAGCCAGTCCTCGACCTTCTCCACGCCCGTCTCGAGGATGCCGACGGTCCTCTTCTTCTCGTCGACCTCGTAGTCGCCCTCGCCGTCCTCGCCGCGCCGCAGCCGGGGGGCGATCTTGGCGAACTCGGTGTACCAGCGGGAGTTCTGCTCGGCCGGGCCGGAGATGATCAGCGGCGTCCGTGCCTCGTCGACCAGGATCGAGTCTACCTCGTCGACGATGGCGAAATGATGACCGCGCTGCACGGTCTCCTCGAGCGACCATGCCATGTTGTCGCGCAGGTAGTCGAAGCCGAACTCGTTGTTCGTGCCGTAGGTGACGTCGGCGGCGTAGGCCTTCTTCCGGTCGGCCGGCGACATGTCGGCCAGGATCACCCCGACCTCGAGGCCGAGGAAGCGGTGCACCCGCCCCATCCACTCCGAGTCGCGCTTGGCCAGGTAGTCGTTGGTCGTGACGACGTGCACGCCGTTGCCCGCCAGCGCGTTCAGGTAGGCGGGGAAAACGCCGGTGAGCGTCTTGCCCTCACCGGTGCGCATCTCGGCGATATTGCCGAGGTGCAGCGCCGCCGCGCCCATCAGCTGCACGTCGAAGGCGCGCTGGCCGAGCGTGCGGCGCGCCGCCTCGCGGACCGCGGCGAACGCCTCGGGCAGGATGTCGTCGAGCGTCTCGCCCTCGTCGGTGAGCCGCCGCTTGAACTCCTCGGTCATCCCGCGCAGTTCGGCGTCGCTCATCGCGACGAAGTCTTCCTCAACGGAGTTGATCTGCTCGCTGATCCGCTTCAGGTGACGCAGGATCTTGCCTTCGCCGGCGCGAAGGATGCTGTCTAGGATCGAAGGCACTTTTCGTCGTGCTCCTTGCGGCAGGACTCGGTACTTGTCGGACGGGCGCGGATGTGCTGGCCTTGGCTGAGCACGCCTCACCTGCCATCGTAGGCGAGATTGGGGGGCCGGCTACCGGGTCGCGCTGCCCGTTGGGTATTTTCGTGACAACCTCAGCATAGGCAGCGTGAGGTCTGAAGGAGGAGTCGTGGCCGACCAGGCATCGGGCACCGTGGAGGGCACGGGCACGGGGGGAAGCAACGCCGGGCTCGTCCACGGAGCCGGGGGGCACCTGGAGCACAACCCGGGCAGGCCCATCTCCTGGGTCGGGACCTCGGTTGTCATCGTCGGGTTCATCATCGGCGGGTTCGCCATGGTCCCCGGCCCGCACTGGCTGGTCTTCTGGATCGGTGCCGCTGTCGCGATCTTCGGCTGCCTCATCCTGCTGTTCTCCAGGGCGATGAGCACCGACTGGTATTAGGCTCGCCCCTCTCGGGGGGCGAGCCCCCGGCACCCTGCATAGGGCGCAGCGCCTGGAATGTCTCACCCTGCCGATAGAGTCACTGGCGTGGGACAGACTGCCGCTTCCGTTCTGTATGAGTCCGGGGCAACGGCCGGGGATGACCTTCAGCTGAGCGCGGACGAAGTGCGGCGGATCACCCTCTACGCGCAGGGGTTCCTCGGGGCGGGGGCGAAGCGGGGCGGGGTGGCCGGGGTGCTGCGGCGGGTCAGCGCCGTGCAGCTTGACACCATCTCCGTGCTCGCGCGGTCGCATGAGCTTGTCGCGTACGCGCGCCTCGGGCCGGTCGGCCGGGACAGGGTCGAGCAGGCGTACTGGCCCGCCACGCGGCCGACGACGTTCGAGTACTGGGCGCACGCGGCCTGCATCCTGCCGATCGCTGACTGGCCGTACTACCGCTGGCGGCGGGAGGCCATCGCCGCGCGCGGGCAGCGCTGGCACAAGGTCTCCGAGGATGCCTGTGAGCGGGTGCTCGGCCGGCTGCGCGACGAGGGGCCGCTGACCGCGACCCAGCTCGGCGGCGCGAAGGCGGGCGGCCCGTGGTGGGACTGGTCGGAGGTGAAGATCGCCGCCGAGTGGCTGCTGGACACCGGACGGGCGGTCTGCGTGCGGCGTACCGGTTGGCGGCGGGTGTACGACCTTCCGGAGCGGGCCGTGCCGCGCGAGCTGCTCGACCAGGCGCCGACGGATGCCGAGTGCCTGTCCTACCTGGCCGGGACGGTCGCGCGGGCGCTCGGGGTGGCGACCCATGCGGACTTCATCGAGTACCAGCGGCTCAACGGGCACGGGCTGCACATGCGCAGCGGCGCCGCGCTTGACGAGGCCGCGGCGGCGGCCGGGCTGGTCCCGGTGACGGTCCACGGCGGCAAGCGGCCGGCCCCGGCCTGGGCCGACCCGGCGGCGCTCGCCTGGCTGGGCGCGGGCGGACGGGGCACGCACCGCACGGCCCTGCTGTCCCCGTTTGACTCGCTGATCTGGGACAGGAAGCGGGTGCTGCGGATGTTCGGCTACCGGCACCTGTTCGAGCCGTACGTGCCCAAGGCGAAGCGCGAGCGGGGCTACTTCACCATGCCGCTGCTCGCCGGCGGGCAGATCGCGGGCTGGGCCGACCCGGCGAGGGACGGGAAGACGCTCGTGGCCAGGAACGTCTTCCTGGAGAAGCCAGCGGCCGTCACCCCCATGGCGCGCGCCCTCACCGAGGCCGCGCAGTGGGCCGGCTGCTCGAACGTGGTGGCGGAGCAGGTGCAGCCAGCCGCGCTCGCCCAGCCGCTCGCCGCCGCGCTGGCGGCGGCCGGGTAACCGCGCGGCCGATACAGCGGCCGATACAATGGCGGTTTTTGCCATCGGCCGCGCACCAGGGGGTACGGGGGTCGTCTCCCCCGGGAGTTAACTGATCTCGATCAGCTTCTCCCGCACCGCGATCATCACGGCTTCCATCCGGGAGTGGATCTGCAGCTTCTCCAGGATGTTGCGTACGTGGTTCTTCACGGTGTTCTCCGAGATGAACAGCTCCTTGGCGATGTCGCGGTTGTTCTGGCCGCGCGCCACATGGCGGAGCACCTCCATCTCGCGCTCGGTCAGCTTGGGCGCGGGCGCGTGCTTGGCCGGCCCCTCGTCGGCGTCCCTGCGGGCCAGGGTCGCGAACTCGGTGAGCAGCTTGCCCGCCATCGACGGGTTGATGAGGGACTGCCCGCCGTGCACCGCGCGCACCGAGTCGGCCAGCTCATCGAGCGGGATGTCCTTGAGCAGGTAGCCGCTCGCGCCCGCGCGGATCGCCTCGAACAGGTCGTCATCCTCGTCGCTGATCGTGAGGATCACGATCTTGGCGGACGGGGCGACCTCCTTCATCTGGCGGGCGGCTTCGATGCCGGTCATCTTGGGCATCCGGATGTCCATCAGCACGACATCGGGTACCACCTCGGTGGCCAGCGCTACCGCCTCGGCACCGTCGGAAGCCTCGCCGACCAGCTCGAGCCCGGCCTCTCCCGCAAGCACCATCTCCAGGCCCCGGCGGAACAGGGCGTGATCATCCGCGATCAGCACCCGGATCGGGTCGGCGGCCAGCCCGGCGTCGCCGTCCCGGGCCGGCCGCGGTACGGGGGGAGGGGGCGCGTCCGGGGACGGCTGCTTAGGCAGCGAGCCAGCCCCAGGCTTGGCGGTCGACGGCCTGCCCGTCCCCGCGCTCCTGGCCGTAAAGGACCGTTCGGTCACGGCCGTGCTCCTTCCTTCCAGGGGACGCCCCTGGACCCCCCGGAATGGAGGGGGGCTCCGCCCCATGGCGCCCGGCTGGGGATGCCGCGGTAAACGGCATCCCCACGGGGAAACCGGGGCCAGAGCCTCGTAGTTGCTGCTGTCGGCAGGCGCCGCAGGTACCGCGGCGCCTTATTCTGGCTGAGGCCGGAGCCTCTTACTTGGGTCAGCTTCCCGACACTTAAGGTTAGTTTCCCTCTGCTTGAGGTTACTTGTCAGGGGGCCACTTAACCAGTCGGACGGTTAGTCCTCGACGAGGCGGATGACACCGTAGTCGTAGCCGCGCCGCCGGTAGACGACGCTGAACTTGCCGCACTGGCTGTCGTGGTACGCGAAGAAGTCGTGGCCGACCAGCTCCATCTCCAGGAGCGCCTGGTCGATGGTCATCGGCCCCGACGCATGGAACTTCTCCCTGACGACCAGCGGGCCGTCGCCCACCATGTGGATCGGCAGCAGCCCGGAGACGGACGCTTCCACCTCGGCCTCGTCACCGAAGTCGTCGAAGTCAAGCGCTTCGTCCTCCGGCAGCGCCGGGAGTGGTATCACCGCCTCCGGACGGCGCTGCCCGTTTGGCCTGCTGCCGGGCCGCGCGCCGCTCTTGGTGCCCGGCTTGCCGTATGCCTTGGTGCTCGCCCTGCGGCCGACCGGCGTGCCGTTCAGCATGGCCGCGTCATCAGGCGGGGGGATCGCCGGGATCGGGACGTCGGCCAGGTCAGCCGGCTCGGTCACCGCGGCCTCCGCCCCGGCCGGGGCCGCGGTGACCGCGGCCACCACCTCGGTGGAGCGGACGGTGAGGTCACCGCGCCTGACCTTGCGCCGCTCGGCGGCCTTGCGCAGCCGGCCCTCGAGCTTGGCGAACGCGAGGTCAAGGGCCGCGTACCGGTCATCGGCCGCCGCCTCGGCCCTGATCGCCGGGCCCCGTGATCTGATCGTGAGCTCGACCCGCTCGCTGCGGTCGGCCTGCCTTGGGTTACGCTCCGTCGATACCTCCACATCGATCCGGATCGCGTTGTGATCGAGCTTCTCGAGCTTGGCCAGCTTGGCGCTCGCGTGCCTCCGGAAGCGCTCCGGAACGCTGGTGTGCCTGCCCTTGAAGGTGATTTCCATCTCGATCCCCCTTCGGCGTTGATTACCAGTGGCGAACCTTCTCATCCTTCGCTTGTGCTCAAGGACTACCCTTCCCCACCAGCGCAGGACAAAAAGGAGCAGGAAGCACTCGCCCGGCCGACCTGGTCTTCGACCCCACATCCGCCTGCTGAGAGGTTCGCGGCCTTCCATGGCCACTACTGCCCTTCTCCCGGAGGCCGGGGAGCGCCTTGTGCTCCCCGGCGGGGCAGGACTTACTTCTAAGCCGCACCGTGATCGGACGACGACAAGTCGCCTTACGTGGACCGTTTCGCCTGCGGCTGGCATCGGCTTGCCAAGGAGACCCTCCGGCCGCCAGCGCGGCCTGGAGGGCCTGCCCGGCGCAACCACGGACCCGGGCGAGTGCCATGGATGAACGCTAGCTCTCCTGCGGCCAATTGTCAGGAGGGACATTAACCGTAAACATCACATAACGGATTGATAACGGCGTTTCTTTTCCCTGGTTCCCTGGGATCTCAGGAGTTCGTCACCCGGGATAGGTCGGCGCGTCACCGCGGCCGAGCCCCATCCACGCGCAGGTGAGGCAGTCGTCGGCCACCATCTGGCCGTTCGACAGGCTGGCGATCAGCAGGTTGCCCGAACTGGCGGTGATCGCCTCCATGCCGGGCTCGGCCGGGATGGACGTGGGGGTGCCGCCGCTCACCGGGTACACGGTCGCGGCCGGGCCCGGCTGGGCGAGCGTGATGACGTTGTCCGGGCCGTACCAGGTGAGCCCGGTGAACTCGTTGGCGTTGAGCGGGCTCAGCTGCACCTGGGAGAGCGTGATGCGCGGATCCGGTCCCTGCTGCCCGGAGATGGCGCCGAAGGTGAGCAGGCTGTTGCTGATGACCAGCGCGACGCGGACTCCGTCGGGCGCGACCCGCAGCTGGGTGAATGGCAGGCTCAGGTTCTTGATCCCGAGGGTGTTCACGGCGACGGGCACGGGGGTGAGCTGGCCTTGCGGCTGCCTGACGGTCACCGTGACGCGGTACATGATGACCTGGCCGCCTTGCGCCGTCCACAGGTTGTCGTTGCCGTCCCAGCTCATCGTCGCGTACCCGTCGCCCCGCTTGCCCAGGGCGCCGCCGACGAGGCCGGTGTACAGCGTGCTGCCGCGCAGCGCGGCCAGGTACTTGCCGTCCGGCGAGACCGCCACCTGCGTGTACCCGGTGCCGATCAGGTCGGCCCGCACCGGCTTGCCGCCCGCGCCCTGGCGGCTTGTCAGGTACCCCGCGCCGTCGACGTAGTAGTACGTCGAGTTGGCGCCGAGGGCTGGCTTCTGCTTAATCTGCCCCTGCCCCTGCACCGGGTTGTCCTGGCTGCCGGGCGGATACCACGACTTTCCGTTCAGCTCAACCTCGACCGACTGCACGCCCTGCCCGGCCGACCCGCCCTGCCCCGCGCCGGACAGCGTCTCGAGCAGCTGCGACGAGACCCGCTGCAAGACATCGTTGTCACCGCCGTCCTTGGCGATGGTGCCGGTGAGGTTGACGACCGCGGTCACGCCGTCCACCGTGACCCCGCCGATCTTGGTGCCGGGCGGCAGCGCGGTCTTGGTCGCCCCGCCCGAGAGCCAGTCTTCCGGCGGCGTGATCAGGTCTTGCACTAGCCCGTTCATCAGGTCGCCGGGAGCGCGGAGCGGCACGTAGATCGGGTCGGGGACCAGGTAGCTGCCCGTCGGGTCGAAGAAGTACAGGTTGCGGAGCTGGTAGTCGTTCGCGAACGAGTCGGCGGTGAGCAGCACCTCCGAGGGCGCGGCGGAGATCCGCCACTGGCCGGCTACCTTGACCAGCTGGAACGGCGCCGGGGCGTCGGACGAGCCGCCGGTGGTCGAGGAGGACGGCACGGAGTAGCTGCCGTTCCCGAGGAGCGTTGCCTGGATGGTGCCGGTGATCCGCACGGTCGCCGTCGTCGCGCTCTTCGGGTTCTTCGCCGAGGACGGGTAGACCGGGCTGGCGACGTCCGGGCCCTTCTTGTAGACCACTGCCGACCACGTCGGGTGGCTCCAGATCTTCTGCTGCTGCGGCGTCAGGTACTGCAGGGCCACCTGCCCGTAGTTACTGAAGCTGGCGGAGGCGGTGAGGAAGCCCTTGACGATCTCCAGCGGGGACCAGCCGGGGCGCGGCGGCTGCGGCTGGATCTGCATGTAGGGCTGGCTCTGCGCGGCCGTCCCCTGGGTGACGGGATAGGACTGCACCGGCCCGCCGTTCGGCACCGACACGCAGCCCGCCGTGGACAGCGCCGCGACGATCAGCGCGGCAAGCGCCGTCAGCGCCGGCCGTGACCGCAGCCACCGTCCGGGCGTTACCACCGCTTCTCCTCCTCGTCGGACAGGCTGCGCGCGTAACCCGGCTCGTCCGTCCGGCCGACCGCGGCGAGGTCCGCCTCCAGCGTGCTGACCGCGCTGGTGATGACGTCGGCCTCGTCGGAGCCGAGCGGCAGCGGCGAGCCGGCCAGCGGTTGCCCGGCCACCCGCGGCAGGGTGAGCCGGAATACCGAGCCCCGGCCCTTCTCTCCCCATGCCTGCAGCCAGCCGCCGTGCAGCCGGGCGTCCTCCAGGGCGATGGCCAGGCCGAGGCCGGTTCCCCCGGTCGTCCGCGCGCGCGCCGGGTCGGCGCGCCAGAACCGCTCGAAGACCCGCACCTCCTCGCCGGGAGCCAGCCCGACGCCATGGTCACGCACCGCGACGGCGACCGCGTCCCTGTCCTCCGCCAGGCTCACCACGACGTCCCGTCCCTCACCGTGCTCCACCGCGTTGACAAGGAGGTTGCGCAAGATCCGTTCCACCCGGCGCCGGTCCACCTCGGCCATGCAGGCCTGGACGGGCAGCCGGAACTCGATGCGGCAGCCGCGCCGCTCGGCGAGCTGCTGCGCGTCGTCGGCGCTCCTGCGCACGATGTCGCACAGGTCCGCCGTCTCGGCGTCAAGCGTCGCCACGTTCGAGTCGTGCCTGCTCATCTCGAGCAGGTCGGTAAGCAGCGTCTCGAACCGCTCGATCTGGCTCTGGAGCAGCTCGGTGCTGCGCGCGGCCGCCGGGTCGAGTTCCTCGCGCGACTCGAAGAGGATCTCCGCCGCCATCCTGATCGTCGTCATCGGGGTCCGCAGCTCGTGCGACACGTCGGAGACGAACTGCCGCTGCGCCTGGGACAGGTCCTCGAGCTGGAGCAGCTTCTCCTGCAGGCTGGCGGCCATCTCATTGAACGACGTGGCGAGCGCGGCGAGGTCGTCGGCCCCGCCGACGACCATCCGCTCCTCGAGCTGCCCGGCGGACAGCCGCTGGGCGGCCCGGGCCGCGTGCCGCACCGGCACCACTACCCACCGGGTCACCAGCGAGGCGATGGCCGCGAGCAGCGCCACCAGTGCGATCCCCACGCCGACGAGCGTCGTCTGGACCAGCTGCAGCGTCTGCTGCTCCTCGGTGAGCGGGAACACGAAGTACAGCTGGTAGGAGTTGTTCAGCGGCACGCCGAACGCGATCGCCGGCACACCCTGGCCGCCGGCGGTCAGGTAGAGCGTGGTGGGCGCGTAGTACAGCAGGTTCTCCGGCTTGCCGTGCTCCTGGGCGACCTGCTCCTCCTGCACGTTGGCCAGCAGGGAGGCCGGGAGGGTGTCGTCGGCGTCGAAGCCGTGGGCCCAGAGCGGGTAGCCGGCCTGAGCCGCCAGGTCCTGGTTCAGCCCGACCGCCACGCTGTAGTTGGAGTTGGCGGTGCCGTTGGTCGGCTCAAGCAGCAGGCCGATGGACTCCATGTACTTCATCGCGGTCTGCGGGGTGGGCACCGTGGTCAGGCCCGGCTGTGACCGGGCGGTGGACAGGCCGGTAGTCACCTGCGCGCGCGCCGATGTCTCCGCGTTGTAGAGCAGGCCGTCGGCGATCTGCTCGGTGAGGAAGAAGCCGAGCACCGCGATGACCGCCGCGGAGATGACCAGCGTGGTGCCCACCACTCGCAACTGGAGCGACCGGTGCCAGCGGTGCCTGACCTTCGCGATGATCAGGTGCTCCAAGCGCAGCAGGGAGCGGATGGCAATCGTCAGCCGGTGCGGGAGCCAGCTGACGAACCAGCGCACCCACTTCTTGCGCCGCAGCGCCATCTCCCAGGCCTCGCGCCTGTCGCGCTGGTCACCCTGGTCATGCTGCGGTACCGGGCGGGGCGCGGGGCCGGGCGGCGCAGGCGCGGACTGTACTGGCGCGGCCGGCACACCGGCCGCGTCGCTGTTAACCGCAAACCGCTCCATCCGCCGATCAGCCAGGTCCCGCCTTGTAACCCACGCCACGCACCGTCACGACGATCTCGGGGTGCTCGGGATCATGCTCGATCTTGGCCCGCAGCCGCTGCACGTGCACGTTCACCAGCCGGGTGTCCGCCGCGTGCCGGTAGCCCCAGACCTGCTCGAGCAGCACCTCGCGGGTGAAGACCTGCCGCGGCTTCCTGGCGAGCGCGACGAGCAGGTCGAACTCCAGCGGGGTGAGGCTCAGCGTCTCATTGTTCCGCTTCACCGAGTGGCCTGCCACGTCGATGGACACGTCGCCGATCTGCAGCATCTCAGGGGCAGGCTCGTCCGTGCGCCGCAGCCGCGCCCTGATCCTGGCGACCAGTTCCTTGGACTTGAACGGCTTGAGTATGTAGTCGTCAGCACCCGACTCCAGGCCGAGCACCACGTCCACCGTGTCGGTCTTCGCGGTCAGCATGACGATCGGCACGCCGGACTCGCCCCTGATCTGACGGCACACGTCGATGCCGTCAGAACCGGGCAGCATCAGGTCAAGCAGCACCAGGTCCGGCCGCGTGTCACGGAAAGCCTCAAGTGCCTTGTCTCCGTCAGCGACGAACGTCGGCTCAAACCCCTCACCGCGGAGCACGATGCCAAGCATCTCCGCGAGCGCCGCGTCGTCGTCGACGACTAGCACACGTCCTTTCATGGGCCCCATCGTTCCATGTTGTCCGGCTCCAAGCAGAGCACCCGCGGCGACGATCCCCATGCGGTCCGTCGCTAACCCGCGCGCATGCGCAGGTTACCCCTTTTTACCAGGTCCGCACCAGCCGCGAGCCCGTTACCAGGCAGACAGTAAAGGCACGTCAGCCCGCCGCCGGCCGTCCACGGTGGGGTAGCGGCCCCCTGCGCGGGTAGGTAGCGCAGGGCCACATACAGGGGGGACAGCCCGGCGGAATGCCGGCGCATCTCGGTACCGGACCACGCGAACGGGGAAATCATGGGCATCTTCGACAAGGTCGAGAAGGACGCCGAGAAGGCGATGTCGCACGACGACCCCGGCTCGCGCAGCAGGCCGGCCAGGCCGGCGGCCAGCTCAGCGGCGACCGGCTCAGCCGGGACATGCGGGCCGCGCAGAAGCTGATCGAGCAGCAGCGCGGCGCCCAGGACCAGGACCAGGACCAAGGTGGCGGCGACCAGGACTACAGCGACGAGGACTGGTAGCGAGCCCCGTCCGACGGTGCCCGGCAGCTCGCGCTGCCGGGCGTTCGTACTCCTTACTCCCCGTGTTGCGCTATTTTCTGCGCATGCCTGAGCCGTTGAGCAGTGTCGTCGAGGCGGGCTGGGCGGAAGCGCTCGCCCCGGCCGAGGAGCAGATCGCGCGGATGGGCGCTTTCCTGCGTGAGCAGATCGCCGCGGGCAAGCGGTACCTGCCCGCGGGCGACCAGGTGCTTCGCGCGTTCAAGCAGCCGTTCGCCGACGTGCGGGTGCTGATCGTCGGCCAGGACCCTTACCCCACGCCGGGCCACCCGGTCGGCCTCAGCTTCTCCGTGAACCCCGGCGTCCGGCCGTTGCCCGGCTCGCTCGTCAACATCTTCCGGGAGTACTCCAGCGACCTCGGCTACCCGGCGCCGTCGAACGGTGACCTGACGCCGTGGGCCGAGCACGGCGTGCTGCTGCTCAACAGGGTGCTCACCGTGGAGCCCGGCAAGCCGCGCAGCCACCAGGGCAAGGGCTGGGAGCAGGTCACCGAGCAGGCGATCCGCGCCCTCGCCGGCCGGGGCGGGCCGCTCGTCGCCATCTTGTGGGGCCGCGATGCCCGTGAACTCGCCCCGCTGCTCGGCAGCGTGCCGCGCATCGAGTCGGTGCACCCGAGCCCCATGTCCGCGCACAACGGGTTCTTCGGCACGCGCCCGTTCAGCCGCGCCAACCAGCTTCTCGATCGCCAGGGCGCCCCGCCCGTCGACTGGAAGCTCCCCTAGCAGCTTGCCGGGTGGACGCGGCCGGGCGCGGTGAACATATCCTCAATGACCGTGGACACTACCGGGGAAGCGCGGCCTGACCATGCCGTGCACGCGGCCCTGCCGAGTCGGCGGGTGCTCGCGGCCTGGTTCGGCGCGTTCGCCCTCTACGCGGGCGCCAT
>DASWAE010000137.1:0-4467 GCA_036391275.1 Trebonia sp.
GAAACGGATCGTGCCGGCTCGGCGGCACCGCCAGGTGGCGGAAGGCCGCTTCCTGATATGCCCCGATGGAGCCGCCGGGCGGCCAGACCAGGAGTCCGATCCGCCCCCCGCGGGGCAGCACCCTGGCCGCCTCCGCGGCTGCGAGCTTCGGGTCAGGGGCGAAGATGAGGCCGAAGCTCGAGATCACGACGTCGAAGGTTTCGCCGGCGAACGGCAACGCCAGCGCGTCGGCCACCGCGAAGCGGACCGCCGGAGATGCGCCGGGGTCGGCACCCGCCGCGGCGATCATGCCGCGGGCGTAATCCACGCCCACGACCCGGGCCGCGCCCTGCTCGCGGGCGGCAACGGCTGCCGTGCCGGGCCCGCAGGCGATGTCCAGCACACGGTCGCTCGGCGCGATCCCCACCGCCCGGCACATCGCCCGCGCGGCGGGCAGGAAATCGGGCGCGATATGACACCGGTAGTCCCGGGCGACGCGGCTCCACGCCTGCGGCATGCCCAGCGCCGGTTGGCTCATGCCCGAAGGTAACGAAAAAGGGGGCGACTCGCGTCGCCCCCCTTCACCGCGGCCCGCGGCCGCATCACTTCTTTGCGTGACTGATGGACCACACGTAGGCGGCCACCTGGTTGACCTGATCGTCGGTGATGGCCGAGCCGCCCCGGGGCGGCATCGGGATGCCGCTCTTCGACTCTTCCTTGGTGACGCCCTTCTTGATATAAGCGACGATGGCGGGGTACGACCCGTCGCTGTGCAGAAACTGATGGTCGACCAGGTTAGTGGTCGGCCCGAGCATGCCTTGCGCGTTTTGCCCGTGGCACGCGTAGCAGTTGCCGGCACCCGTGAAGATGGCCATTCCCTTGTCGATCGCATCCTTGGTAACGCCGGCCGGCAGCCCCTGCGCCCGCGCGGGCGCGGCCGTGGCAGCGAGGCCAAGGACAACCAGCAGGCCAAGACGAGTGCGCATGTCCATCTTGCGAGCTCCAATCGAGTTGTGACGGTGACGACCGGCAGTCTGCTCCACCGGGCGCGGACGGGCCCCGTAAGTATACGGCCCGGCGCATGGAGAACAAGCGAGTGTACCGGCGGAGCGACTTGGGGAGCCGAGAAGCAACTTGCGGACCGGCTCGTAGGCACACTTTAAGTAATTTGTAGACAACAGGTTACAACGGCAGGCGGCAACGTGGATGAGGGTCGTTCGTCATCTGCCGAGGCCAGCTTGAGCCCCGGGCGCGAGAATCAATTCGATGCGGCCGCGTCCGGCGGGCGTGTGGCGCTGAGGGCGGTCGTCTTCGGATGGAAGATTGCCGGGTTGTACGCGCTCCGCGGATTCCAGAGCACCCAAGAGTCGATGCCCAGGTCCTGCGCCGCCTGCATCTGCGCCCGCACCTCGGTAGGAGAGTAGCGTGGGGGGCCAAGCGTGAAGGCCTGCAGATACGGGCGGATCTCCGCGGTCTTTCCCAGCGGGCCCGATCGCCTGAGCCCATCCTCGAGAGCCCGCCGAACGACGTGGTACGGCTGGCTGTTGGGATAGCGCACATTGTAGACGCCGCGGTAGTAGTGGCTGGGATAGACCATCGGCAGCACGACATCAGCCTTGCTCACCAAGTCCTCCCAGTACTGGCCGATTCCCATGTCGCCGGTGGCGGTGGTGGTGAGGCCGAAGACGTCGATGGTGAACGGCACGCCGAGACGCTTTGTGCGCTCGCGGAGGATCCCGAGGCCGCGCGCGACGCCCTGGCGCTTGGTCTCGCCGGTGTCCCGCGCGGCGAAGACCGCCGTCGCCATCCGGCTGGCGGGCTCGTCCGGGAACCGCACGTAGTCATACTGCACTTCGGCGAATCCGAGGCGCACGGCCTCCGCGGCTAGCTGCGCGGCATAGATCCAGACGGAATCATTGAAGGCGTCCACCCAGGCGAAGCCCAGCCGGTCGTGCCAGAGGCCGCCGCCTGCCTGCCGGACCGACCACGCGGGCTTGTGAGCTGCGAGCAAGGGGTCTTTCGCGACGACGATCCGGGCAATCGGGTAGATCCCGTGCTCGGCGAGGACCCTCAGCCGCCGCTCCGCGTCGTGGGTGCGTCGCTGGTCGTTGGCGCCGATCTCCGCCGCCGTCGGCACGGCTGATCGGTAGGTCAGGTAGCCGGTGTCGTCCTTGACGTCGATGACGAACGCGTTGATCTCGGTCGTATCGGCCAGCTTCACCAGCTCGTCGAAGCGGCGCCCGCCGAACGCCCAGGCGTTCAGGTAGATCGCGCGGATCGGCTTGGGGGGATCGACCAATGGGGGAGCGGGCCAGGCCTCGGGCTGCCCGGCGGCGCCGGGCAGTGAGTTTACCGGAGGAAGAGGCGAGCCGAGCTCGTCGCCCCAGCGGGCCTCCTGCTGGGCGGCGAGTGCAGATGTCTGCAGTGCAAGCGCGACTGCCGCCGTGCGAAACGCGGAGCGAAGCATGCCTGGATCCGAAAGCCAGCGAGGGTTGCGGTCCCCGCCAACTCACAGCGGTACAGTGGGTTGGCGTGCACTATGTGCCCACGGATGACCGGGGATGCTCTGAGGAAAGGCAATTCAGGGGCCTACGGGAGGGGCTTGATCTCGATGCGGCGGTTGCTGGCGCGGCCGGCGGCGCTGGTGTCGGTGCTAAGGGGTTGAACGGGGCCATACACCTTGGGTACGAGCCGCAGCGGGCGCACGCCCTTGGAGATCAGGTACGAGCGGATCGCTTCAATGCGGAGGCCCGCAAAGCCGCGGGTGTCGATCTCGGATCGGGATCGCGCCGTGTAAGCGCCGATCTCGACCCGGAGCGCGGGGTTCGCCGCCAGCGCGGCGGCCACGGAATCGAGTGTGGCGCTTGCCACGGGCCTGAGTCGCGCGCTGCCGGGCGCAAATGCGTCGTCGCGGAGCACGAACGTCCGCGCGGCTTCCGGCTTCGCCTCGGCTGGCTTCGCGGCTTCCGGCTTCGGCTCGGCTGGCTTCGCGGCTTCCGGCTTCGGTGGTCCCGCGGCCGGAGCCTGCTTGGGCGGTGCTCCCGGCTCACCCGCCGGGCAGCCCACGGCGTTGACCGGAGTTCCTGGCGGCGTGTTGGGGCACTGGTCCAGCCCGTCGAGCACCCCGTCGCCGTCGCTGTCGCTCGGACAGCCGAGCGCGTCCACGGTGGCACCCCTCGGCGTATCGGGGCACCGGTCGAGGCCGTCGGGTACGCCGTCGCCGTCGCTGTCGGTCGGGCACCCAGCCGAGTCTACCTTGGCGCCGGGGGGCGTATCGGGGCACCGGTCGAGACCGTCCGGGACGCCGTCGCCGTCGGTGTCAATCGGGCAGCCGACCGAGTCCACCTTGGCGCCGTGGGGCGTGTTGGGACACTGGTCCAAACCGTCGTAGACCCCGTCGCCGTCGGTGTCGACGGGGCAGCCCTTCTTGTCCACCACCGCGCCGTGCGGGGTGCCGGGGCACTTGTCGTCGCCATCCAGCACGCCGTCGCCGTCGCTGTCGGTGGTCCTCTTGCTGCCGAGCATCACGCTCAGGCCCAGGTTCCCGCCGAAATTGGAGAACTTGAGTGAGCCGCTGATGTTCCGGTTGAGCACGCCTTCGGCCCGAAGCATGACGGTCGGCACGATCCCGACGCGGAACCCGAGCCCGCCGATGATGGTGGCCGCCGAGCCGCAGGGGCCCGAGCCCGGAATCGCGACGGCGGGGCAGCTGCCGCCGTAGGTGGTGGAACCAATGCCGGCCTTGAGATAGACCGAGTTGTTCGTGCCGACGATGACGTTGTAGAGCGTGGAGAGGCTGATGGTCGTCACGTTCACGCCGACCGAGCTGGTGTTCGTCTTGGGCTTGACGAGCGAGCCTTCGCCCTCGATGGACAGCTTGAAGGGCAACCAGAACCCGAGGCGGATCAGGCCGCCCGGGCCGGCGTTGAGGTCGGTTGCGGCATCAAACGAGAGGACGGAACCGGCGGCGCCGGCTTCGACGAGGTACTTCCGTTGGGCAGCGGCGGGTTGGGGCGGCAGGGCCAGAAAGGCGAGCAGCAGGCAGGCCGCGCCCCGAACGGGAGTCATGAGAGGATAGATACGCCCGACCCGGGTCGCTGACAAGCACCCCGGCTCGCCCCGCGTCCCCGCGAGGTCTTGGCAAGCGCCTGAGCCCGCCGCTACGATTCGACCCGACATCATCGCGGCCGGCGCCGGGAGGCAACATGCGGGTCATCATCGAATACTGCGTCGTCTGAAACTACCAGCCCAGGGCCTCCGGTCTGGCGGCCGAGCTGAAGCACGAATTCCCCGAGGCCGACGTGGTCCTCGTTCAGTCGTCGGGGGGGCGGTTCGAGGTGACGGCGGATGATACGCTGGTGTACTCCAAGCGAGCGACCGGCCGCCACGCCGAGCCTGGGGAAGTCGTGAGACGGATCAAGGAGATGCGAAGCAAGAAGTGAGAAGGAGAAGTGAGAGGTGACCTCACTTCTTGCTTCTTGCTTCTCA
>DASWAE010000138.1:0-7327 GCA_036391275.1 Trebonia sp.
GCGTGGCCGATGAGCCCGCCGATGCTGACCCGGGCGCCGTCGAGGCGGCCGGGCAGGACGGCGACGTGACGGTCCCGGCCGCCGCGTCCCGCTCGGCGGCCGCCGCGCCCCGGCCGGTCATCAGGACGCAGCGTGTCGCCGGCGGCGCCCAGCGGCGTCCCGGCGCGAAGAAGAAGCGGCGGTAGCCGGCCGTGTCGGACATCGAGGCCGTGATCTCCGCGCACGTCCGTGACATCCCCGACTACCCACGCCCTGGCATCCTGTTCAAGGACATCACGCCGCTGCTCGCCGACGACGAGGCGTTCGGCGAAGTCGTCGAGGCGATGGCGGCGGCGTTCGGCCCGGTCGACAAGGTGGTCGGCATCGAGGCGCGCGGCTTCATCCTCGCCGCCCCGGTCGCCTACGAGATCCGGGCCGGCTTCGTTCCCGTCCGCAAGCAGGGCAAGCTGCCGTCGGCGACCCTCACCGAGGAGTACGACCTCGAGTACGGCAGCGCCGTGCTCGAGGTCCACCAGGACGCCTTCCAGCCGGGCGACCGGGTGCTGATCGTGGACGACGTGCTCGCCACCGGCGGTACCGCCCGGGCCACGGCGTCCCTCATCCAGCGGGCGGGCGCGCACGTCGTCGGCGTCGCGGTGCTGATGGAACTGTCGTTCCTGAAGGGCCGTGCGGCGATCCCCGACTTTGAGGTCAGGTCACTGCTCGTAGTCTGAAACCGCGTGCAATCGTTCCTGAACTGCGGAATGTCAGGACTCTACCCGCGGGTTAATAACCCCAAGTAGACTAGTGACCTGGCAGATGCGAGGAGCGCTTGTGGCCGGTGATGTACTGACGACCGCCACGGCCGGCGCCGGGGAGGCTGCCCGTAACGGGGAAACGGCGGACACTGCTCAGCTCAACGGGCATAACCGCACCGAGACGGAGCAGGAAACGGCGCCCGGGCCGCAGGTCGGCACGCCCGGCAACCGCCAGGTCCCGTCGTCTCCCGGTGAGACGGCCGGCACCAGCGCAACGGACCCGAGCCCGGCTCGCCAGACTCGTCAGGAACTCGCGCCTTCGGCGCAGCCCGCCTCACCCGCCGCCGGGGTCCGCCGGCGGCTGGCCAGGCTCGGAGCACAGCGGGGGTCCAGTGTGAACCCTGTCCTCGAACCGCTGATCAAGACCATCCGCGCGCATCATCCCAAGGCGGACGTGCGGACGGTGGAGCGCGCCTACACGGTCGCCGCGCACTGGCACCGGGATCAGCGGCGCAAGTCCGGCGACCCTTACATCACCCACCCGCTCGCGGTGGCCACCATCCTCGCCGAACTCGGCATGAACACCGAGACGATCTGCGCCGCGCTGCTGCACGACACCGTCGAGGACACCGCCTACACGCTGGATGAGCTGCGCAGCGTGTTCGGCGAGGACGTCGCGGCCCTCGTCGACGGCGTCACCAAGCTGGATAAAGTCAAGTACGGCGCCTCCGCCGAGGCCGAGACCGTGCGCAAGATGGTGGTCGCGATGTCCAAGGACATCCGCGTCCTGGTGATCAAGCTCGCCGACCGGCTGCACAACATGCGCACGCTGCGCTACATGCCACGCGACAAGCAGGAGAGCAAGGCGCACGAGACGCTGGAGATCTACGCCCCGCTCGCGCACCGCCTCGGCATGAACACCGTCAAGTGGGAGCTGGAGGACCTCGCGTTCGCCACCCTCTACCCCAAGCGCTACGACGAGATCGCCCGCCTGGTCAGCCAGCGGTCCCCGCGAAGGGACCAGCTGCTGCAGGAGGTCATCGAGAACCTCTCCGCCGACCTGCACGAGGCGAAGATCAAGAATTCCGTCACCGGACGGCCCAAGCACTACTACTCGATCTACCAGAAGATGATCGCCCGCAACGTGGAGTTCGACGACATCTACGACCTGGTAGGCATCCGCGTCCTCGTCGACACCGTCCGGGACTGCTACGCCGCGCTCGGCACCATCCACGCGCGCTGGAACCCGGTTCCCGGCCGGTTCAAGGACTACATCGCGATGCCGAAGTTCAACATGTACCAGTCGCTGCACACCACGGTGATCGGCCCGGGCGGCAAGCCGGTCGAGCTGCAGATCCGCACCTGGGGCATGCACAAGCGGGCGGAGTACGGCGTCGCGGCGCACTGGAAGTACAAGGAAGAGATGCACGCCCACGGCCCGGCCCTGGCCAGCGGCAACCCGAGGGCTAGCAGCAAGGCGGAGGCCAAGGCGAGCCAGGACGCCGCCGAGATGGCCTGGCTGCGCCAGCTCGTCGACTGGCAGCGCGAAACCGAGGACCCCGCCGAGTTCCTCGACTCGCTCCGCTACGACCTGGCAAGCGCCGAGGTCTTCGTCTTCACCCCGCGCGGCGAGGTCATCGCGCTGCCGCACGGCGCCACCCCGGTCGACTTCGCCTACGCGATCCACACCGACGTCGGGCACCGCACCATCGGCGCCAAGGTCAACGGCCGTCTCGTCGCCCTCGAGTCGACCCTCGACAACGGCGACACGGTGGAGATCTTCACCTCCAAGTCCCAGGAGGCGGGACCGAACCGGGACTGGCTGAACTTCGTCAAGTCGGCCCGCGCCCGCAACAAGATCCGTCAGTGGTTCTCCAAGGAGCGCCGCGAGGCCGCGGTCGAGGCGGGCAAGGACCAGATCGCCAAGGTAATGCGCAAGCAGGGCCTGCCGCTGCAGCGCCTCATGTCGGCCGAGACGCTGCGCCAGATCGCCTCCGACCTCCGCTACCCCGACCTGACCAGCCTGTACGCCGCCGTCGGCGAGGGCCGGATCAGCGCCCAGTCGGTCGTCGGCAAGCTGGTCCGCGCGGTCAGCGGCGGCGCGGCTGCCCAGGAGGACCTCGCGGAGGTCACCCCCATCCCGCCCAAGGCACCCAAGGTGCCACGGGCCCGCTCTGCCAGCGACTCGGGCATCGAGGTCGAGGGCGTCGCCGACGTCTGGGTCCGCCTGTCCAAGTGCTGCACCCCGGTCCCCGGCGACGAGATCCAGGGCTTCGTCACCCACGGCCACGGCGTCTCCGTCCACCGCGCCAACTGCGTCAACCTAGAGCACCTGTCCGACACCCAGCGCGAGCGCATGGTCCCCGTCCACTGGGCCCCGAGCGACGCGAGCGTCTTCCTGGTAGCCATCCAGGTAGAAGCCCTGGACCGGACAAGGCTCCTCAGCGACGTGACCAGAGTCCTCTCCGACCAGCACGTCAACATCCTCAGCGCCAGCGTCCAGACCACAAGGGACCGGGTAGCCCTCAGCCGCTTCACCTTCGAAATGGGCGACCCCAAGCACCTAGGCGACGTCCTGAGAGCGGTCCGGAACATCGACGGCGTCTACGACGTCTACCGCGTAACCAATTAAGGATTATCCCGAACGAGAGCTTGCTCCGCCCGTCACCGAAATCCTGATTCTTTTAGGCGGGTAGCAGCAACGGACGCAAGACAGCCGTCTCGGCGGGGCCGAAATCCCCGTTGACAGCTCACTGCATCACATGTAAGTTCTGTCTTACAGGTGATAGACAGTGAACGAAACCCTGACCAGCGAAGAACTCGTGGCGGTCCTGACCGCCATCGGCCACCCGCTCCGGCTGCGCATCATCGCGGAGCTCGCGGGCGGCCGGGTGCACGTCAGTGAACTGGCGCGCAGGCTCGGCATGTCCAGGCCGCTGCTTTACATGCACCTGGACCGCCTGGAGAAGGCCGCCCTGGTGACCGGCAGCCTGGAGTTGTCCCAGGACGGCAAGGCGATGAAGTACTTCGAACTGGCCCCCTTCGAGGTGCGGGTCACGGCCGAGACGGTCGTCCGCGCGCTCGCCCACGACCAGCACAACCTCGCGGAAGACCGACAGAACGCGGAGCTGGCTCTCGACGCGAAAGAGAGCGACAGGTGACGGACATGACGACAACACTGGCCTCAAGCGGTACCAACCTCACAGCGATCGGCATCATCCTGGCGATCTTCGTGCCGATCTGCACGGCGGTCGCGATCATCGTATGGAACTACTACCGGCTGCAGCGGCACCGCGCCGACGCGGTCGCGATGGCCTCCTACCGCAAGCTCGCCGAGGAGGCGGTGGCCAGCATGGCCGAGCTGCGCAGCGAGATGGCCAAGCTGGGCGAGCACGTGAGCGCCGTCGAGCAGCTGATGAGGGACGTCGGATGAACGGCGTGCTGACGCTGCGCCGAGACCCGGTCCGGCTGCTGCTGTCCCGCGGCCTGTGGGCAGGTACCTGGTACCTGCTCGCCTACCAGGTCACGGGCTGGGTGCTGTTCACGATCGCGCTGAGCGTCACGCTCACCGGCGCGGTGCTCTGCGTCACGCTGGCGGGCATACCGCTCTTGATCGGCGCGGCCGCGGCCATCCGCTGGTGCGCGGACGTCGAGCGGGCCAGGCTCCTCCCGTTCTGCGGCGACGTCGGGTCGCACTACCGTCAGCAGGCCGCCTCCGGGATGCTTTCCCGGGTCCGCGTCCTGTGGCGGGATCCCGCCATCTGGCGCGATATCGCCTACCTGCTCGGCATGCTCGTGCCGCTGGTCACGCTCGACCTGATCGTGCTGACGGTCTGGCTGGTGCTGCTCGCCGGGATCACCCTCCCGGCCTGGTACTGGGCTCCGTGGCAGACCGTCCACGGCGTCCGCTTCCACGGCGCGCAGCTCGGCTACTTCCCCGACGGCCCGCACGGCCACCTGGCCTACGGCCTCTACATCGACACGCTGCCGAAGGCGCTGCTCGCCGCGGCCGCCTTCGCCATCGCCTTCCTGCTGTTCAACTACGTCCTGGTGGCGACCGCCCGCGCGCACGTCGCCGTCGCGCGGCACCTGCTCGGCGCGCCCGAGGACCCGCTGCGCGCGGCCCGCGAGGTACTCGGCCGTCCAGGGCCGCTGTCCGCCGCGGAAAGCGCCGCTCACCCCGGCCGCACCGAGGAGTTCATTCCGAACGAGCGGTAGGTGACTGTCCCCGCCCACGAGGGTCCAGCTCGCGGGCGGGGATCAGACCGCGACTCATCCGCATCACGCACACCCGTCTCTCCACGCCAGCAGAAAGAAGGCTGTCATGCGCCAGCCGCGCATTCCAGTATTCCTCACGGAACCCGAATACCGGCCATACGACGCGCTGCCCGGCGCGCAATCGCCCGCCCCGGAACGGCCCAACCTCACCGAACGAGTCGCCGGCTGGAGCGCGGGGCACCGCAAGACCGTCGTCATCGGCTGGCTGCTGCTCGTCGCCGCCATCTTCATGGGCGGCCAGGTGCTCGGCAGCCGCAACCTGCCGCAGTACGACGCGGGCCAGTCCGGCCAGGCAGAGCGGGTGCTCAACCAGGTCTCGCCCGCGCAGTACAACGGAAGCCCGGAGAAGGTGCTCATCCAGGCGAAGAAGCCGGGCGCCACCTTCGCCACCGACCCGGCCATGCGCCAGGCGGCGTCCCAGGTCGCGGCGGCGCTCGCCGCCCTGCCCGGCTACGCGGCGGACGTCCGCACCCCGCTGCAGCCGGGCGGCCATGCGCTAGTGTCGAAGGACGGGCACAGCGCCCTGGTCACCTTCCAGGTTCCAGGCAACGTCACCGATACCGGCCAGGCGGTGGCGGCGCTGCAGCACGCGGTCGCCGGCGTGCAGGCTCACCACGCGGACCTGCGAGTCGCCGAGACGGGCGACGCGAGCATCGGCGTGGCGATCAACGGCGCGCTGAACTTCAGCAAGGCCGAGGCGACCTCGGTGCCCATCACCCTGATCCTGCTGCTGGCCGTGTTCGGCGCGCTCGTCGCGGCAGGCATTCCCGTGCTGCTCGCGCTCACGTCGCTGACCGCGGCGATCGGCGTGCTGACTGCCGTCAGCCACTTGCTGCCTGTCAACAGCAGCACCTTCGAGGTCGTGGTCATCATCGGCATGGCGGTCGGCGTCGACTACGCGCTGTTCTACCTGCGCCGTGAGCGGGAGGAGCGGGCACTCGGCCGGTCGTTCCCCGAAGCGCTGCGCATCGCGTCGCGCACCTCGGGACGCGCCATCGTGGTGTCCGGGCTGACCGTGATGGCCACCATGGCCGGCCTGTTCCTGGTCGGCGGCGGGCCGTTCAGCGGCATGGCGCTCGGCACGATCGCCGTGGTCGGCATCTCGGTGGCCGGCTCGCTCACCGTGCTGCCCGCCCTGCTCGCCTGGCTCGGCCCGAAGGCGGACGCCGGGCGGATCCCGTTCCTCGGCCGCAGGCGTGCCGCCGCTCGGCCGTCCCGGTTCTGGGGCGGGCTCGCCCGCCGGGTGGTCGCCCGGCCGTTGATCTGGGGCGGCATCGCGACGGTGGCGATGCTCGCGCTCGCCGCGCCCGCGCTCGGCCTGCGGGTCGGCCAGCCCGCCATCGACGCACCGAAGAACGTCGCCGCCGTCACCATGATGGAGGCGGTGCAGCGGGCGTTCCCGCAGGCGCCGGCGCCCGCCGAGATCGTGGTCACCGGGCACGACCTCGCCGGCCCACGGGTAACCGCCGCGGTCGGCGAGCTTCGCGCCCGCGCCGTGGCGGGCGGCCCGGTCCGCCAGCCGGTCACCGTCACCGAGCTTGGCGGCGGGCGCGCGCTGCTCGTCGGCGTGCAGCTCGCGGGCAGCGGCACCGACACCGCGTCGAACAACGCGCTGCTGACGTTGCGGAACCAGGTCCTGCCCTACACCCTCGGGAAGGTGCCAGGCGTCAGCTACGCGGTGGCGGGTGACACGGCCGGGCTCTACGACGACATCCATCAGGAGAGCTCAACCCTGCCCGTGGTGTTCGCCTTCGTCGGCGTGCTCGCGTTCGTCCTGCTGCTCGCGGCGTTCAGGTCGCTGACCGTGCCGCTGGTGTCGATCGCGCTCAACCTGCTGTCTGTCGGCGCGGCCTACGGCCTGATCACGCTGACCTTCCAGGACGGGCGGTGGCAGGGCCTGCTCGGCTACACCGGGTTCGGCGGGATCATCTACTGGGTGCCGCTGATGATGTTCGTGTTCCTGTTCGGGATCAGCATGGACTACCACGTCTTCATCCTGAGCCGGGTCCGCGAGCTGTGGGCCCGCGGCTCGACGCCGCAGCAGGCCATCACCGGCGGCATCGCGTCGAGCGCCGGGGTAGTGACGAGCGCCGCCCTGATCATGGCGGCGGTCTTCTCCATCTTCACCACGCTGCCGCTCGTCGACCTGAAGATACTCGGCATCGGCACCGCCGCCGCGATCCTCATCGACGCCACGGTCATCCGCGGCGTCCTGCTGCCCGCCGCCCTCGCCCTGCTCGGCGACCGGGCGTGGGGCCGCCCGCGCGGCGCTATGGACGCCGTGGACGTTCCCGGGGCAGCCCTGGTACCTG
>DASWAE010000139.1:0-33971 GCA_036391275.1 Trebonia sp.
GTGCCGCGGCATCGTGGTCGGGTACCGGGTGTGCCCGGCGGAGGATTGGGGAGTGCTGATGGAACGGCTGAGCCTTGGCATGTGCGGGACCTCCCGTAAGGAGAACGAGCGCCGGCTGCCGGTCCACCCGCTGCACCTGGAGCGGATCGAGCCGGGCCTGCGGGCGCGGGTCTTCCTCGAGCGCGGCTACGGCGAGCGGTTCGGCATGGCTGACGCGCAGCTCGCCCCGATGGTGGGCGGCCTGCGTTCGCGGCAGCAGCTCATCGCCGAGTGCGACGTGATCGTGCTGCCCAAGCCCACCGGGGACGACGTCGCCGCCCTGCGGGAGGGCCAGGTGCTGTGGGGCTGGGCGCACTGCGTCCAGGACTACGCCGTCACCCAGCTGGGCATCGACCGCCGGCTGACCCTGATCGCCTGGGAGGCGATGAACTACTGGAAGCCCGACGGCAGCTTTGACGTGCACGTCTTCCACATGAACAACGAGCTCGCGGGCTACTGCTCGGTGCTGCATTCCCTGCAGCTGCTGGGCACGACCGGGGCGTACGGGCCGCGCTTGCGGGCCGCGGTGATCAGCTTCGGCGCGACCGCCCGGGGGGCGGTCACCGCGCTGACGGCGCTTGGCATCTCCGACGTGACCGTGCTGACCCACCGGAGCGTGCCCGCCGTCGCCTCGCCCATCCCGTCGGTCCGCATGGTCCATTTCGAGGCCGCCGCGGGCGACCCGGCCCGGATCTTGGTGCTGGCGCCGGGCGGCCCGGTGCCGGTCGCGGAGTTCCTCGCCCGCCACGACATCGTCGTCAACTGCGTGCTGCAGGACACCGACGCGCCGCTGATGTTCGTCACCCGTGACGAGCTGCGGTTGTTCGCGCCTGGCAGCCTGTTCGTCGATGTGTCCTGCGATGAGGGCATGGGTTTTGAGTGGGCGCGGCCCACCTCGTTCGCCGAGCCGGTGCTCGCGGTGGGCGGGGCGATGCGCTATTACGGGGTCGACCACAGCCCGTCCTACCTGTGGAACTCCGCCACCTGGGAAATCAGCGAGGCGCTGCTCCCGCACCTGCGGACCGTGATGGACGGGCCCGGCGCCTGGGACCGCGACCAGACCATCCGCCGGGCGACCGAGATCCGCGACGGCGTGATCCGCAATCCCAAGATCCTCTCGTTCCAGCGGCGCTCCGCCCAGTTCCCGCACACCCGGACGTGAGCCCGGCGGAAGTCCGCGCGCGGCCACCAGCGCACCCGCCGCCGGCCTGGGCGGGCGGGCCCAGTTCCCCGGAAGACCGCCTTCGCCGATGGCGCCGTGCATCAGTTCTTCCGGGCGGCGGCCTAGGTCCAGGCTGGCGAGCTCGGGCGGCCCGAGCTGGCTGACGTTCGCGCCGTCGCGCTCGGGACGACGAGAAAGCACGCCAGGCTTTTTGGGGCTATCATGCCCAAATCTGGGGATGCTGTTATCGATCTCCCTTGTCGCGGTGATCTAGGAGGCGATAAGGATGAGCAGTCGCAATACCAGGCAGGCAAAGCCCGGCGCCACACGGAGCGGGAGCGACGGCGGCGCTTCATGACCTCGGGCCAGGTACCCGGGGCCGTCGAGGCTCAGTCGGTTCAGGCGGCTCCACGGCCAGCGGGGCCTGGTCCGCGGGACTCGGCGGACGGACCAGGAGACCCCGGGGCCGCTGAGACGGGCCAGCCGCCCGCCGAGGCGGGCGCCGAGGACGAGGAGACCTTCGCCGTCAATGACGACGATGACGGCCGCGGCGGCGGCGATCTTCCAGCCGCGCGGGCGGGGATCGCCAGCGCGACGGCCGACCCGGTCAAGGACTACCTGAAGCAGATCGGCAAGGTCCCGCTGCTGAGCGCCGAGCAGGAAGTGGTCCTCGCCAAGCGGATCGAGGCCGGCCTGTTCGCCGAGGAGAAGCTCGCCGAGTCCGAGCGGATGAACACCGACCAGCGCATCGACCTGGAGTGGGTCGCCGAGGACGGCCGCCGGGCCAAGAACCACCTGCTGGAGGCGAACCTGCGGCTGGTGGTGTCGCTGGCCAAGCGGTACACCGGCCGGGGCATGCTCTTCCTCGACCTGATCCAGGAGGGCAACCTCGGCCTGATCCGCGCGGTGGAGAAGTACGACTACGTCCGGGGCTATAAGTTCTCCACCTACGCGACGTGGTGGATCAGGCAGGCGATCACCCGGGCGATGGCCGACCAGGCCCGCACGATCCGGATCCCGGTGCACATGGTCGAGGTGATCAACAGGCTGGCCCGGGTGCATCGGCAGATGCTGCAGGACCTGGGGCGGGAGGCGACCCCGGAGGAGCTGGCGGTCGCGCTCGATTTGACGCCGGAGAAGGTCGCGGAGGTGCAGAAGTACGGGCGGGAGCCGATCTCGCTGCACATGCCGCTCGGCGAGGACGGTGACGGCGAGTTCGGTGACCTGATCGAGGACTCCGAGGCGATCCAGCCGGGGGAGGCGGTCAGCTTCACGCTGCTGCAGGAGCAGCTGCACTCGGTGCTGGACACGTTGTCGGAGCGGGAGGCGGGGGTGGTGTCGATGCGCTTCGGCCTGGCCGACGGGCAGCCCAGGACGCTGGATGAGATCGGCAAGGTCTACGGCGTCACCCGGGAGCGCATCCGCCAGATCGAGTCCAAGACGATGACGAAGCTGCGCCACCCCTCCAGGTCGCAGCTCCTGCGCGACTACCTGGACTGACCCGGAAAGCAGGCCAAGAGACGGTTCGTCGTGACGCCGGTGACCGGCGCTCGTATTCGGGTAAGGCACTCGTGCCGGTGCTCGTACCGCACGCTCCCGTTCGGATGAAGGAAGCGGATCCAGCCGGTCGTGGAGCGGAAGTCCTCGAGGAGCATGCCGCTGCGGCGCACCGGGTAGCGCAGCGTCTGCTCCAGTGCCGCGATGCCGGCGCCGCGCCCTGCAGCGCGCCGCCGGACCGCTCGTGAACGTCGACCTCACAGCCCGCGTCGCGCAGCACGCACGCCGCGGTCAGGCCACCGAGCGAGCCGCCGACGACCGCGATGGCCGGCGCGTGGCCCACGCGACCTCTCTCCGGAGGTCAGGGGCGGCCGAACGTGGCGACGGCCGGCGCCGTACCTCTTCGTGGCCATGACGCCCGAGGAAAGCGAGGATCTCAGGGAAGCAGCCCGCGGCCTTATCGACTGGGGCCAGGTGCCGGTCCGCGTCACCATCGGCGACACCGAGTTCACCACTGCGCTGTTCCCCAAGGACGGGCGCTACCTAGTGCCCGTCAAGGTGGCAGTGCAGCGAGCGGAGGCGATCGGGGAGGGCGCGATCGTTGAGGTCGTCTTGCGTCTCAACACCGCGCGCTAGGAATGACAGCGCACGCAGTCAGCGGCAGATCCGGTCGACTGGTCCCGACGGCCCGCGAGACCGGACCGATGGCGACAACACGTGCACCCGGGCGCCCGAGGTGAAGCCGAACCCGGATATGAGCAGGCCGGAGCCGGTGGCTCCTAGACCCTGCCAGTGGTCAGACCGTCAGTGATCGAGCACTCCGCTGTAAAGGACGGAGTCGCATGTGAGCCCGTTGAAGTCATAGGGCGCGATCTTGTACGAGAGCGCCTGCCCGGTGACGCTGACGACCAACGGTCCGGCCAGTGTCGGGACCTCAACGGCGACGGTCGCGCCGGGGATGGTGGTCTGTGCGACGGGTCCGCCGAAAGACACGTGGTGGCTGCCCGCGACGAAGATGTTGACGGCCAGCGTCGCGTCGCTCGTGCCGTGCGCGCTGATGCTCCACACGCCGCTGGCGGCGGCGACTGGTGGGGTCCCCCCGGCGCAGTTGGTGTAGGTCACGCTGGTGAACGTGCCGTGATAGGTCGTTGTGGTGGCCGCGCCGACGGGCGCAGCGAAAGCAAGCAGCGGCAACGCCGCGGTAGCGACGAGCAGGTTTCTAGCTCTGATCATGCCGGTGTCCCCTTCATCGGATGGGGGCGGCCGCGGAATCCGGATACCCCGTGTTCCCCCTCTAGGGCGGCGACGCGAGCAGCTTGCTGACCAGATGGAGTCCCCGCGTCCCCGCCAGCTCCGAGCGAACCACGAATCTTGCGGGCTCATCTAGGGACACAGGTCCCGACTCGGGGACGTTCGGCATTTCTGGCACGGCGCGGTGCGAGCGGCATCAGGTGTCGGCAGGCAGTGTGAACACGTCGCCGTCGTCGAAGCAGGCCGGACCAGGCGGGAGGCGATGCGCCTGGTTGAGGGTGAGAGGCGGCCGGCGCGGTCACGCTCGTGTTCACCACCGTTCTCGACCGGATGACCCTGGGGGCCGAAGAGGACGAGGAGAAGGACGAGCCGGCCGACCGGGCCTGCTGGCTCGCGAGGGCGTCGGCGGAGACGCTGGGGATCACCGAGGGACTGCTGAAGATCATCCAGGAGATCGACCCCGGCATCAGCCTGAATACAACAGGCGGTACATCGGGCTGGCCCCGCGGGTGTCGCCAGCAACTACGTGGCCTTCGTGCCGCGCAAGACCCCTCCCCTCATCGCCGACTTCAAGATTCCCCGTTCCGAGGAGATGGACCAGCGCATCGCAGCCGCCGGCATCGGGATGATCACCTACCGGGCCCGCTACGGGCTGTACCGCCTTCAGATCGCCCGGGAAGACCTCGGCCTCCGCAGCGACTTCCTCAAAGACCTTGCCCGGACAGCCCGTGATTCCTGCTACGGCTCCTTTCCCATGCGGGACTAGGCGCTGCGCGCAGAATGTCCGGTTCTGGCCGAAGCCGACGGCGCGTCGCATCCGCATCGCGGCATGAGCGGGCGTCATCTCCGGCGGACGGAGGGCAATATGGTACGAGCGCGGCCGGTACCGAGGGCCCTGGGCTAACCCACGGTGTGACCGCGGACAGAAATGGAGGTGGGTGTCATCATGTCCGAAGGGATCTTCCGTGCCTCAGGCGAAGGCCGCTCATTTGCTTTCGGTGAAGGAAATGGCAACGGCCTTCCCACCTGAAGGCGGATCCCCAGATATGCGTATTCTGCAGGATATTTACGCCAAGTGGGGACAAGAAATAGTATCCTAATCGCACCCTTGTAAATGTGGATGGTGTCTGTGTCCGGGTGGCGTTTGCGCTCAATGACCGGACTCACTCACAGCGGCATGAGCGGACGTTTGAGGCGGGGGGCGAGCGTCCAGAACGTCCAGCCTTGCATAACCCGGATGCGCCCTGGCGGCCCATGGCAGTTACCCGCCCGCCGGGGGGCGGCAGCGCGTGATCGCCGGCGGCCTGCGGCCGTTCCCGGCCAGGGCGTCACGCAACGCCTCGGCAGGGGAAGCAGGCGAGATGGTCACGCGAGCCGGGCGGGCGGGACGTTTTCCTCTGGTGAGGGCCCCCTGCGCGGCCAGACAGTGGAAGAGGGCCGCTTCACGCGGCCGGGCGGTGCTTTGCCGGGTCCGAATCCACGCAGGGAGGCCAGTGTGCAATCCGAGGCCAGCGCGATGCTCCTGGACCGCTACCTTCCCCGGTACGACGTCACGGAGGCGCACGCCGTCGTCGTCGACGCGGACACCAGCCTCACGTGGCAGGCGGTCCGGCAGGGCGACCTGTCCCAGTCCGCGGTGATACGGGTGCTCCTCGAGCTGCGCAGCCTCCCCAACCGGCTGCAGCGGGTCCTCACGCGGCAGCCGCCGGGACCTGCCCGCCCGCCGCTGGCCCTCGGCGACATGGAGCGCGCCGGCTTCCTGCTCCTGGGCGAATCGCCCGGCCGCGAGATCGTGTTCGGCACCATCGCGCGACCGTGGAAGGCGGTTACCGGCGACGAGCCCGCGCCGCAGGTCGAAGCCGGCCGGTTCGCCGCGTTCGACACCCCCGGGTACGTCAAGGTCGCCTTCAACATCCGGGTGGAGCCCTACGGCAGCGGGCGCGCCCTCATCACGACCGAGACACGGACGGCGGCCACAGACCCCGCGAGCCTGCGCCGCTTCGCCCGCTACTGGACGCTCGCCGGCCCGTTCAGCGCGCTGATCCGCCGGCTGACGCTGCGGATCGTGAAATCCGCTGCCGAGCGGCGACCTGGCCTCACGACCGGCACCCGCCCACCCGGCGCGTGAGCCTGGCGGCTCGCGGGGCCGGCCAGGTGATGACCTGACGCCCGGGACCGCCGGTCACTGCCCGCACGGGACACCGACACCGAACGTCGGGCTTTCCGGAGCAGGAGGCGACGCAGAACAGCTCGGCGCCGTGCGCCAGGAGCAGTGGTTATCACGGAAAGTGACGTTGAGCCGGGGCAGTCCCGCGGCCGGATCGCCGAACGGGTCGTGTTCCGGGGAGGCTCGGCACAGTCCGGACGCGCGCTCACATCGCACGGGCCCGGGTGATACTTGATCCACGCAGGATCCCTGCCGTCGGCGGGCCGGCGAACCCCTGGCTGGGGTCGGCGTCCCGCCTGACAGCCGAATCAGGAGGGCGACCATGGGCAACGTCCAGATCCCAGCCCCGCGGCCATTGCGCGGCTACCTGGCGACACCGCAGGGCCCTGGGCCCTGGCCGGGCGTCTTGGTCATTCATGACGCCGTCGGCATGACGCCGGACCTGCGCGCGCAGGCGGAATGGCTGGCTGGCGCCGGGTACCTCGCGGTGGCACCGGATCTTTACTCCTGGGGCGGCAAGCTCCGCTGCGTCGTCTCCACCATTAAGGACGTCGCCAGGGGCCGGGGCCCTGCCTTCGACGACATCGACGCCACCCGGTCCTGGCTCGCGGGCCAGCCCGGCTGCACCGGGCACATCGGGGTGATCGGTTTTTGCATGGGCGGCGGGTTCGCTGTTCTCCTAGCGGCCGGGCACGGGTTCGAAGCCTCGAGCGTCAACTACGGGGCGCTGCCCAAAGACGCCGAGGACCTGCTCAGGAGCGCCTGCCCGGTGGTGGCCAGCTACGGTACCCGTGACCGATCGGTGGGGGACGCGCCGACCCGGCTGAAGGCAATCCTGGACGGCAACGGCATCGACAATGACGTGAAGGTCTACCCGGGCGTCGGTCACTCCTTCATGAACAACCATCCAGGCAAGCTAGCCACGCTGGCGGGCGCGGCGGGCAAGGACGCGGCGCTGCCCCGGGTCTTCACGATCGTCAGCCTGCTCAGCGGACCGCTGATCGGGATGGGCTTCGACGAGCAGGCGACGGGCGACGCCAGGACCCGGATTGCCGCTTTCTTCGATGAGCATCTGAGGCCGCCGGCTCCCTGAGGTCCACGCCCTGAACTCGGCAGTCCGGGCGTCAGGCCCCGTCCAATGCGTTCGGAGGCACACAGATCATCCGCTTCAGCGCGACACCGGGCGGCCACCTTGAGCACCAGGGCTCAATCAGGCGGTTCGCGGGCGCAGATCCGCATTCTGCGGGACTGGCTCTCCCTCCCCGGACAATCTCGCGGCGTCGCTGAGGTGCGCCGGGCACGGGAGGCGGCGACGGGCCGGGCGCGGCTGGCTAGCGGGTACCGGTGATGTAGTCGGTCAACGCGGCCCGCTCAGTTTCCAGCTCGCCGATGCGGCTCTTCACCACGTCGCCGATGCTCACGATGCCGCGCAAGCCACCGTCCACCGCGACCGGCGCGTGCCGTACCCGGCACTCGGTCATCATGCGCGCGACTTCCTCCAGCTCGGTCGCGGGGGTGACCGTGTGCACATCGGCGGTGTAAATAGCCGTGACCTGCTCAGACATCACCGCAGCGCCGCGCAGGGCCAAAGCCCGGACGATGTCCCGCTCGCTGACGATCCCGTCGACAGAGGTGCCATCGCGAGAGACCACGACCGCGCCGATCCGGTGTTCCGCCAGGACCGTGACAAGGCGCCGCACCGTCGTGTCCGGGGTGACCGTGACGACCAGGGCGCCCTTGACGCGAAGCACATCACTGATACGCATCCGGTCCTCCCGACACTGGCACAGCACCGACCGTGTGGGCATCCCTACCCAAGGCCAGGCACTCCAATCCGCCTCGATCACCATCAGGACGTGCGCCATGCCGGTTATCTGCGTCTTTGAGATTCGTGCTCTCTTCCGGGATAACCGCTGGGGTTACCCGGTTCTGATCCCCTGCTGCGGCCGCCGGTTCAAGTCGCAGCGGCTCTGCCGCCGCGTCGGGCAGCAGTGCGGGGCCGGCGCTGACCAGGCCAGGGGTGGCTGAGCAGGTGCAGCAGCGAGTTGCAGGTCACCCCCTACCGCGCGGTCTCGGCCACCGCAGATCCGCGTGGCGCGTCACGGCTGACGGCGCGCAGGTGACCGCGGCCGGTAATGAACGCGAGCCCGTACAGCAGCGCCACGACGACGAGCAGCCACCGGTACCCGGCGATCAGCGACGAGTACTCCAGGACCCCGCCGAGGATCGCGCCGAGCAGGTTGGCCCCGAACGCCGTACCGGAATCGCCGGCAGTGCGGAACCGCTGCGCGAAGACCATGTTGGCCACGAAGATCGGCGCGAACGCGATGACCACGGCCACGGCGAACCGGGGCAGTGGTGACAAGGCAAGCAGCCACTCCGGCCGGACCGCCCAGGCCACCGCGAGCGCGGCCAGCAGGGCGGCGTACAGCAGCGCCGGCCGCCGAACCACTACATGCCTGGACACCTCGACCGCAGCGAGTACGGCCACCAGCACGCCTGCCATGACCAGCGCGTTAACGAGCCAGGTAGTGCCGAACAGCAGGGCGAACTGGACGATGTTCTTGGTTTCGAGCAGCATGAACGCCGCGCCCATGAAGAACAGGTCAGCGTAGCCGGTCATCCTCCGGTACGGCCCGGAGGCGGGGCGCACGAGCAGGACCGAGGCCAGCAGGATCAGGCCGAGCGTCACCAGGTACAGCCCGGGGACCGAGTTACCGTCCAGGTAAACGAACGGGTGGTCGTCGGTGGCCGGCCCGATCGCGCTCGCCGGGCGCTGCCAGACGGTGCCGCAGTGCGCCGCCGACGGGCTCGCGCTCACGGAGAGCACGGTAAGCCCGTTGGGATTGTCGATGCACGGGGCCTGCCCGAAGGCGACGTCCAGGGTGTTCGCGAGCCGGTCGCGCAGCCACGTCGTCCGGTAATAGTTGTACATGGCGAACAGGCCGCCGGGGTTCAGGTGAGCCTTCGCCGCTTCCACGGCCTCGAGCGTGAACAGGTAGCTCTCAAGCCGCAGCGAGGACTGCCCGGCCACAAGGGTCAGCGAGTCCGGGAGGGCGAACAGGATCATGTCGTACCTGCCGTGCGCCTGCTCCAGGAAGGCCCGGCCGTCGTTGATGTGCACGGAGACCCGGGGACTCTGGTAGGGGCGGTCGGGGTTCAGGTGCCAGCCCAGCCGGTACAGCTCGGGATCGATCTCCACCGCGTCGATGTGCCTGGCGCCCATGTGGAGGGCGTTCGCGACGTCGTCGCCGGTCCCGGCGCCGATTATGAGGACATTATTCAGCGGGTCGCCGGGGGCGCGCATGTACGGTACCGAGTAGGTCTTGCCCATCTTCCTGACCGGGACGATGTCCTGATGCGGGATCCCGTTCGCGGCGATGTGATACCCGTACCCCGCCTTCGCGTACGAGATGCGGTAGTAGGGCGACCAGATGTCGGTGGACGACACCGATTCCGACCAGAGGATCCCTACCACGGCCAGGGCCGCGGCTACCTGGAGCAGGCCGGCTCGCCTGCCGTAGAGCAGCAGCAGGATCAGCGCGACGATCACCGCCCAGACGACCGGCTTGGCGTCAAGAAACGCCAGCAGCGTGAACGCCGCGATCCCCGCGATGCTGCCGGCGATGTCAAGCCGGTACGCGTCAAGCGGCCGGAATCGCACGAACGTCCGGGCGACCCCCTCTCCTATCGTCGCCATGACCGCCGCGACGGCCAGGAAGACGCAGGGCAGCGTGACCCAGGTGGGCGGGCCGGTGGCATGGAACTTCCCGGCGCCGAAGAAGAGGAGCTGGGTCTGGGACCGGTCCACCTGGACGGGGAACAGCCTGACGAAAATGATCAGCAGCGCGAGCGCGACCGGGGCCCACGGGAACAGGTTCACGCGGGAGCGTGCCCGCAGGAACCCGATGCCGATGCCGAGGAAGCTGCCGAGCAGGACAAAGTTGGAGAAGTACGACAGGTAAAGGACCAGCGCGCCCAGCCACCGGATGAGTGCCAGCTCGACGAACAGCATCAGGAAGCTGAGCAGGAACAGCCGGAGCCCGAGCGGCAGGAGCGCTCCCTCGGCCGGCTCTGGCCCGCTCCCGGCGCCGGGGCCGTCCCGTGCCCCCGCGACGTCACGGCCCAGGACCATGGCGAGCGTGTCACGCGCCCGCAAGCGCGTCGCGGACGGTGGCGGAGCAACATTACCAGTCTGGTCGCTGGTCATCGCAGGCCGCTTTCACCGGTGGTTAACGACAACTTGCCCACAGTAGCGCAGCCTTGCGTTGTCTGTCCGCACTATCCGCGGTCCTGGCGCCCGGACCGGACGATCCCGTTCTCGTAGCAGAACACCGCGGTCGGGACGCGGTCACGCACCCCCAGTTCAAGCTCGATCCGTTCAAGTCCTACCTGGACCAGCACAGATAACAGTCACGCCCTCCCGGTCATCAAATTGGGGCCAGATCCGCGGTATAGCCGCGTATTTCCATCCAGCTGACCGCCCCGCGGGCCTATGCCCTCGGGCCGAGCGCGGCGCTGGCCGGACCATCGTCCGCTAGTGATGCTCTGGGCCCTGCGTCCCGAATTCCTCGCGGGCCTTGCGGGCAGCCTCGGCCTCAGCCGTTGTGATGGGGGCAGGCGGCTTGAGCAGCACCCACGACAGGAAGATAACGCTAATCACTAGCATGGTCACGCCTACCCACAGCGCGAGGTTGATGTCGGCTGCCTTATTGATCGTGGCCTGGTTGGCGGTTATGCCGGGGATGGTGACCAGTATCCCGAAGATCAGGAACAGTGCTCCGATGAACGTGCGGAGGTCGAATAGCTTGGCAAGCCGCCAGTTGCGGGCCTCTTCCGGTGTGAGTTCTACCTTCGCTGCCATGTGGCATCCTTCCTGGCTGGCATACCGACGGGCTCACACGACGGCAATGTAGACGTACAGGAGCGCGCACAGGACAAGAGCTGCGATCCCGATCACCACGGGTGACTTGTACCAGGGGACCCGGGTGGTGGTCTGCACGTCCTGTCTCTGCAGGCCGAGAACAAGCCCGTTCAACTCTGAAATCGGTTTCGGCGGGCTGAATATGGTGGCGATCGCCATCGCGATCAGGCCCGCGGCGAATCCGAAGATGGCGCCCCATTGTGTTTCGGCGAGGTCGCTGCGGAACGACAGGGCGCCCTGCTTGTAGAGCAGCCATGTGCCGAAGGCCGTGAGGGTGCCGACGATCATGCCCCAGAACCCGGAGCCACGGCCGGCCTTGCGCCATACCATGCCGACGATGAACGCGAGGAAGATCGGCACGTTGAAGAACGAGAAAAGGGTCTGCAGGTAGTTGGCAATGTTGGTGTATCCGGCCGCGATGAACGCGGTGAGGATGCCGATGAAAACGCCGGCCACCGTGGTGATGCGGCCGACCCGCAGGTAGTAGCTGTCCGGCCGGCCGGGCCGGATGTAGTCCTGCCAGATGTCGTAGGTCCACACCGCGTTGAAGGAGGAGACGTTCGCCGCCATGCCGGCCATGAACGCGGCGAGCAGGCCGGTGATCGCCACCCCGAGCACGCCGGTCGGCAGGTACTTGTTCATCAGCGCCGGGATCGCGTAGTTGAACTGCAGGCCGCCGCCCTGGCCCAGGCCGGGGATCAGCAGCACCGCGGCCATCCCGGGGATGACGATGCCGAGGGGGATGATGGCCTTCGGGAACGCGCCGATGATCGGCGTGAGCCGGGCGGAGTTGTCGTCCTTGGCCGACATCGCCCGCTGGACCTCGGCGAAGTTGGTGGTCCAGTAGCCGAACGACAGGCAGAAGGACAGCCCGAAGACCAGTGAGATCCAGTCGCCGATCGGGTTGTGGCCGCCGAGCCCGACGCCTGACCAGGCGGAGGTGAAGTCGTGGCCGTTGGTGCTGAGCTTGGCGAACAGGCCGCCGATGCCGCCTGCTTCCTTCAGCGCGACGATGACCACGGGGATCAGCCCGGCGCAGATGACGAAGAACTGCATGACCTCGTTGTAGATGGCGCTCGACAGGCCGCCCAGCATGATGTAGGACAGCACGAACAGCGCCGACACGACGATCGCCACGGCGAGCGGGATGCCGAGCAGGGCCTCAAGCACCGCGGACAGGGCATACAGGTTCACTCCGGCGATGAGGACCGAGGACAACACGAATATGAGCGCGTTGACCAGGTGAGTCTTGCGGTCGTACCGGCGCAGCAGGTACTCGGGGACGCTGCGGACCCGCGAGCCGTAGTAGAACGGCATCATGACGACGCCGAGGAATACCATCGCCGGCACGGCGCCGATCCAGTAGTAGTGCACGATGCTGATGCCGTACTGCGCGCCGCTGGCGGACATGCCGAGGATCTCGATGGCACCGAGGTTGGCTGAGATAAAGGCGATTCCGGTGATCCAGGCGGGCAGTGAGCGGCCGGAGAGAAAGAAATCGGTCGAGGTTGTTATCAGCCTGCGCAGCGCGAAGCCGATCCCGAGCACGAACGTGAAGTAAATGATGATAAGGGTCAGGTCCAGGCCGTTGAGCGACAGCCTGAGGCCTGCCGCCTCGACGTTAGGAACGGCCGTCGTCGCGAATGCCATCGCCACCTCCGGGTGCCCGCGGGCACCGGGCAAAGGCCCGGGTAACCACCGCCATGTCAACGTCTGCAGGTACTCATTGCGGGTAACCGCCCTGGAATAGCGCGACTCCCGTGTCCTTGTACAGTTTCTGGATCCGGGCCACGTTGGCTTTGGTGACGAAGCTGGGCCCGGTGTAGATCGGCTGGAACGGGTGCTGGCCGTAACGGGCATCGAACGCGGCGGCCTGCACCGCGTCGTAGCCCTCAAGGAAGGCCTGCTGATCGATCACGAACAGCGCCTGGCCGTTCTGCACCGCGGTCAGGTCGGTGGCGAACACGTCGAAGGTGCCGAATTTCATCGTGCCGAGTTCGTTCAGCGAATGCAGGGCACCGCCCGCGGCCTGGAACCCGGGGATGCCGACGGTGAGGACCCCGTTGATGCCCGGGCTCCGCTTCAGGGCCTGCTGGATCGCGACATCCGCCTGATGGAGCTGGGCGCCGTTGACGGTCAGGGTCTGCACGGAGCCGCCGCTCGCGGTGAGCTGCCTGGTGAACCCGGCGCACCGGTCGATGAGAGCGGTGTTCCGCGCCTCGTGGATGACGCACAGCGCACGGCGGACCCCGGCCGCCGCCATCGCCTTGGCCGCCTCCACCCCGGCCAGGTAGTCGGCCTGGCCGACGAAGGTGAGCGCGCCGACGCTCTGGTACACCGCGTCCCCGACGTTCACCACCACGACTGGTATGCCAGAGGACGTGACCCGCCGGACCGGGCCCGCGAGGACCGCGGGAGCAGGGATGGTCACCACCATGGCATCCGGCTTCTTCGCCGCCGCCTGCGTGATCATCGCGGCCTGCTCATCCGGATTCGTGGTGTTCGGCGACTGGTATGTGAGCGCGACGTTGAAGTCCGACGCCGCCTGCTGCGCGCCCTGCTTCACCAGCGACCAGAATGGGTCATACCCCTGCCCGTGGGTCACCATCGCCACGGTAATCCGCGAGCCCGCCACGGGATTCGTGGGGGCAGACCCCGATGTGCTCGAGCACGCGGCTAGCAACCACGCGAACAGCAGCGCCGCCACCAGTGATGCCACTAGCCTCCTCGGCATCATGACATCGCCTCCTCTCGGGGAGACTCAGCTCACGGCCATGCGCCGGTAAACCGGCGGAAGGTACACCTAACACTCCCCAGGAAATGTCATGTCAACCCCCTCAGACCCCTGGCGTTCTGGACCCTGGCAGAGCGATCCTGGGGCCATGACCAGACTCGCTATCTTCCGTCCCGCCGGTCGAGATGTGAGCGTCCCGGCGGTAACCACGCCTGAGGGCGGCATCATGCCGCGCCGGGAGCGTCCCTGGCGGCGGCGCCTGCACGCCCTTGGCGCGCACGGGCAGTCAGTGCTTGAGATCCAGCACGCTGTCCTTGAACGGCTGCTTGCCCTGCTCGAAGCGGCGCGCGCGGACCTGTCAGCCGGATGGGCGCAGGACGGCTGGTGGGCAATTCCGGCGGACGGCGGCCAGCAGATCCTGGTGACCGGCCTGGCGGCCGGCGGCTCCGCCCCGCACAATGCGGACGCCGTCTGCCTGGTCGGCGCCCTGATCCGGGCGGGAGCGGCGCAAGGCGGAGACGCTGAGGTCGGGCGGGCCATCGACGCGGTGTACGACGCGCTCTGGGAGACCCGCGGGCAGCCGGCCGCCGCGACCGGTTTGATCACCGTGTCCTCACCTCAGGTCCGGCTGGCCAGAGCCCAGGCGCTCACCCGCTGGAACGATGCGCAGGGCCGAACAAGCGGCGAGATCCTCGCGACCCTCGACCGGGCCATCGCGCGGGTCATCCAGACCCTGGCCGCGCTTCCCGCCCCGCACCCAGTGACCGGGTAAGGGCGGAGCCGAGTCCGGCATGCGACTCGCCCGGGACCTGCTCGGCTTCCCCGAAGACCGCGACTGGGCCCTGCTCATCTCGCTCGGCTACCCGGCGGACCGGCCGCTCGCCCCGGTCAAGAACCCCAGGCGGCGGCCGTTCGACGACGTCGTGCACCGCGGTCGCTGGTAGGCCGCTTGCTGAGTGACACCAGCCGGGCGGCGGTGGCAGCGATGAGTTCCCGGCGAGGACGGGGAGAGGGTGCTCGATATCGGGCCTGGCTGCGGTGAGATGACCATTCTCGCCGCCCGTGCCGGCCGCGGGGATGCTCTGGGCGCGGACCTGTCCCGGGTCCGTGTAGCCGAAGCGCGCCGGCTTGCCGCTGCCGCCGGGGCCCGGCCATCGCCGCTAACGGAGTGTCCGCGCGCGTTCGGCCGTCATCTCGCGAGCCGGGCCGGCAGCTCCGCGCCGGCCTCCACCGCGAAGTCCTGGTACTCCGTCCGCCCGGGCAGTTCCCGGTTCATCCGATTCGGCGGCACGGCGTGTAATCGCAGGGCTTACGGCCATGTAGTGGCCTGGGCTTGGAACGCGCCAGGATCGCTGTGTACCGGGATGACGCACAACAGGTGCCCACCCGGCGCGCGGAGCACCCGGCATTCCAGCCATTGCGATACCTGGACGGCGCCGAGGGCGAGCAGGCGCGCGGTTTCGGCGGCGACGTCGTCGGTCTCGATGTCGAGGTGGAAGCGGGGTGCGTCATCGACTGCCTGGACGTAGGTGACCAGTCCCGGCAGCGCCTGATGCAGCCGGGTGAACTGGGGCTCTTCGGGTTCCGGGCGGGCAGTGACGCCGAGGGCGGCGGACCAGAAGGCGGCGGCGGGGGCGGCCTCGGCTTCCGGGGTGTCGATCAGCAGGGCATAGACGCGGCTCTGGTGCATGCAGCGCACGGTATCGCCTCGCGCTATCGTCTGGCCGGGCCGTCTCAGGCGACGGTCCGGCCCAGGGCCGATGTCCGCGGACGCCACGGCGGTGCGGCGCCCCGCGCTGCTGGGCGCGGGCGCCGCGACAGCGGTGCCCGCGGGCCAGGGGCCCGCTGAATCCGCCGTGCCCGCACGTAGCAGTGTGCTTCTGACCAGGGGAAACGTGATAGCCGCGGTCCCGGGAACGGTCTAATTCAGCGGGGCTCTAGGCGGTAACGGCCTGCTTGCTCTCGCTGCTGGTGATCTGGATGTTGCGCGGTTTGGCGGCCTCGCGAACCGGGATGGTCAGGGTGAGGACGCCGGCTGCGTAGTCGGCGGCGATCCTATCGGCGTCGAGTGTCTCGCCGAGGAAGACCTGCCGGGTGTAGGTCCCGTAGGGCCGTTCGGCGACGATCATCTCGGCCCCCTCGGCCTTCACCGGGGCGCGCTCGGCGCGGACGGTGAGCACGTTCTGCTCGACGGTCAGGTTGATGGAGTCCGCGTCGATGCCGGGCAGGTCCAGGTGGATGTAGAAGCTGTCGCCGTGCCGGTAAGCGTCCATCGGCATCGCGGCCGGCCGGGCGGCGGTACCGAAGACCTGCTGGGTGAGCCGGTCAAGCTCGCGGAACGGGTCGGTGCGCATGAGCATGATTGGTGCCTCCTCGCGTGTCTCGGTTGTCATGTCACGCTCACGGGATCTATATAGCACAGCAGCCAGTTATCTGACAAGACTCGACTCAGATTTTCTCCTGGGCGCATACTAGAGGAAGACGACGTGCGAGCCGTGCGGCGAAGGACGGTGACAGTGAGGGCCGCTGACGGCACCGGGAACCGGCCCGGTTCGTTCGCGGACGTCGTCTACGCGGACCAGGACTGGGTGGATGCGGAGTTCGCCGAGATCGTCGATGCCTCCCTCGGCGGGCCGCCCGCGCCGCCCCCTCCGGCGCCGCCCGGGTCCCGCCCCGCCCCGGCACACCGCCCCCGCCCTCCCGGCGACCTGCGCCAGTCCCGGTCGTCCGCCTGTACCCGCCGGCAGGCGAGGCCAGTGGTAGGCAGCGCTCACCTCCGGCGCTCACCCCCGGGCCGAGAGTCCGGTACGCGGCGGGACTCCCGCACAGGGAGTCCCGCCGCCGTCTGTCTCTGCCCCCGTTCCCGCCAGCCAGTGGACTGCGGGCCTTCGCCACCCGGTGTCGCGGCCCCCTCGAAGCGGCTCCGCCCTGCCCTTACCGTTGATCAAGTGGCTGCCGTGACTATGGAGGGCCATGGGTCACGTGACCGGCTCGCACGCTGCCACTTAGCGTCATGATCATGAAGTTTTCTGGTGTTATGTAGGGTTTTAGGCGTTAGAGCACCGAAAAGGCTTCATGATCACGGTCAGGCGTGCAGTGACATCACGACATTCGCGTCAAAAAGGGCATGCGCGCCGGCGGGCCGCGATCCGGCTCCCGTCGGCCGCGTCAAACCACCGGTACCGGCCATTACTAATGAGCAGGTCCCTGCCGTGAGCCGGCGTAACGCGCACCGTTCACCCTGGGCGGGTGATTGAAGGTGCTCCCGTTCGGGGTGGGATGTCGTGGCAAGGGGCATCGCCGATGAGACAGGCACCGCCGACGAGGCGACCGCTACGGTGAACCCCCAGGACACGCCCGGACCCTATTACCTTCAGGTCCAGACCCCGTGCGACTGGGAGATGGTCGTGGAGAACGGTTAGCACCGGCCGCCGCGGCGGGACGGGCTGCACCCGGCCGGGGATGAACCAGGCCGGGCCGAAGAGAACCGGGAACACGCCGCGAGGTACCCTGCGCCCGTGACAGGAGGAACACCAGGCGCGGGGGAGCAGCCGGCCGAGCGGGCGGAGGCGTACCTGCTCGGCCTGCGGCTGCGCGGTCGTCGCGTGGTCGTGGTCGGCGGGGGAGCGGTCGCCGCCAGACGGGTGCCGCGGCTGCTCGCCGCGGGCGCCGACGTGCTGCTCGTCTCGCCGGCGGTCACCCCTGCCCTTGAGGAGCTCGCCAGCCACGGCAGGATCGACTGGCGGCGCCGGCCCTACGCCGGGGGAGACTGCGCGGGCGCCTGGCTGGTCATCGCCTGCACCGACCGGCCAGAGGTCAACGCCGCGGTATCCGGCGAGGCCGAGGCGAACCGCACCTGGTGCGCGCGCGCCGACGACGCGGCCGCCGCCACCGCCTGGACGCCGGCCTCGGGAACGGCCGGCGATACGAGCGTCGGGGTGCTCAGCGGCGATCCCCGGCACAGCGCCGCCATCCGCGACGCGGTCACGGCCGGCCTGCGCGACGGCACCATCGCCGCCCGCCACCACCGGAGAAGGCCCGCAGGCGTGGCCCTGGTCGGCGGCGGCCCCGGTGATCCCGACCTCATCACGGTCCGGGGCAGGCAGCTGCTCGCCGAGGCGGACGTCGTGCTCGCCGACCGGCTCGGCCCGCGCGAGCTGCTCGCCGAGCTGTCCCCCGACGTCCTGGTCATCGACGCGGGCAAGGTCCCCTACCGGCGGCAGATGTCCCAGGCCGAGATCAACGAGGCCCTCATCACGCACGCCGCAGCCGGGAAGTTCGTGGTCCGGCTCAAGGGCGGTGACCCGTTCGTCTTCGGCCGCGGCGGCGAGGAGATGCTGGCCTGCCTGCGGGCCGGCCTGCCGGTGACCGTCGTCCCCGGGATCAGCAGCGCGATCGGCGTGCCGACCGCCGCGGGCCTGCCGGTAACCCACCGGGGGATGGCACAGGACTTCCACGTGATCTCGGTGCACGTGCCGCCGGGCGACGAGCGCTCCGCCGTGGACTGGCCGGCGCTGGCCCGCTCCGAGGGAACACTGGTGCTCTTGATGTCACTGGAACGCATAGGCACGGTCACAAGAACGCTCATGAAACATGGACGGCGGGGGAATAGTCCTGTTTCGGTAATCGCGAACGGTACGCTGCCCACACAGCGCACAATTTACTCAACGCTAGAAGACGTGGAGAGGCGACTATCGGACGAAGGCGTCCGGCCGCCGGCCGTGGTGGTCATCGGCCGCGTGGTAGCCATCGCGGCGGAACTCGCCGCGCTCGCCCGGGATCTTGGCGGTTAGGTCAACGCTGGCCAGCACGGCACGCTGACCCGGCGGCCTCTTCGCCGGTACCCCCGCTGGCGAAGGACAATTCACGAGCAAAAGCAGGCGGGACCATGGAAGGTATGGGCGCGACGGCGGAGCACTCACCGTCGCCCGGTGAAGACGGCGATCAGGGCAAGAAGACCGGGCAAGGCGAGTCACGCGCGCACGGCGGGGAACTGGAGCCGGCGAGAGCCGCGGAAACCGCGCCGTGGCAGCAGCCGCGTGTCCGCGTTGATGCCCGCCTGCTCGAAGCGACCCTGCTGAACCTGCGCAAGCGGATCGCCGCCATTCCCCTGGTGTTCGACATCCCCGGCGCCGAAGAGATCACCGCGGAACGGGCCAAGCTGCTCAGCCAGATCGACGACTACCTGCTGCCCCGGGTCCGCCAGTCGTCCGCGCCGCTGCTCGTGGCCCTAGTCGGCTCCACCGGGGCCGGCAAGTCGACGCTGGTGAACAGCATCGTCGGTACCCAGGTCAGCCAGACGGGCGTCCGGCGGCCCACCACCAACTCGCCGGTGCTCGCCTGCCACCCCGACGACATCCACTGGTTCGCGGAGAACATGTTCCTGCCCACGCTGCCGCGGGTGCGCCAGGAGGGGCTGGCCAGGCCGGGCCGTGACGGGCTGCTCGTCCTGGCCGCCAGCGAAGGGATGACCAAGGGGATCGCGCTGCTCGACACCCCGGACATCGATTCGGTGGTGCGCGCGCACTACGACTTCGCCTACCAGTTCCTCGACGCCTCGGACCTGTGGCTGTTCATGACGAGCGCGAGCCGCTACGCGGACGCCCCGGTCTGGGAGCTGCTGCAGCACGCGCGGGAGCGCGGCGCTGCGCTCGGCGTGGTCCTGTCCCGGGTGCCGCCGAGCCATCGCACCGAGCTCGTCGCCCACTTCAACGCGATGCTGGACGCCAACGGCATCCAGGCGGAGAACCGGTTCGTCATCCCGGAGACGGGGGTCGTCGAGGGCTTCCTCCCGGACGACATCTTCCAGCCGATCAGGGACTGGCTGAACGAGACCGCGCAGCATTCCGACCGCCGGGTCGCGGTGCTCAGCCAGACGATGGCCGGAATGCTCGACACGTTCAAGGTCCGGGTGCCGCGGCTGGCGGCGCACGTGGACGCGCAGGTCGTGCTGCGCACCCGGCTGCGCCGGGAGGCCGAGGCCGCCTACGCCGCCGCGCTCGCGGACTTCGACGACGGCACCTGCGACGGCCGCCTGCTGGTCGGCGAGGTGCTCGCGCGCTGGCAGGACTACGCGGCGAGCGGCGACCTGGGTGAGGCGCTGCGTGCCAAGCGCGGCCTGTCCGGGCTGCGGCGCGGCGGCAAGCGGGCCCGTACCGACGCCACCACCACCAGGTACGCGGCGCTTGAGACGGCGTTGCGCGACGCGCTGCAGGCGCTTGTCGTCTCGGTGGCGGACCGCGCGGCGGAGCAGGTGACGTTCGCCTGGCGGGATAACCCGGGCGGCGCGGCGCTGCTCGCCGCCGCCGACGCCAGCCGGGTCCGTGACGAGCGTGCCGCCCGCGAGTTCGAGTCGGCCTTCGGCACCAGGCCGGAGCAGGCGTCAGGGACGGCCGGCCTGCCCGCCAGGCAGGGGGCGTTCGACCGGTCCGCGCCCGACTTGCCGCTGCGCGTCTCGCGTGCCGTCAGCGCATGGCAAGATCAGCTCATGCGACTCATGCAGTCGGAGGTCACCCGGAGGCAGGGCGGGGGAGCCGTGCAGGACATCGCCCCGGCGACCGTGGTGGCGATGGTCGCGCTGCTCGGGATGTCCCGTCAGGGCGGCGGCATGTTCCCGGTCGCCCGCGACGCCGCGAGCGCTCGCCCGGCCGTGAGTGAGGGCAAGGACGGGATCGGCTCGGTGCCCAGGGAAGTGCTCGCCTCCGTGATCGGTAACTCCGAGTCCGAGGCGCTGATCGCGCGCGCCCGGAAGGACCTGCACCAGCGGATCGGGCTGCTGCTCGACGAGGAACTGCTGCGCTTCGCCCAGGTCCTCGACGAGATGGGCCCGGTCGACGCGGTCGCCTCGGTCCGGCTGTACCAGGCGGAGTACGCGCTCGAGGCGACTCGATGAGCATTTTTCCCTCGACCGGCCCGCAGCGGATCGTCGAGCAGGACCTGTCACGCCGTCTCGACGCGCTCGCCGAGCTGATCCGGATCGGCCGTACCCGGCCCGGCCAGCCAGGGCTGGCCCACCTGGACGCCCGCGCCGAGGACGGCACCGGCTTCAGGGCGGCGCTGCTCGATGACGCGGAGTCGGTGCTCAAGCGGGCGGGCGAGCGGCTGCGCCTGTCCGGCAACCACACGGTGGTCGCCCTCGGGGGCGGAACCGGCAGCGGGAAGTCGAGCCTGTTCAACGCCCTGGCGGGCGCGACGTTCTCGCCGCCCGGGGTAACCAGGCCCACGACCAGGCACGTCCACGCGTGCGTGTGGGGCATGCAGGGCGCCGCCCCGCTGCTCGACTGGCTGGGCGTGCAGCGCCGCCACCGCTACGCGCGGGCCAGCGTCCTTGACTCGGGCGAATCCGACCTGGACGGCCTGATCCTGCTCGACCTGCCCGACCATGACTCGGTCGTCACGGCGTCCATGGCGGCGGTGGACCGGCTGTCCAAGCTGGCCGACATGGTCATCTGGGTGCTTGACCCGCAGAAGTACGCCGACGCCGCGGTGCACAACCGGTACCTGATCCCGTTGTCCGGTCACGCCGCCGTGTTCGCCGTGGTCCTCAATCAGCTCGACGTGCTCGAGCCGCAGCAGGCGCGGGAATGCGGTGAGGACCTGCGCCGGCTCCTTGACGCCGAGGGCCTGGCCGACACGCCGCTGCTCGGCGTCTCCGCCCGGACCGGGCTCGGCATCGCCGAGCTGCGTGACCTGCTCATGGAGACGGTGCGCCGCAACCGGATGGTCGGGATGAGGATCGCCGCCGACATCGACACGCTCGTTGACGGCTTCGCCGAGTACTCCGGACCGCAGCTGGCGCCGGCCGCGGCCGGGCCGCTCGCCGCGCCGGTCCCGCAGGCGCAGGGTCACCCGGCCGGGCCGTCCCTGCCGCCGTGGGAACTCGGCGAGGACGAGCAACCGGAGCCGGTCCCGGCGCCCGCGCCGTCCCGGCCGCCGTGGGAGGACGTAACACCGGACAGCGAGAAGCGAGACGGCGCCGACCCGGGCGCCAGCGTCCCCCGGCAGCCCGCGGAGCAGCTCGTCGCCGCGTTCGCGCGCGCCGCTGGCCTGTCCGCGGTGGCGCAGGCCATGGCCAGCGCCCGCGAGGCGCGGGCGGCCGAGCGCACCGGCTGGCCGCTCGGCCAGCTGCTCGCCGCCCGGCGCGATCCGGTCCGCGCACTGCGCGCGGTCTCCGGGCCGGAAGCGGCCGCGGCCGCCGACGCCGCGGCCGGCCAGGCGCAGCAGTCCGAGGTGGACAACGCGATCACCGCTTTCGCCGACGCGGTGGGCGGCGAGCTCCCGGCGCCGTGGGCAGGCGCGCTGCGCGATGCCGCGCGGTGCAACGCGAGCATGGTGCCGCAGGCGCTGGCGGGCGCCGTGCACAAGGTGGTCACCGGGGAGTGGTCACGCCCGCCGGCCTGGTGGCGGCTCGTCACGGCGTGGCAGTGGCTGCTGACCGTGCTCGCCGTCGCCGGCGTCGCCCTTTCCGTGGCGATCGCGGTGGTCCGGGCGACGGGCCGGCACCAGGGCTGGATCAGCGAGGTCTCGCTGGTCCCGTGGCTGCTGATCATGGCGGCGGCGATGCTGGCTCTCGGCTACGTGACCGCGGTCAGCTGCCGGAACCTGACCGCCGCGACCGCGGACCGGGACCGGGAGGCCGCCGAGCAGGCCATGCGCGACCAGGTGGCCGCGGTCACCCACGACCTGGTGCTGGTCGCGACCGGCCGGGAGATCGGCCAGTACGAGCGCTACCGCAAGGAGCTCGCGGTGGCGGCCGGCCGGCGCGGCGCCTGACCGCTGCGCCGCACCACGGGCCGCTGGCGCCGCGCCGCCGGCCGCGGACCGCGCCGGCTGCCGTCCAAGAGAAGCCCGAACGGGTGCGGGTTTCACCCGCACCCGTTCGGATTCCTCGTTAAGCCGCCGGGTTGTAGAGGCTGGCCGAGCCGTCCGGGTTGATGACCGCCATGGCGGCGTCGACGTCGCTGTAGCTCTCGTAGTTGGCCGGGGTCCTGGTCCAGGCGATGCCCAGCGTGTTGATGTTCAGGTTCTGCAGCTTCTGCATGACCTTGGTCTCGTCCAGGGTGCCGGCCTGGGTGATCGCCCAGTTGATCTCGAGCCCGGCGTCCCAGCCTTCCTGGCTGTTCTCGATCGCGTTGTCGTTGCCGAGGCCGGCCGCCTGCATGCCGGCGATGTACGTCGTAAGGCCGGCCGCGGTGTCCTTGTCGATCTGGCGGGTGCCCGCCTTGGCCTGGGTCAGCCAGTTCCGCATGGAACCGAGCACGTAGATGTTCTGCATCGCCGTGGGGCCGCCGGCCGCCGAGACGAAGCTGGGGATCTCGCACCCGGAGCACTCGCTGATCGGGATGGTCGGGTCCTGCGCCCTGATGGCCTTGATGGCCGTGATCGAGTCGGTGCCTGGCACCAGGCCGAAGAGGATGATCTGCGGCTTGGCGGCCAGCATGGCGAGCACCTGCGGGGTGACGTCGGTGGCGCCTACCTGGTCGATCTGGGTGGAGACGAGCTGGAAGCCGTTCTTGGCGGCAAGGCCCTGCACGGTGGCCTGGTTGGCCAGGCAGACCGAGCCGCAGTTGTCTTCGAGCAGGGCGACCCGCGTGTAGTGCCTGGGCACGATCAGGTTCTTCACCGAGGCGATCTGGTCCTGGGCGAAGACGTCGTAGAAGCCGGGGAAGCCGAAGGAGTTGAGCTCGCTCGCCGGGTAGCCGTTGGTCGCCCAGCCGGAGGACAGGCTGATCAGGACCGTCTTGTTCGCGATCGCGATCGGCAGCGCGGACTCGGTGTCGGCGCCGGACTCCGGCCCGATGATGACCTGCGCGTGGTAGGTCTGGATGCACTTCTTCGCGTTGAGCTCGGACTGCGCCGCGTTGGACTGGTTGTTCAGGTTGACGTACTTGACCTGGTGGCCCAGGATGCCGCCGTGGGCGTCGATGTACTTGAAGTACGCCTCCGCGCCCCAGTTGTCTGACTCTCCGATCTGGGCGTACACCCCCGAGAGGGCCAGGTCGCCGCAGGCGACGATGGTGGAGTTACCGCTCGCGGAGCCGCCGCCGCCACCGCCGCCACCGCCGCTGCACGCGGCGAGCGCGCCCGCCGCCAAGAGCGTGGCGGTAGCGGCTGCTATCTTGAACGTAACTTGTCTTCGAATCATTGTTCTTACCTTTCTTGAATGTGCTCCTGACAACAGGGCCTGATTGCGGCTTGCCTTTCAGCTGCCGACGAGCAGCGAGTTGACGACGGGTGAGGAACGGAAGTCGGCGGGCCCGCCGTCGAACACGAGACGGCCGCCGGACAGGACGAAGATCCGCTCGCTGACCTGGGCCACCAGGGCCAGGTCGTGCTCGACGAGCAGCACGCAGGTGCGCTCGGCCAGCGTGACGAGCAGCGCGGCCAGCCGCTGCCGCTGCTCCTCCGACAGGCCGGAGGCCGGCTCGTCGAGCAGCAGCAGCCGCGGGCCCGGGGCGAGCGCCCGGGCCAGCTCGACCATCCGCTGCGTCTCCAGCGTGAGGCTGGACGCCTCGCGGCCGGCGAGGTGCGCCATGCCCAGGTCGGCCAGGGCGCGTGCCGCCTTCGCGCGGGCGGCGTCGAGCCGGCTGCGCCCGATCCTGGTGACGATCGACGCGGTGTGCGAGGCCAGGCAGGCGACCGCCACGTTGTCGAGCACGGTACGGCCCTTGATCAGGTGGACCGCCTGGAAGGTGCGGCTGATGCCCTGGTAGAACCGCTCGTGCGGCGGCCGCCTGGTGATGTCGGTGCCGGCGAGGACGACCTCGCCCGCGGACGGCGGCACGCTGCCGCCGATGACGTTGAGCAGGGTGGTCTTGCCCGCGCCGTTCGGGCCGCACAGCGCGAACAGGCCGCGTCCGGGGAGCGCGAGCGAGACGTCGTGCAGCACGCTGAGGCCGCCGTACTCCTTGAAGACGCCGCGCACCTCGAGCAGCGTCGCGTCCCGCGCGGCGCGCCCGGCGGTCTCGTCCGGCGCTTCCCGTTCGGCGTCGGCCGCGACCGCGGCGAGGTCGGCGGGCGCCAGTTCCTCGCCTGTCAGTTCCGCGGCGGCCAGTTCCGCGGGCCCCAGTTCCGCCGGCACCGTGGCCGGCCCCGGCTTCCGGCGGAGCCACGCGATCCCGGTCGAGGCGATGCCGGCGATCCCCTCCGGGTCCACCAGCAGCACCACGGTGAGCAGCACGCCCTCGACGATGAGGATGTTGACGCTCACCCAGTTGCTCGCGCCCTGCAGGTACTGGATGACCAGCGCGCCGATGACCGCGCCGATGGGCGAGCGCCGTCCGCCGATGAACAGCATGATCAGCAGGGCCAGCTCGGTGGCCGGGTCGATCACGGTCTCCGGCACGAACTGCTGGGTGCCCGCGTAGACCACGCCGCCCAGGGCGGCGCAGACGCAGCCGAGCACGAACAGCTCGAGCTTGCGGCGCGGCGTGCGGACCCCGAGCGCGGCCGCGGTCCGCTCGTCGACGCCGAGCACGAATAGCTCGAGGCCGATGTCCGAGGACAGGATCCGCGACGCGATGAGCACCACCGCCGCGAGCAGCACGACGACGATGAGGCCGCCGCCCAGCGCGACCAGGGTGGTCGATCCCGAGCCGGGCCACAGCGTGCCGCTCAGCGGGGAGCCGACCGGGCCGCCGAGGTAGTCCGTGCCGGACACGTAGCCCACCGCGATCAGCGGCAGCATCAGCGTGGCCACGGCCAGCGCGAGGCCGGAGGCGCGGGTGACCACCGAGCCGAGCAGCAGCGCGACCAGCGCCGCCGCGACCACCATGACCACCCCGGCCAGCAGCACCGGCAGATGGGCATGGGTGTTCAGCAGGGCCACGCCGTACGCGCCGACCCCGAAGAACACCGACTGGGAGAACGCGATCTGCTGGCTGAAGCCGATCTGCACGGCCATGCCCGCGGTGACGATGGCGTAGCAGGCCGACAGCACGAACACCGACCCGGCGTAAAGCAGCCCGTAGTTGAGCACGATGATCGCGCCGGCCACCAGGACGATGACCGAGGGCACGCCGCCGCGCGGCACCCGCCGCGCGGCCCGCGACGACGCGACCGCCGAGCTCCACTGGAAGGCCCGCGAGGACGCGGCCAGGAACTGGTTCACCCGCTCACCGCCGATTCGAAGCCGAGGGCGCGCGGCCAGGCGAGGATCGCCGCGGCGAGGATCGCGTACAGCACCGTGTCGCCGTACTCGGAGCTGACGTAGCCGCCGAGCATCGCCTCGAGCACGCCGATGAACAGCCCGGCGACCAGCGCCCGGCCAGGCTTGCGGAACCCGCCGTAGGCGGCGGCGAGGAACCCGGTGAGCGAGATCGTCGCGCCCGACAGGTACGTGAACCCGGTGATCGGCGATTCCACGATGCCGAATACCGCGGCGATGACCGCGGTCCCGACGAAGATCAGCCGCCGGTACTGCCTGGTGTCGATCCCGACGATCCGCGCGCCGACCGAGTTCTCGCCGCTCGCCTCAAGCGCCTTGCCGCCGAGGGTGTACCTGATGTAGAGCCAGAACGCCCCGCCGATGATGACCGCGCAGGCCAGCACGAGCAGCCCCGCGCGCGCGAAGTTGAGGCTGCCCAGGGTGAGCGCCCGGCCGCCCCAGAGGGTCGGCGCGGCGTGCACGTCGGTCCCGAACAGCACCTTGGCCACCCCGTCGATGAAGAACGACAGCGCGAAGGTGAAGAAGAAGGTGACGACGATGCCCTCGATCGGCCGCCTGCCGTCTTGCGCGATGCGCAGCACCACCTGGTCGTAGAGGTAGGCGAACACCGCCACCACGACCAGCGTGGTGATGACGGCGACGGGCAGCGGCAGTCCCTTGACCCGGTACAGGTTGTCCACGCCGAGCGCGCCGACCATGGCGAAGTCGCCGACCGCCAGGTTGAGGATGTTGGCGACCCGGTACCAGACCGAGACGCAGACCGCGAACATCGCGTAGATGGAGCCGGTGGTGATCCCGGCGATGAGGAGGTTGCCGAACTTCATGCCGCACCCGCCATCCCGTTGCGCACCTCAACGCGCCGGTTGCACAGGGTCAGCGCCCGGCGCGGCGCCTCCTCGACGACGATCAGGGTGGTGCCGGCCGCGTGGATCTGCGCCAGCACGTCGTACACCCGCTTGGCGACCGACTCGGCGAGGCCGAGGCACGGCTCGTCGACGGCGAGGATCTTGGGGTCGGCGGCGAGCCCGCGGGCGATCGCCACCATCTGCTGCTGGCCGCCGGACAGGGTGCCGGCCAGCTGCTTGAGGTGCGGCCGCAGCTCGGGGAAGAGGTCGACGGCGCGCCCGTAGGCGTCGGATCTTCGGGCCTTGCCGATACTTCTCGTCCACGTGTAGCAGCCGAGGACGATGTTGTCCGCCGTGGACAGTTCCGGGTAGAGCTGACGGCGCTCCGGCACCAGGGTGAGCCCGTGCCGCGCCGCCCACTTGACGTCGCCGTTCCGCGCCGGCGTGCCGAAGATCGCCACCTCGCCGCGCCGGCGCACCATGCCGGTGACGCCCATCAGGATCGAGGACTTGCCGTTGCCGTTCGGCCCGGTGATCGCGCACGCGTCCCCCTCGGCGACGGCGAACGTCGCGTCGTGCACCGCGACCACGTTCCCGTAGGCGACGGACAGCCCGGTGACGCTGAGCGCGGCCCGCGCGGCGGTGCCGCCTGCCGCGCCGTCCCCTCCCGCGGCGCTCACGATGCCGTGCCTCTCGGCCGGAGCACCGCGCCCTCGGGCAGCGGGCGCACCAGGCGCTGGTAGACCGACAGCCAGCCGACCTCGACGGGGCGTTCCGGCGGCGCGTCGGTCAGCGCACGCTTCCGTTCGGCTAGCTCCTCCGGCGGCACCTCCAGGTCGGCGGTCCGCGCCGGCACGTCGATGCGGATGACGTCACCGTCGCGGACGAGCCCGAGCGGCCCGCCCGCCGCCGCCTCGGGCGATATCTCGCCGACCACGATGCCCTTGTTCACCAGGCCGGACAGCTGGCCGTCGGTGACCACGGCGACCTGGCCGGTGAGCCCGGCGCCGTCGAGCGCGAAGACGAGCGCGGAGGCCATGCCCATGCCGGGCGAGCCGGTGACCCCGAGGCCGCGCAGCACCACGACCTGGCCGGGCCCGACCAGGCCCGCCTTGACCCCGTCCAGTGCCTGCTGCGCGGACTCGAAGACCTTCGCCGGGCCGCTGAACTCAAGCCGCCGGTCGTCGGCGACGGCCAGCTTGACGATCCCGACGTCCGGGCAGAGGCTGCCCCGGATCAGCACGATCGTCGGCCGCCGGCCCAGCGCCCGCGAGGGCGGCCTGATCGTCTCCGCGTCGGTGACCGCGGCCCCCTCGAGGTTCTGCGCCACCGTCTGCCCGGTCACCGTCAGCGCCTCGCCCGCCAGCAGCGGCTCAAGCTGCTTCATCAGCGCCCGGGTGCCGCCGGCGTCCTCGAAGTCCTCGATCGGCGTCTCGCCGTTGGGCCTGATCGCGGTGAGCAGCGGCACGTCGCCGGCCAGGGTCTCGAACAGCCGGTACACGTCCACGTCGGCCTCGGCCTCGGCCGCGACCGCCTGCAGGTGCTTGACCGAGTTGATCGACCCGCTGACCGACAAGACGGCCGTGACCGCGTTCCCGAACGCGGCCGGGGTCATGATGTCGCGCGGCTTGAGGTCCTCGGCCACCAGCGCGACGATGCGGGCGGCGGCCGCGTCGACCGCCCGCCACATCGGCTCGCTGTTCGCGCGGACCGGCGTGGACCCCGGCAGCGCCATGCCGAGCGCCTCGCAGGCCAGGTGCATCGTGTTGGCGGTGCCGATCCCGGCGCACACGCCCGGCGACAGCACCGCGCTGCCGCTCATCTCGGTGAGCTCGTCCACGCTGAGCCGTCCGCTGGCGACGTGGCCGGCCGCGAGGAACACGTCCTCGATGTCGCAGTGCCTGCCCCGGTAGGACCCGCTCGCCTGGTAGCCGCAGGCGACGATGATCGTCGGGATGTTCAGCCGGGCCGCCGCCATCAGCTGGCCGGGCGCGGTCTTGTCGCAGGAGGCGAGGCAGATCATCCCGTCCAGCTGCGCGCCCTCGACCTGCATCTCGATGTCGTTGGTGATCAGGTCGCGGGCGGACAGGATGTAGCCGCCGCGGTGGCCGGCGCTGTGGATGAAGTCGCTCGGCGCCGCGGTCCGCACCTCGAAGCCGATGCCGCCCGCCGCGTCGATCGCCCGCTTGGCCTGCCGGGCGATCTCGTCCAGGTGGCTGTAGCAGATCGCCAGTTGCGAGGACGTGTTCACGATGGCGATCTTCGGCTTGAGCATGTCCGCGTCGGACAGCCCGAGCGCGAGCCACTGCGCCCGGCGGGTCGCCCACCGGGAGGTGCCTGGCTCGTAGTTGGAGCGCAGCTCGCGAGTCATCGTTTGGTCACCTCCACGGTTGAGTTGTCGATGAGCACCCAGTCGCCGGTGGCGATGACCGCGCACGGGTCGGCGTCCAGGTCGGTGATGGCGGGCACGCGGGTCACGACCGCGCCGAGGGCCGACTTCGCCGAGATCCGGCCGATGATCATCCCGATCGGCGCGCTGCCGGACAGCCGCGTGGTCTGGAAGAACCCCGACCAGCCGGATGACCCCTTGGCGCTGGGGAACACCAGGACCTTGCCGGCGAAGCACACGCCGAACAGCTCGTGCCGCGGCTCGATGATCACGCCGCGGGCCGGGTCGATCCCGCCCCACCCGGAGATCGGCTCGTGCGACACGAGGGCCTCGCCCTCGACCCGGCCGGGTACAACCGGCCTGCCGTGCAAGATGACCCTGGGGTCGCTCATCAGCTCAGGCCTCCGTTCCAGCGCCCGGTGACCGCGGCATCGACGCATTCGGCGAGCGTCCCGAACCAGGCCTCGATGCCGAGGATCGCGGGCAGGTAGTGCGCCTGCTTGGCGGAGTCGGTGGCGAACACCCTGGTGCCGGCCGGGGCCGCCCGGGACATCGCCGGGCAGGAGTCCGCCAGCACCCGCCCGCCGGCCCGCTCGATCACCTCGGTGAAGCCGGAACGGTCCGCCATGACCTTGAGCGCGCGCGGCGCCATGATCCACAGCTCGGTGCCTGGCGACAGGCGCTTGCCGTCGAGCAGCGCGGCGGCCTGCCTGATCTGGTCGACCGAGGCGTGCGGGCAGCCGAGCAGCACGAAGTCCACGTCGTTTGACCCGCCGATCTCGTTGAGCGTCTCATACACCGCGCGCCGCTCGGCCGGACCGTACGGCACCGCCTCGGGCACCGCGGCTTCGCTCCCGAACGCCGCCGCCACCGTCGCCGCCTCCGGCGTGATCCCCGGGATGTGGTAGAGCTCGACGCCGCCGGAGGTCGCCGCCGCCGCGCCGAAGTGCTTGAGCTCGGTCAGGTCGGGCCGGGAGATCTCGCCGGTGATGACGGGATGGTCCTCACCTGCGACGCCGCCCGCGAAGTAGCCGAGCATCCCCCAGTCCTGGAACGACTCCACCTTCATGCCGGTGACCGTGACCAGGTGCGTGCCCTTCCTGTTCTCGTCACGGTGGTTGCCCCAGCAGGGGATCTTCCCGGTGAGGGACGCCGCCCCGGTCGACGCGATGCCCTCGCAGTTGGTCCGCGCGCCGAGCACCGAGTTGGCGTAGATCACCGCCGAGGATTCCATCCACGCGCAGTGCTCGCCGCGCAGCGGCAGGTTCCCTACCTGGTACGGGGTGCAGGTGGCGAGGATGTTCACCCCGTGCCGCCCGTAGAACGCCTCGGCGTCGTCCTGCAGCTCGACGTTGGCCTTCGGGTAAGGCACGATGTCCACCGAGTCGGGCCCGAAGCCGTGCTGCAGCTGGCAGGTCGGCACCCGCATCGGCGGGACGGTCAGGTCCAGGTCGCTGTCCAGGTTGATGACGGCGAACGCCTTGTCCCAGCCGCCCTCGGCGACCAGCCGCGCCTTGACCGGGGACGGCTGGGTCATCGTGCCCGCCACGTTCCGTATGTCGCACAGCCGCTCCGCGTCGAGCGCGTAGCCGTACCGGATCAGCAGGTCCATCGCGGCCGCCACGGCGTCGCCCTCGGCGCCGTCCCGCATCCGCTTCTCCTCGTCGGTCAGGAACATCAGCGGCCTCCTCCGGTTTGCCCGCCGAGCCCGAGGTTCGCGGCGATGCGCGACCGCAGCAGGCCCACGTCGATGTCGTGCACGCTGGTCAGTGAGTCAAGATCTGTTGCACCGAACGAGAGCGTGCGGCTCCCGTCGGCCGCGAGCTCGAGCACGTGCGCGGCGGCGTGGCCCATCGCCGAGCAGGGCCCCATCACCCGCACGCTGGACAGCGCGGCGGCGTCGCCGTCGACGCACCGCCCCGCGGCGACCAGGTTGTGCGCCCCCGGCGGCAGCAGCGACCGCAGCGGCACGGAGTGCACGTGGTCGGCGGGGAACATCTCCCACACGTAGCCGTCGCTGCGGTCGTGCAGTTCCACCGGCCACGCCGTCCGCGCCACCGCGTCGTCGAAGGCGGCGCCGGACCGCACCTCGTCCACGGTGAGCTGGTGCGCCCCGCGGATCCAGCGGGTCTGCCGGCGTCCAGGGAAACCGTAAGCGCGCACCCGCGCCTCGCCGAACGCCTTGGGGAACTCGGACCTGAGCAGCGCGATCGCGGCGTCCGCCTGGTCGCGTCCCTCGAACATCGCCCGGGCCGCGTCGACCGGGTCGAGCGGCGCGTCGATGTGCGTGACGTTCAGCACCGCGGTACCCCGCCCGGGGAAGAAGAAGGCCAGCCCGCCCCGCCGCAGCAGCCCGGACTCCTCGCCCCGCGCGGCGAACAGCGCGTCGATCTCCCCGGCCTCCGGCTTGTACGCCTCGTCCAGGTTCTCCACGATGACCTGCTGGCTGCCGTAGATCGGCCGTGACGGCACCCAGCAGGGCAGCCCGGCGTGCCAGGTCAGCACCGCGTCGCCGCTCGCGTCCACCCACCCGGCGGCCCGCGCCCGCACGTCCCCGTACCTGGTGCTGAAGGTAGCCGAGGTGACGAGGCCGTCGCGCAGCACCACGTCGCCGAGCACCGCGCCGGTGATCACCTGGATCCCCAGGTCGCGCACGGTCCGCTCCAGCCACCGGCCGAGCGCCACCTCGTTGTAGAACACCGTCGTGGTGTGGCCGCGGGAGAAGTGCAGGTCACCGGATGGTTCAAGTGCCGCGAATACCTCGTCGAAGATGCCGTGCGTGAGCTGCGTGTACTGCGGGGCGTTGCCGAACACCCCGGCGAACAGCCCGATCAGCGAGTGCACCATCTGGCCGCCGATCAGCGGCAGCGAGTCGACGAGCAGCACCGAGCGCCCGAGCCGGGCCGACTCGATGGCGGCGGAGCACCCCGCGATCCCCGCCCCGACGACGCACACGTCCGCCGTGACCTCGTGCACGGCCCCGGAGGCCGGCCGCGTCACCGCGTCCAGCCTGAGCTCAGTAAGTTCATGCGGCATGTCTGGGACGTTAAATCCGCAATAGCGGCGTAACAAGAAAAAGATGCTGCTAGTCAAAATAAACCACGTTTATGTCGGCCAAATGCACCCTCGTGACCAGCGCTTTTCCGCCAGTTCGGTGGCCCTCGGCGCGTAATCGCGGTGCCAATCGTGACTAAACCAGCGGTGCGCGGCCTGAATTACCGGCCGGCCCGCCGCGTTATCGCCCGGGCGGTCGCGGTGGGTAGCCGGACCGCGGCTCCATCCGCCACCCCGCCCCGGCCCCGGCCCCGCCCCCGGCCCAGCCTCGCCTCGCCCCGGCCTCGCCCCGGCCTCGCCCCGGCCCGGCCTCGCCTCCGGCCCCGCCCCGCCCCCGGCCCCACCCTTGGCCAGGCCTCAGCCCACCTCCCCCCGCCCGCCATGATCGTCATGGCCCGTTAGGCCGCCTATAGGCGGCCTAACGGGACACGGGGGATCGGCGGAAGGCGTGAGCGCGCCCTTACAGCCGCCGGGCGGTCTCCATGATCAGCCGCCGCAGCCAGGCGTGCGCCGGGTCGTCCTCGTGCTCCCGGTGCCACCACAGTGCCTCGACGATCGGCTCGGCTTCGCCCGGGCACTCGAGCACCCGCAGGTTGGAGGAGGCCGCGAGCCTGGTCGCGAGCCGCTCCTGCATCAGCGCGACCCGGTCGGTCCCGGTGACGAAGTACGGCACGGCGAGGTAGCTCTCCACCCGCACCGCGATCCTCGGCTGCAGGTCAAGCAGGGCAAGCTGCCGCATCACCGGCACGGAGGCCACCCCCCGCGTGCCCGACCGGTAGTAGGGCGCCACCCACGGCAGCCCCGCCAGGTCACGGATGCGCAGCGTGCTGCCGCCGTCGAGCACGGGGTTGCCGCCGTCGAGCACGCACACCCACCGGTCGCGGAACAGCTCGGCGGACCGCGTGTCGGGAAGGGCGAACCCGTTGGACGGCGGCGCGACCATGCCGTCCACGAACCGGATGCCGTCGGAGTACTCGGCGGCGAGCGACTCGCGCACCAGCCGGATGTGCAGCCGGGCGCGCGGCGCGTCCCGCTGCACCGCGTGGGAGAGCGCCTCGCCCATCACCATGATCGTGTAGTCCGCCATGACGAGGGTGAACTCGCGCTCGGTGGTCGCCGCGTCGAACGCGGACGACGCCGCGAACAGCCGCTCGGCGGCCGAGCAGACCGCCTCAACCTGCCCGGCGAGCTGCTCGCCGAGCGGCGTGAGCACGTACTCGCCGTGCTCGCGGACCAGCAGGTCATCGCCGAAATGCCGCCGCAGCCGCGACAGTGACGCGCTCGCGGCCGGCTGGGTCACCCCCAGCCGCTGCGCGGCCCGGGTAACGCTGCGCTCCCTGACCAGCTCGCGCAACGCCACGAGCAGGTTCAGGTCCAGGTTGGCCAGGTGGGCGACGGGCCGCATAATCCCCCCATCAAACGCCGCCGCACCCCCCGTGACAAGGTCCGCCCCCACGAACCCAGAGCCCCCCGCCAGTGCTCCGGCCGCAAAACCCGCGTAAGCCCGCCCCCGTTCGGCTCATCCATAAGCGTCCCGCGGCAGCCGGCCTTGCCTCCCGCCCCGCCCCCCGGCGTCCCGCCAGCCGGCCCCGGCCGCTTCGCGCCCGTGCGTCTCGCCCCGCGCCCCTTCCCGTCCCCCTCGCGCCCCGTTGCCCCTGCCGCCCCGTTGCCCCTGCCGCCCCGTTGCCCCGCGCGCCCCGTTGCCCCTGCCGCCCCGGTGCCCCTGCCGCCCCGTCGCCCCAG